>JAKCCH010000002.1 GCA_021838945.1 Actinomycetes bacterium
CCGAGGCCGCCCGGCCCCGAGGCGCTCACGATCACGCCGCCGCCGAGCGGACGGGCGCACGTGATCGGCATCGCGTCACGGACGCTCTCGACCCGGAACGTCGAAGTCGACCTTGCGGACGCCGGTAGCGACGTCGCGAGGATCGGCGTCGTCGAGCGCCACCGGGAGACGGGGAGGATCGGGCTCGGGTATGTGCGGGGTTTCGGCTTGAGACGAGGCGCCATCGCGTCAACGGTCGCTCATGACGCTCACAACTGCATGGTGGTGGGTTCCATCGGTGTGGAGGGGCCGGCCGAGATGGCGGCGGCAGTCGCCCGCCTTGCCGAGATCGGCGGTGGCCAAGTGGCGGTCCTCGACGGGAAGGTGCTCGCGGAGGTCCGCCTCCCGATCGGTGGGCTCATGTCGGATCGGTGTGCCGAGGACGTCGCAGAGGAGGTCGAGCGGCTCGCGAAAGCGGCGACGAGCGGGCTCGGCGTGGAGATCGAGGCGCCGTTCATGCAGCTGAGCTTTCTCGGTCTCTCCGTGCTACCCGAGCTCCGGATCACGGACAAAGGCCTCGTCGACGTCATGAAGTTCTCCCTCATCGACGTCGAAGCCGGCTGAGACGGAGGCCGACCCGTCTGACCCGCCGGGTTGAGCGCTGAGTAGCGTCAGAGCCCGTGGTATCCCCCGTGGCATCCGTGCACAACCCGCACGTGTACCTGTGCGGCGCCGCCACCCACCGGGCCGGGAGCGTCATGCAAACAAGGTCTGCATGTGTCGAGACAGATGGCCGGAGACACGTCGACTGGTGCGCGCAGCCACATCAGTGCGCGTACTGGGCGTGGTACTCCGTGACCCCGACAATGGCCGAGACGGACACGTTCGGCGCCCCGCAGGGGTAGAACCGCTGCTCGTGCACCGTGAAGGGTGAGGTCTGCCCCGGCATCGTGATGTCGATCGTCGTGACCTCGGGGCAACTCGTCTGGCCGTTCTGTTGGACGTCGCTGTAGGACAGCACGAAACCGGCTCCCGCCGCGCCCCCCGGCGTCATCGTGACGGTCGTCGGCGAGTCCCCGAAGATCGTTCCCTGACCCTGGTGCGACACCACCGGCACCACAGCGCCGGACGGGCCGGCGAGTCCGATCGCCGGGTAGCCGTCGATGCTGCAGACCCGTGCGGAGTTGTCGGCAATCGTGAAGCCGATGTAGATCGTGCCGGCCGCGCCCTCCGTCCTGTCCGGCGACATCGAGAGCGCTGCCTTCGCGCAGGGAGGATCCGCAACTCCCGTCGAGGAGGGGGTAGTCGTGCTGGACGTCCCGCCCGAGAGCGAGGTCGTCGATGTGGCGCCGACGACCGCCGTGCTGCTCGTCGGAGCGCCGGTCGAGGGCGGCTGCGTCGGCTGCGAGACACCGGATGGAGTGGTGGAGCACGCGGCCAGCAGAGCACCGGCAGCGAGCAGCGTGAGAGCGGCAGGGACGCGCGGCAACCCGATGTGGAGTCTCGACTGCATCAGGTCCAGCCACCCCTCCCGGGTCCCACAACCACCAGCATCACCTGCCCCCGTCCGGCCGCGGTACGTCCCGGGCACGTCCCAAGTATGGCGAGCAGACGACCGCGTCTGGTGGCAATGCGTGAGGATTTGCCCCACCCGCCCCTCCCGCCTCGCCCGGCTTCGCCGGGTCGAGCGCATCCGCCAGGGCGCCACCGACGAAGGCGGTCACGAGCAGAGGCGCGAGCTCCGCCAGGGACGCCGGATCGGGATTCAGGCGGTGGCGTCGGTGCCGGGCCGGGGGGGGACTTCGTCTACGGGAAGAGCCCCCGGAACGTGATGGCCTCTTCGAGCCGCTCGAGCGCGACGGCGGCGGCACCGCGCCGCAGCGTCACCTTCAGGTCACGCGAGCGGTCCCAGACGGCCTGGAAGGCGCTCTCCATGATCCGGCGCAAGCGCTCGGCGACGACCTGCTCTTCCCAGGCAAAGCCCTGGCGCGACTGCGCCCATTCGAAGTAGGAGGCCGTCACGCCGCCCGCGTTGGCGAGGATGTCGGGGACGAGGACGACGCCGCGACGCTCGAGGACCGGGTCGGCCTCGGGAAGCGTCGGCCCGTTCGCCGCCTCGACGATCACCTTGGCGCCGATCGTCTCGGCCACCTCGGCTGTGATCGTCCCGTCGAGAGCAGCCGGGACGGCGAGCTCGCACTCGATCTCCCAGATCTTCGAGGGCTCGAGGGGATCTGCCAGCTCGAAACCGTCCACCGTCCCCCGCCTCGCCACGTGGTCAGCCAACGCGAGCGTGTCGAGCCCGGCGGGGTTGTAGACGCCGCCGCCAGCGTCCGTGACGGCGACGACCCGCATGCCTGCCGACGAGAGCAGGTAGCACAGGGGCCCACCCACCTTGCCGTGGCCCTGCACGACGGCTCGGGCCCCGGCCATCGACATCCCGAGCTCGTGGAAGATCGAACGGATGCAGATGAGCACGCCCTGGCTCGTCGCACCGACGTGGCCGCGGCTCCCGCCGATGGCGAGCGGCTTGCCGGTCACCACGCCGGGCAGGGCCTCGCCGCGCACCATCGAGATGGTGTCCATGACCCATGCCATCACACGGGCGTCCGTGTTGACGTCCGGAGCGGGCACGTCGCGGTCCGGCCCGAGGAGGGAGGAGATGTCGATCGTGTAGCGGCGCGTCAGCCGTTCGAGCTCGGCGTCGGAGAGGGACATCGGGTCGACCTGCACGCCGCCCTTCGCCCCGCCGAAGGGGATGTCCACGACGGCGCACTTGAGCGTCATCTCGGCCGCGAGCGCCATCACCTCGTGCGCCGTAACGGTCTGGTGGAAGCGGATTCCTCCCTTGCCCGGACCCCGGCTGATGTCGTGGTGGACCCGCCAGCCTGTGAAGACCTCGATCTTCCCGTTGTCCATCCGGACGGGGATCGCCACCTCGAGCACCCGTGTCGGATGGCGGAGCAGCCCGTGCACATCGGGATTGAGCCCGATCAGTGCGGCGGCGTCGTCGATTCGCTCGAGTACTGCTTCCCACGGGTCCGTTACGGACATGTCCTGGTCGACCTCCGGATGGATACGTGGCCAAGTTACTCCGCTCGCGGCCGCTCATGGCGAACGCCTCGGGGCGTGCTCGACAATGGGGGGATGAACCCCGAGGAGTTTCGAGCTGCAGGTCACGAGCTGATCGACTGGATCGCGGACTACCGGCTGCGAGTCGGGTCGCTTCCCGTGCGCTCCTCGGTCCAGCCAAGCGACGTACGCTCCGCGCTGCCGGAGCTGCCGCCCGAGGCATCGGAACCCGTCCGAGCACTGCTCGACGACCTCGACTCGATCGTTGTGCCGGGGCTCACACACGCGCAGCACCCGCGCAACTTCGCCTGGTTCCCGTCGAACGCTTCGCTCTCGTCCGTCCTCGGCGACATCGCGGCGTCGGGCATCGGTGCCCTCGGCATCACCTGGCAGTCTGCGCCGGCCCTGACCGAGGTCGAGCAAGTGGTGTGTGACTGGCTGCGCCGGCTGACCGGACTGTCCGAGGCCTGGCACGGCACGATCACCGACGGCGCCTCGACGGCGTGCCTCGTCGCACTGCTCGTGGCGCGGGAGCGAGCGAGCGACGGCTCGCAACGCCGCGGCGGCCTTCAGGCCGAGCGGGCACCGCTCGTCGCCTACTGCTCCGAGCAGGCGCACTCGTCGGTGACGAAGGCGGCGCTCCTCGCCGGGTACGGCGCAGACAACCTGCGGTACGTCCCGGCTCCGGCGCCCGACCGGGCGATGGAGCCGCACGAGCTGGACTCGCTCATGTCCGCCGACGAGCGCTCCGGCCGGAGACCGGCGGTCGTGGTGGCGACGGCGGGGACGACGGGGACGGCGGGCTTCGATCCGCTGCGAGCCGTCAACGAGGTGGCGCGCGCTCACGGAGCGTTCGTCCACGTGGATGCCGCCATGGCGGGATCTGCCATGTTGCTCGCCGAGCATCGCCACCTCTTCGACGGCATCGAGGAAGCCGACTCGCTCTGCTGGAACCCGCACAAGTGGATGGGATCGGTGCTCGAGACCTCTCTCTTCTATGTGAAGGACCCGCCCGAGCTGGTGAGGGTCCTCGCGACCGACCCGAGCTACCTCCGCTCGTCAGTCGATGGGTCAGTGGTGCAGTTCCGAGACTGGGGCCTGCCACTCGGGCGGCGCTTTCGGGCCCTCAAGCTGTGGTTCCAGCTGCGCCTCGACGGACCGGAGGCGATCCGAGCCCGCTTGCGCCGCGACCTCGAGAACGCCGCCCGGCTGGCAGCTCTCGTAAAAGCCGAGGCGGACTGGCAGGTGCTCGCACCGGTGCAGCTGCAGACGGTCTGCACTCGCCACGTGCCGCTCGGTCTGGCAGGCGACGACCTGGACGCGCACACGCTGTCGTGGTGCGAGGCAATAAACCGGTCCGGCCTCGCACACCTCACGCCTGCCATCCTCGACGGCCATTGGATGGTGCGGGTCTCGATCGGTGCCGAGGCGACAGAGTGGGCCGACGTCGAAGCCCTCTGGGAGCTCATGAAGACGACAGCCGGCGAGACAGCAACCGGCTCGACCAGCTGAAGGCGCCGGGGAAGTCCGGCAGCGGTGCCGAGTACGCTCAGCCCATGGCCGACACCGCCGCTCAGATCAGCGAAGAGGACTTCCGCGCTGAGGCCCTGGCCTTCCTGGAAGCGAACGCGGAACCGAGGCCGCCCGAGAAGCTCGTCTTCGGCGAGGGCTCAGACGAGGTCTCCGTCCTTGCCGAGCGCACGCCGGAACAGGACGCCCGAGAGGTCGCCGAGGCGAAGCGGTGGGCGGCGAAGGTCTTCGACGCCGGCTTCGGTTGGATCACGGGCCCCGTGGAATACGGCGGGCGCGGGCTGTCCGGTTCGTACCAGCGGATCTACTCGAGCGAGGAGGCGAAGTTCGCCACGCCGACCCAGGCGCCTCGCATGATCGGCCTCGGGATGATCGCGCCGACGATCCTCGCCCACGGGACCGAGCCGGTGAAGCACGCCTACCTGAAGCCGCTCTGGCGCGGCGACATCATCGCCTGCCAGCTGTTCTCCGAGCCGAGCAATGGGAGCGACCTCGCCGGCGTCCAGACCCGGGCAATGCGCGACGGGGACGAGTGGATCATCAACGGGCAGAAGGTGTGGACCTCCGGCGCCCAGTACTCCGACATCGGCGAGATCATCTGCCGCACGGACCCGGATGCCCCCAAGCACAAGGGGTTGTCGGGTTTCGTCGTCGACATGAAGGCGCCCGGCGTCGAGGTTCGGCCGCTCCGCCAGATGACGGGAGGAGCCTCGTTCAACGAGGTGTTCTTCACGGACGTGCGCGTCCCGGCCGACCACCTGCTCGGTGACGTGAACGGCGGCTGGACCGTTGCGCTGACGACGCTCATGAACGAGCGTGCCGCGATCGGAGGCGGCGGCGCCGGCGGCGGTGGGACGACGGCCCGCCTGCTCGACCTCATGCGCCACCTCGGGGCGACGAGCGACCCGCTTATCCGCCAGGAGTACGCCGACCTCTGGATCAACATGCAGGTGGCGCGCTGGAACACCGAGCGGGCACTCTCGAAGGTCCGTGCCGGCCAGCTGCCCGGGCCCGAACTCTCGACCGCGAAGCTGTCGCTCACGCAGAACATGCGGCGAACGGCCGAGCTCGCCGCCAAGGTGCTCGGGCCGCGCATCATCGCCGACTCAGGCGAGTGGGGCACCTACGCGTGGTCCAGATACCTCCTCGGCGTCCCCGGCATGCGGATCGCCGGTGGCACCGACGAGATCATGCGCAACATCGTCGCCGAGCGCGTCCTCGGGCTCCCGAAGGAGCCCTCGCCGAAGCAGTAGCTCCTCCCAACCGGCCGGGCGGTACTGCAGGCCGGCCACGAAGGCCCAGGTCTTGCGATGCAGAGGGGTGCAGCCCCACGAGGCGAGCGCCATCTTGTGGAGCGGTGCGGGATAGCCCCGGTTCGACTCGAAGCCGTACCACGGGTAGTGCTCGGACTCCTCGGCCATCAGGCGATCCCGGGTGACCTTGGCGAGCACCGAAGCGGCCGAGATCGATTTCGCCGACGTGTCGCCCCTCACGATGAGGCGCACCGGCGGGAAGTCGGAGACGCCTGCCACCTTGTCGGCCAGGAAGTCGAAACGTCCGTCGAGCAACACCACATCGGGCCTCACATCGAGCTGCTCGAGGGCACGCTTGGCCGCCAGGCGCTGAGCGATCGTCATGCCGAGCGCGTCGCACTCCTCGTTCGAGGCGTGGCCGACGGCCCAGGACGCGAGGGAGCGACCGAGGGGCACGAACAGCTTCTCGCGTTCGGCCCACAGCAGCTGCTTGGAATCGCGCACGCCCTTCGGGATCCTGCGCCCGCAACCGGGCGTCACGACCGCGATCCCGATCGAGACGGGGCCGGCCCAGGCGCCCCTGCCGACCTCGTCCATGCCGGCGACGGCACTGCAGCCGTCGGCGAAGTAGCGGCCTTCGACCCGGAGGGACGGGAGCGACGGCATCAGTGCTCTACCCGCTCCTTTCGACTGTCGTCGTCCGGGTCGAGTCCGAGTACATGGTCGCGACCGTAGTGACCGCGCCGCTGGAAAGGCCGACTTGCAGTTCGACAGCACTCCTTGCACCGGCGCTAACATGTCCCATGGTCCGTCATCGTGTTGCGGCAGGAGTCGTTCTGGCAGCTGCCTGCCTCGTGACGGCGGCTTGCAGCTCTTCCGGGGGCAGTGCAGGCACCACCGACCGGCGGGGTGGCAGTCCGACGGCGGAGGCCCACGGAACGGCGACCGTCGACTACGCCGGATCGCTCACCGGCCTCATGCAGACGAGCCTCGTCCCCGCCTTCCAGAAGGCGACGGGCGACCAGGTCGTAGGCAAGGGTGCGGGTTCCTCGCTCATCGCCCAGGGCATCCTCGACGGCGAGCTCAGCCCCGGCGTCTTCGTGTCCATAGGCGAGAAGGCGATCACGTCGTTGTGGCCGGCGCATTCTCATTACGTCCTCGCGTTCGCGACCGATCCCCTCGTCGTCGCCTACTCGGCGAAGAGCGAGTACGCCTCGCAGCTCGACGCCATCCGGTCGGGCCAGCGCCCGCTGAAGGACCTCTTCACACTTATGGAGAAGCCAGGGTTCCGCCTCGCGAGGACTGATCCCACGGCCGACCCGCAGGGCGCCTTCTTCATCCTCATGGTGCGTCTCGCGCAACGTGAGCTGCACCTGCCGGCGGGCACGGCCGACAGGATCCTCGGGACGTCGGCCTCCAACCCGATCGGCTCGTCGAGCCAGATCGTCGACGAGGACGCCATCGCGGCGGACATCGCGTCGGGCTCGGTCGACGCAGGGAGCGACTTCGTGACAGAGGCGCGCCAGTTCCACCTCCGCTACATCACCTTGCCGCCCAGCCTCGACTTCGCCTCGCCATCCGACGCGAGCCTCTACGCCACGATGCGGCTCGATCTCTCCACCGGGCCGTTCACGGGCGGCCTCATCACGCTCACCGAGACCTACGTACTGCCACCGAGCGGCCAGGCGCGCTCGAGCGCCGACGCGAGCGCCGATGCAGCGTGGCTTGCCTTCATGCTGTCGACGAAGGGCCAGGCGCTGCTCCGGTCCGCCGGCTACCAGCTCGAGAAGCCGGTGCTGCAACTCGCGCCGGGCGTAGCCTCGGCCTCGGCCGCAATGCCGCCGCCCGTCCTCTCGGCATTCCACCGCCTCGGAGGAACGGTCTCGGGAGCGTGACTGTGGCGATCCGCCGGGCAGGCACCGCCGCCGCGCTCGCGGGCACCGCCATCTGCTGGGTCCTGCTGCTCGCACCGCTCGCGGAGCTCCTGGCGCACATCTCCGGGCACGGGATCGCCCACACGCTCACACAGACAGGAAGTCCCGGCTACGGGCCGCTGTGGCGATCGCTCGTCGCCAGCGCCATCGCGCTCGTGCTCATGGTCGCGCTCGGCACCCCGCTCGCCTACCTGCTCGCCCGTGGACGCCTCCCGTTCCCACGGCTCGTCGAGGCCGGCCTCGTCATCCCGCTCGCCATGCCGCCGCTCGTGATCGGGCTGCTACTCATCTTCCTCATCGGACCCGCGTCTCCGATAGGAGGACCGATCGACCGCATCAACCCGAACATCTTCGGGATCAACACGTTCTATGCCCTCGTCGTCGCCGAGTTCTACGAGGCGGCCCCGTACTACGTCCTCGCCGCTCATGCCGCCTTCTCGACCGTCGAGCGGCGTCTCGAGGAGGAGTCGCTGCTGCTCGGGGACTCGCCCCTCGCAGCCTTCCGGCGGGTGACGCTGCCCCTCGCCGCTCCGGGTCTCGCCGCTGGACTCTCGATGGCATGGGCCAGGGCGATGGGCGCCTTCGGCGCGGTGGTCATCATCGCCTACAACCCGCCCGGCCTGCCGATGGCCATCGACACAGGGCTCCAGGCATTCGGGCTCGACGGCGCGCTCCCCTACGCCCTCCTGCTCGTCATCGCGGTTCTCCCGCTCCCCATCGTCACGTTGCTCTGGAGCTCGAGGGCCCGGGACGTCGAGGGACGGCACGACGTATCGCTCCTGTCCGAAGAGCTTGTCGGCGGGCTGGCAGGGCTGCGGTCCCGCGAACAGCAGGAGACGGCGTGACGCGGCTCGCAACCGGACTCGGCGCCGAGCCCGGGCTCGGTCCCCGCCTCGAGTCCGGCCTCGGCCGGGCGACGAGCGGCCGTGGGGCACCGGCTCTCGAGATCGCGGTCACGGTCCCCCGCCGCGGGTTCAACGTCGCCGTCGACCTCCGCATCGAACCGGGCGAGCGCCTCGCGCTCTTCGGTCCATCGGGAGCTGGCAAGACCACGATCGTCGACGCGGCGGCCGGTCTCGTCGAACCGGCGGCCGGCGCCGTCCGGCTCGGTGACCTCGTGCTGTCGCGGCCCGCCGCGCTCTCGGGGGCGGCCCGCCGCCGTCTGCGCAGCACCCTCGCCGGGACGGCGCCGCCCGCTGCGGCGGTCGACCACGTCTCCGTAGTGCGCCAGCCGCCGGCGCTCTTCCCCCATCTCGACGTCGCTGCGAACGTCTCGTACGGGCGCTCTGACGAGCAACTCGGTGCGCTGCTCATCGGCAGGCTCGGTCTCGCCCGCCACCGGTCCGCCCGCCCGGCCGAGCTGTCGGGTGGACAGGCCCAGAGGGTGGCGTTGGCGAGGGCGCTCGCGCGGCGTTTCTCCGTGCTGCTGCTCGACGAACCGGTCTCGGCGCTCGACGCCGCCACCCGCGCTGACTGCTACGAGCTCATCTCGGAGCGATGCGAGGAGGAGGGAGCCATCGCCGTCCTCGTGACCCACGACCTGCACGAGGCACAGGCGTTCGGCAACAGGATCGCCGTCATGGACGCAGGATCAGTGCTCGCTGTCGGGGACCCGCACGAGCTCGTGGCGGCTCCACGGATTCGCCGCGTCGCCGAGCTCGTCGGCTACCGCTCCTTCCTCCGGCTGCGGCCGGCAAGCTCGAGCACCGGGCAGGTGGAGCTGGCGCTGGACGCAACATCTCTCCAACCGTGCGACGTCGCCTCGCCCGACTCCGCGCTGACTGTTCGCGGGCGCGTCGCGTCATGCCGGCCTGCTGGGGCGAAGTTCCTCCAGAGCGTGCTCGTCCCGGCCGACACTCCAGTGGGCACCACTCTCAGTGGTGAGTGGGTCACAGCGCTGACCTGCGAATTGCCGCTTCTGTTGACCTCACCTGTAACTGTGGGTAAGGAAATACTTGCGACTGCACCGACGCCGCTGGTGGTCGTGACCTAGGCAACGCTCCACCAATGCAGGGAGGCTTTCGTGGCTAATGACGCGAAGCGGCAATCAGACGACCGCCTGAGGCTGACACGACTCGCCCGCGGGCTGTCTCAGGGAGATCTCGCCCGCACCGCCGGTGTCACCCGGCAGGCCATCTCGGGCATCGAGTCGGGACGATGGTCTCCATCACTCGATGTGGCGCTGTCGCTCGCGACTGCGCTCGACTCGACCGTCGAGGAGCTCTTCGGATCAGCCGCGGACGCTCCGCCCATCCGGAGTCGCCTCGCCGTGGCGGCCGACCCCCCTGGATCCGAGAGCGGCGAGGGCCGGCTGATCCTGGCCGAGGTTGCCGGAGATCTCGTGGCGTTCCCGCTGACGGGCGATCACACGATGGTGCCCGGCTTCGCGCCCGCGCTGGCGTCGGGTCCGATCGCTGTGGACGGCGCCGACGGTTCGGGTCCCCGGCCACGCTCGGCACGGTCACGTGACATCGAGGCTCGCCGGATCGCGGCCCCGACCGCGACGCTGACGGTTGCCGGGTGCGACCCGGCGCTCGCGCTGCTGCTCGGGCCGCTCCAGCGGCACGACCCGCCGGTGAGCCTGGCGTGGTGGGCGACCTGCAACGCCAACGCGATGGAGCTCCTCGAAGCTGGCGCCATCCACGCCGCCGCCATCCATCGCGGCGCCGAAGCCCGTACCCGGTCACGTCCCGGGATCGAAGTCGTCGGGTTCGCCGGCTGGCGTGAGGGCCTCGCCTTCCACCCCCGGCACCGCGGGAAGATCCGCGACATCGGCGACGTCGTGCGCCTTGGCCTCCGCATCGCCAACCGGGAGCTCGGCGCCGAGTCCAGGCGCCTGCTCGACATCGAGCTCAGCCGGCTGAAGCTCGAGCCCGCACACGTCAACGGCTACGCGAGCGTCGTGAACGGCCACCTCCTCGCGGCGTCGGCCATAGCCGCCGGGCTCGCCGACGCCTCCATCATCTCCGAGCCGGCCGCCTTGTCCTACGGTCTCGAGTTCATCCCGTGGCAGGAGGAGCTGTCAGAGCTGCACATCCCCCGTTCGCTCGTGGGCAGCGTCGAGGTCCGGGCGCTGTTGGACGTGCTCGCCGGCCGCGAGCTCCCGGCACAGCTGGGCGCTCTCGAGGGGTACGACCCGGAGCCCTGCGGGCGAATCCTCGCCGCCTGATGAGCGGCCATCGCAGGCTGACCAGCTGAGTGCTGGCCAGCCTGCTCCGTCCGTCCGCGCCGGCTCGGGTCGCTAGGCGGGAATCTCAGCGCTAGAAGCGCGCCATCCCGATGGTGTCCGACACGTGGGGCCGGCCGAGCCACTTGGCGGCACCGTAGGCGAAGACCGACCCGTTCTTCTCGACGAGCCAGTAGCCGTCGCCGAAGGCCGTGGCTGCCATGCCGACGATCGGGGAGGCGAGCTGCTCGTGGGCGGCCGAACCGTGGAACCTGGCGGCTCCGAAACGGAAGACCGACCCGTTGGCGGCCGCCAGCCAGTAGCCGTTCCCAGCAGTCGTTGTCGCCATGGCGACGATGGCGTACTTGAGGTGCGAGGCCGAGCCGTAGCCCTTGGCGTCTCCGAAGTGGTAGACGTGGCCGTTCGCCCCGGCCAGCCAGTAACCGCGCCCGTCGGGGGTCGAGGCGATGGCGACGATGTCCTTCACCCGGCGTGCTGAGCCGTATCCCTTCGCGTCCCCGTAGTGGAAGACGTGGCCGTTCGCCCCGGCCAGCCAGTAGCCGCGGCCGTCTTCGGTCGTGGCGATCCCGACGATGTCGTCGACCTTGCTCGTGCGTGCCGAGCCGTAGTACTTCGCGCCCCCGAAGTGGAACACGGCCCCGTTCCGCCCTGCAAGCCAGTATCCCCCGCCGTCGGGCGTCGCGGCGATCCCGACGACGTCGCTCACCTTGCGTGGCGAGCCGAAGCCGCTCGAGGCGTGGAAGTGCGCGACCGCTCCGTTCGAGCCGGCGATCCAGTAGCCGAGCGGTGGCGTGAAGCTCGAGACGATGGCGCCGCCGAAGCCCGTCGCCCAGCAGCCGTACTTCGTGCAGGAGACACCCGGGGTGCCGTGGGCACGCGAGGGCGGAACGTCCCTCTTCCACTGGGCTCCGCCGTCGGTCGTGGAGAGAATGAGCGGCGGATGCCCCGGCGCATCGAAGCCTGTGCCGCCGGTCGCCGTGCAATCCGAGTCGTTCCGGCACGAGACGCTGGGCAGGCCCCAGGTCTCGTTCGTGGGAACCGAGATCGCCGGCGACGGCTGCTTCCACGTGGTGCCGCCGTCGGTCGTGTACAAGATGCCGGCCACATTGCCCGAGCTCGGGAACCCCGTGATCACGCAGTGCAGGGTGTCGTGGCACGAGACGCCGTGCAGATTCGTGGTGACAGGGCTCGTCTGGGGGACCCACGTCGACCCACCGTTGGAAGTGTGCAGGACGGTGCTGCGTTCTCCGACGACGACGCAGACACTCGTGGTCGGACAGGAGACGCCGTAGAGCGGATCGGATGCGCCGGATGCCTGTGCCGTCCAAACGGCTCCCCCGTCGGTCGTGTGCAGGATGGTCCCGGCGTTCCCGAGGATGAAGCAGGTGCTCACCGCCGGGCAGGAGACTCCCCACAGTTTCTCGGAGGTCCCCGACGTCTGAGACTTCCAGGTCACCCCGCCGTTCGTGGTGGCAAGGATCACGCCGGTATTCGCGGTCTTTTCGTAGCCCGTGACGATGCAGTCAGACGTGCTCGCGCACGAGATCGCGTGCAGGGCGCCCGTCCCGGCAGCCCCCTGGTACACCTGGAACCAGTGGATGCCGTCCAGCGTCTCGAAGATCACGTCGGCACCGGCACCGCCGTTGATCGGCCCCGCACCGCCGACGGCGAAGCACTGCGTCGGCGCCGGGCACGAGATGGAGTCGCCCCCGGTCGTGCCGAGTTTGCGCACAAGCGTACGCGGCTCTTTCATCCCCCAGCTCTTCCCGCCGTCGGTCGTGTAGAGCACATCCGCGCCCGTCGTCGAGTTCACGTGGCTCGTGCCCGCGACGCACCCCGAGGTGCTGTAGCACGCGATCGAAGGGATCGTCGCCGTCGAGCCGGACGTCCCTGCCGCCCACAACGTCCCACCGTCAGTCGTGTAGACGATGGCACCTGAGGCGCCCGCGGCCACGCACGAGGTCGTGCTCGCACAGGACACGCCCCACAGGTCTTGGTTCACGGTCGATGTCTGGGGGCTCCAGGACGAGCCGCCGTCGGTCGTTGCGATCACCGTGCCCGAACTGCCAGTCGCGACGCAGGCGCTGCGCGTCGGGCACGAGACGGCATACAAGTCGTTGCCGTTGGGCGAGGTCTCGGCACTCCACGACGTGCCGCCGTCAGTGCTCTTCAGCACCGTGCCGCCGTAGCCCACGGCGAAGCAGGTCGTGGCAGTCGGGCAGGAGGCCCCGGTGAGCTCTTTGGTCGTGCCGGAGGTCGCGACCTTCCACGAGCTTCCGAAGTCCGTCGTCGTGATGACGAGCCCGCCCAGTCCGACAGCGACGCAGTCGCTGCTCGAGCCGCACGAGACGCCCTTCAGATTTGCCCTGGCCGACGTGAAGACCGATGCAGGCATCGTGAGGAAGGACCAGCTGCGCCCACCGTTGGTCGTGCGCACCGCACTCGGCTCCTGTTCGTCCTGCGGTTGGCCCATCTGCGCCCCGACTGCGACGCATCGGGAAGACGTTGGGCAGGAGATGCCGTCGAGGCCGTTCTGCATCGGGCCGATGTCTTCCTCGGGGCTCCAGCTCTGCCCTCCGTTGGTCGTCTTCGCGATCTGGGGGACGGCGCCGAAGGTTCCGCCGACGACCCAGCACGTCTTCGTCCCCTTCACGCAGCTCGACCCGTGGTACTCGTACGGTGTGAACCCGACCGGAGCCTGCAGCCGCCAGCTGGTGCTGGCGGTCGTGAGCGCGTTGCCCGACGCCCCGGCGCTCGAGCTCGGTGAACGGAAGAGGGCCGGGACCGCCAAGGCCGTCGTCAGTGCAAGCACCGATGTCGGAACCGCGATCAGGAACAGACGTCGAGTCGTGCGCATGGGCGGACGATAGTCCGGTCCAGCTGGCGCTGCACCGATGGTTCGGCGCAACGCCGCGTGAGAAAGGGTCGCGCGCCGGATTGCGCGGCCTCTGCCGTGTTGCGGCGACCTCGACTACGTCGGTGGGACGCCGGGAACGGGAGGCGTGAGGGTGAGCGGGAGTGCCGCCTCGTAGCCCAGCCCTCGGCCGTGTCCGCCGCCCGTGCCGGAGCCGGGCGAACGCAGCTGCTCCTCGGGCGGACGGATCGGACCGAGGAGACCAGCCCAGAGGGCAGCGTTCGTCACCTGTGCAGCCGCCGCTATCAGGAACGGCACGGCGAGGCTCACCTCCTCGAACAAGTACCCCACCAAGGCATGCGCCCCCGCCTGCACGCCCTGAGAGGGCAGGTTCGACCAGGCAGCCATCCGGCCACGCTCGGAAGCATGTGCGACGCCCTGTACGTACGACTGCCTGAGCGGCATGCCGAGTCGCTGCACGAGTTGACGGAGCGAGAACACGACACCCGCGACGGCGAAGTCCGGCGCGAAGGCAAGGGGCAGCAGCAGAAGCCCTTGAGCGGCTCGGAGCACTGCCACGGACCTCACCGTGCCGACGCGCCGGGCGAGCGGCGAGGCTGCCAGCAGTGCGGCCAGCGATACGCCGTTCGCTATCGCGTACACGACACCGATCTCGCCGGGCGTCGGGCCGAACCTGCGGTGGAGCCAGTAGGCGAAGAGCGGCCCTACGACGACAGTTGCCAGCCCGTTGGTGGAATTGGTGAGGAGCAACCGCCACAGGACCCGCCAGGACCGGCGCGGGACGACGACCGACTCCCGTCCGCGGCCGCCCTGCTCCGCCCCTGCAGTGCGCGTCCGGGGCGCCCGCCGCCCTTCGGGCTCCTGCTCGGAGACCGCAGCCCCGCCCGGGACCGCAGCCCCGCCCGGAACCGCAGCCCCGCCCGGGAGCGCAGCCGGCTCAGCCGGTGGCTCCGGGGCGCGCCCCAGCCACGCGGCGAGGAACGACGCCGCCGCGGCCAGCCACGCGACGAAGAGGAACGCAGGACGGTACGAGACGGTGGCACTCCTCACCATGGCCGCCGTCGGAGCGCTCGAGAACCCAACCGCCCGCGCCGTACCCGCGAGGAGGCTACCGAGCAGGGCGCCTCCAGTCGAGGCGATCGCCAGCCAGGCGAAGGTCGAGTTCCGCCGGAGAGCAGGCACTATCGCCGAGACATAGGCCGATTCGGCGGGTTGGTGCGGCCCGACCGAGGCTCCGCCGGCTCCCTGCCCGCGCCCGATGCTCCCGAGGGCGATCCCCACCTCGAGCACGATCGCCTGGCCCGAGTAGGCCATCATCAGCGCCCCGGCGGTGAGCAGGAGGGGTGAAGCCACGAGCAGTGCTCGCTGGTCGACCCGGTCGGCAAGCGCGCCCACTGCCACGGCCAGGACGGCGGAGGCGGCCGTCATGACGAGGAACGTCACACCGATCCTCAGCGCCGAGAAACCGACCGATGCCAGATAGAGCGCCGCGACGACACCCGCGAGAGCGCGGGCTCCGCCGAGGAAGGCCCTCGCTGCGAGCACGATCCCGAGATCGCGCCCGATGCCGGGCCGCAAGCGACGGATCAGCTCGGACATGGCCGCCGGTCGTGCCGCTCGCGACGCCGGCACCTCATCGTCGCGGGACCGCTATGCGCTCGTGGCGGCGGCGGGCCAGAACGTGGGGTTCGCAAACCCGGGCTCTCTGAAATCCAACACCGCAGCCTGAGCCGCCGGTGTGGTCAGGTACTCCTGGAAGGAACGGGCACCTGGGGCGTTGACACCGGCCACGCGCTGCGGGTTCACGATGATGCTCACCATGGTGCGCTGCAGGACGGGATCCGTCGTCACGAGCGGCTCGAGCTTTCCCTCGACCACTCCGAGCGACGCGCTCTCGTCGCCCCAGACGGTATAGGCACCGAGCCTGGCGGCCTCTTGCAGGAGAGCTGTCCCCACTGCAGTCGATCGGACGTACCACGCGCCCTGCTCCACCTTGGCGGCCGATACCAGCAGCTGGTCGAGGAAGTCGATCCTCACGTCGAGCGCGGCCGCGAGGAATTCGCTCCCGTGGCTCGCGATACGTCGGACCGCCTCGGTGCCGCTCGACAGGCCCCTCACGCCTGCGGGATCCGAGACCGGCCCGACGAGAACAGCCTGGTTCGCGAAGACGGCCATCGGCCAGAGGCCGTAGCCTTCGAGGACGAAGGCGCCGGTCGTCATGGTCCCCGAGCTCGCGCCGGCCGGGAAGGTCATGTTGCCCGGGAGCAGCGCTGCGCTCGCCACCGCGCCTGTGCCGAGGCCACCTCCACCCCCCGAGCCGTTCCCGTGACGATGGCCCTCGCCGCTTCCGGGGATCACCCCGGAGCCGGGACCGCCGCCGCCACCTGTGCCCCCACCCTCGCCACTCCCGGGAATGACGCTCGACGAGCTCCCGTGGCCTCCGCCGCCGGAGCCCGAACCCGAACGCCCGCCGGCGCCCGAGCCCCCGCCGGAGCCCGAGCCCGCGCCCCCGCCGGTGCCCGGTCCCTCTCCGCTTCCCGGGATCACTCCCTTGACCTTCGTGTGCGAACCGGTGCGGCCGGGATGCCGAGATGGCTGGCCGACGTGGAAGAAGTGGACGATCAGGAGATCGGCGTCGCCGTTGATCCCGGGCGTGAAGACGTCGTTCGTGGGCTGGAACTCCACGCGCAGCGCGGGGTTCACGGACTCGAACGACTGGGCGAGCATCGGCAGCAGCCCGCTCGAGTACGGGGTGTACACCGTCGCGACCCGGATCAGGTCGGGATGCTTCGCGGGCGAGATCTCGTCCGACGCCGCGAGCTTCGCCCCAGGCGTGCTCGTGGGTGTGCAGGCAGCCCCGACGACAGCCGCCCCGCCGAGGGTGGCCAAGCCGAGGAAGGTGCGTCTCCCCAGCTGGCCCGGCTTCAGGCGTCCTTCGTCATCTCCTGCTGCCACGGCCAAACTCCTCTAGCCAACGTCGAGATCGGGCCCGCTCGGCTCGCCGCCAAGTGGGCGAGGCGCCTCGATCAAGCTGCCAACCGGCTCACCCTCGAGCGCTCTGCTGAGCATCTTCGGGACGGTGCCGTTCACGACCTGCACGGTCCTGCAGTGGCGGCCGAGCGGGAGAAGATCGAGGAGCAATTCGTCGAAGGGCAGTGTCTTCGGGCGGCCTTGCCGGAGCTCGTCCACGGTCATCCGGTCGAAGCGGGTAGCACCGGCATCCGTCTTCGGATCGCTCGAGTAGAGCCCGTCGACGTCCTTCACCAAGATCACGCGATCCGCTCCGCAGATCTCCGCGAGCAGGTACATGCCGACGTCGGTCCGGTTTGCGGGGATGCGCCCGATCATCGGAGGGTGCTCCCAGAGCTCGAACGGGGGCACCCCGTTCACGACGACGGCGTTGCCGAGGCTGAGCAAGGCGGGGAGGAGATGCGTCACGAGCGGTGGCGGGAGCGACACCACGCCGAAGCGCGCCAGCAACGCCGCCACGATGTGCGCGTTCTGCTCAGCGTCGGTGGCCGAGAGGGCGGCGAGCACGCCGGTCGGCAGACCGAGGTCGAGGCCGACCCCGAACACGTGCCTCGACCGGGACCCACCGCCCACCCCGATGATGATCTTGTGCTCTCTCATCGCGAGCTCGAGCTCGTCGAGCACCGGGCCGAGGCGTTCGCTGCCGTGGTCGATGATGCTTCGGCCGCCGAGCTTGATCACCTTCACGAACGGGAGGAGCGGCACGACGTCGGTCGCCGTGCTGAGCCTGGTCGCCTGCGAGAGCAGGGAGTCTCGCATCAAGAGGGACGAGAGGTGGCGGTTCCCGCCGAGGTCCAGCTGATCGTCTTCGTTTACCGACATCCCATCTCCCTCACGCATGGATGATCGTCCCGACGTGCTCGCCCTTGAGCGCCCGAGTCAGGTTGCCGGGCACCAAGCCGTTGACGATGTGCACTGAGCGGACGTGCCGGGCCCGACCCATGAACTCGAGAACCGCCCTCTCGATCACGATGTCGTCGAAGTCCTCCGAGAGCAGGTCCGCGGCGGCGATCTCCGGTATGAAGCGGGCGCTCGGGTCCCGCTTCGGGTCGTCGCTGTACAGGCCGTCCTCGTCCTTCACATAGATCATGGAACGGGCACCGAATACCTCGGCGACGAGGTAGGTGCCGGTGTCGGTCCGATGCGGCGGTATGAGACCCACGTCCGGATTGTGCTCCCAGTAGGTGTAGGGAGGCATGCCGGGGAAGACGACGGCATGGCGCTCCTCGAGGTAGATCGGGAGCTGTGCGAACTCCACTGGGGTGATCACGGGGATCCCGTGCTTGGCGAGGAGGTAGCCGAGGATCCGGGCGTTCTGCATCGCCACACCGGTACCGAGCATGGTGAGGACGCCCGTCGGAAGGCGAAGGTCCACCCCGACGCTGTAGGCATGCCGCGCCCTCGTGCCCGCTCCCGTGCCGATGATCAGGCGGTGCTCCGGAAGGAGGCTCTCGATCTCCTCGAGGAGCGGGAACACTGCCCGCCTGCCCCGGTCGATGATGCTCTGCCCACCGATCTTGATGACGGTTGCCGACGGCAGCAGGCGGGTGTCGAGCCCCTCTCCTGTGTCGGCGAGTAGGGAAACGTCCGCCAGCGACCCCTCGAGAAGGCGGTCGGCGAGCAGACCCGGAGCGTCAGCCATGGCGGGCGAGGCTACCAAGCGCGGAAGGGTGGTCACGAAGCCCCTGCGTGACCCCCGTCAGCCACACCCATCGCGCCGATCACGCGCTCCCCGCGTGCGCGGAGCGTGGCGAGCTCCGAGCTCATGTCCGAGAGGCGGCGCCACCGGTGGCCGGACCGGCGCTCCTCGGAGGTACCCGTACCGGCATGACGCACCTGCCAGAGCTTCACGCGACCGATGTCCTTCAGCTCGCGCGGCTTGAGGGGCGCCCATACGAGGTCGTCGGGGTCGCCGTCCGGCAGCACCTGGATCTCCGCCCTGACCTCGTCGCCGGCGAGCACTGTGCCGGCGTCCGCGATCGACACGGTTCGATGGGCGCGATTCACCACGCTGCCGAAGAAGTCACCCTCCCGCAAGAGCACGGGGCCAGTAGCCAGGCCCACCCTGACATCGGACAACAGCTCGTCGTCCGCGTAGGCGTCGACGAGAGAGAGAGCGATCCTCACGGCGTCGAGAGGCTGGCTCGCCACGAACATGACCTCGTCACCGATCATCTTCACGGGACGGCCGCCGCCGCCCACGACCGTGGAGTGCGCCAGATCCTCGAAACGATCGACCAGCTGGGCCAGAGCATCCGCAGAGAGCTGCGAGCTGAGCGCCGTGAACCCGACCATGTCCGCAAAACCCACCGTCATCCTCGTCAACATCGAGCTCTCGTACGAGCCGTCACGGCGCACGGACGCGAGCCGGCGTGCGGCGGCCTGGATGTGGCGGCGCCACGCATAGACGAGCAGCTTCTCCATGCTCGGGAACACAATCTCGGAGGAGAAGGCGATGGCCTCGGCGAGCAGGAGGCCCTCGCCCCCGGCTTCGGTCGCCCACGCGGGACGTCCTCCGTCCTGCGCCGCGGCGTCGGCGGACGCGACGAGCGCGTCCGCTAGGCGCGCCATCGACTGACCGAGCACGCGTGTCACCTGGACCGAAGTGTCCGCTCCCGAGACGCCGAGCTCGGTGAGCCCGCGGATCGTGCGCAACGCGTCGACGTCCTGCTCGTTGAACATCGGAGTGGCGCCCGGCTCCGGGAAGCCGAGCGCGCGCCAGAGCTTTCCTGCCTCCTCGAGAGGCATACCCGAGGCCTCGCTGATCTCGGGGCCGGTCATGTCTCTCGACTCGTGCGGCATGAGCAGGCGGTCGATGACAAGGAGGTCCACCCGATCCTCGGCGAGAGCTCGCTCGAACTCCTCCTCGGAGGACCCGCGGGCGAGCAGCAACGTACGGAGTGCCGCGACGATGTCCTCCCGGCAACTCGAACCGAAGACCGGTGCGCTCTTGGCCTCCACGCCGCTCCTTCCGAGACTCGGTGTCAGGCTACCTGTCCCGGTGAGCCGTCCCCCTTAGCATGGCTCGGGTGAAGGCAGTTCTCGTACCCGTGAAGGCGTTCCACGACTCGAAGCTGCGCCTCGCGCCCGTGCTGGCGCAACCCGGCCGTGCGGCGCTCGCGCGTGAGCTCGCGGCTCGGGTCATCCTCGCCGCGTCGCCCTTCCCCGTCTCGGTCGTGTGCGACGACCACGACGTGGCGGCATTCGCCGAGTCCCTCGGAGCTGCCGTCATCTGGACGCCGGGACGCGGGTTGTCGGGTGCCGTCGAAGAGGGAGTCGCCCGCCTGGCGGACACCGGCGCCCGGGTGGTCGTAGTCGCCCATGCCGACCTGCCCCGCGTGAGCAGCTTCGGTCGCATCGGAGACGCCGGCAGTCGCTCTCCCTCGGTCACGATCGTGCCAGACCGTCGCCGGGACGGGACGAACGTGATCGCGGTGCCGGTGGGGATGGGCTTCCGTTTCTCGTACGGACCGGGGTCGTTCGGGCGTCACCTCACCGAGGCGGTGCGTCTCGGGCTCGAGTGCGAGGTCGTGGAGGACGACGACCTAGCTGCCGATGTCGACGTGCCGTCCGACCTCGAGCTGCTCGCCCGCTGAGGCCTGCACCTTCCTGCCTCAGTCGGCCTCCCCGATATCGTCGGCGATCATGCCGACATCTCCCACGACGAACCTGTCCGTCCCGAGCATCGCCCTCGCCATAGGAGCCCATCCTGACGACATCGAGTTCGGTGCCGGCGGCACCCTCGCCAAGTGGGCGGCGAGCGGTTGCGAGATCCACCATCTCGTCTGCACGGACGGGTCCAAAGGAACCTGGGACGCTTCGCAGGATCCGGCTGAGCTCGTTGCAGTCCGGCGCGAGGAGCAGCGCGAAGCGTCGCGAGCCCTCGGTGGCAGGGGCGAGGTGGTCTTCCTCGGCTGGCACGACGGTGAGCTCGACTCCGGTCTACGTCAGCGGATCGAAGTCGCGTCGTGGATCCGGAGGGTCCAGCCCGACGTGGTGCTCGGTCACGATCCATGGAAGCGCTACCGGCTCCACCCCGACCACCGTCATGCCGGTTTCCTCGTGACCGACGGGATCGTGGCGGCCAGGGACCCCCTCTTCTTCCCCGAGCTCGGCACGGAGCCGCACCGCCCGACGACTCTGCTGCTGTGGGAAGCCGACGAGGCCGACCACGTGGAGGACGTGACCGGCTTCGAGGAACGCAAGATCAAGGCGCTCCTCGCTCATCGGAGCCAGTTCCGCTCGACGATGGGGATCTCCACACACAAGTGGCCCGACGAGGACAACCCGGAGATCGCCGGCTTCCGCAGTCACGTCCTCAACCGCCTCGGCGAGCACGGTGCGCTCGCCGGGCTCGAGCGAGGCGAAGCGTTCAAGCGGATCGAGCGGCTCTGACCGGCGGTGGCGGCGTCGGCAAGGCGAGGCTCGGGCCAGACGGACGCGACAGGTCCCGGTAGTCGAACGACCACCGGGACCTGTCGGACGAGTCTGAGAAGCGGAGCTCAGCGCTTCTTCGTGGCCTTCTTCGTGGCCTTGGCAGCCGACGTCTTCTTTGCCGAAGCCTTCGTCGTGGCGGCCTTCTTGGCCGGAGCTTTCTTGGCCGGAGCCTTCTTGGCCGGAGCCTTCTTGGCTGGGGCCTTCGTCGTGGGGGCCTTCTTGGCCGGAGCCTTCTTGGCCGGGGCCTTCTTCACCACAGCCTTCTTCGCAGGCGCCTTGTTCGCCGCAGTCTTCTTGGCAGGAGCCGCCTTCGCAGGCGCCTTCTTCGCCACCGCCTTCTTGGCAGGCGCCTTGTTGGCGGCAGTCTTCTTCGCCGGCGCTGCTGCGGCCGCTGGCGCACCCGGCGCCGGCAGGGCTCCGCGACTGTTGAGCGCCGCCTTCAACGTGGCACCCGGCGAGAAGGCGATGCCCTTCGATGCCGGGATTCGAACTGCCGCACCCGTCTGCGGGTTGCGACCCATGCGAGCGGAACGGGCGCGCGGACGGAACGTACCGAAACCGGTGATCCGCACGACGTCCCCGCCCTTCACCGCAGACGTGATCGCGTGGATCGTGTGCTCGATGGCCGACTCAGCCTCACGACGGCCCAATCCCGCCGCCGCGCTCACTCGACCGATGAGCTCTGTTCTGTTCACCGTCACCTCCTGTTGAGACGTGAGAAGTCCCACCCATACAAGAGGAATTCTGTAAGAAAAGCAAGCATCACCGGCGCGCGAAAGGCGAGTGCCGTTGAAAACGGCGGCGTTTCGGGGCAGGTGTGCCTGGATGCCTCGGTGAGACTGCTCCGGCCCTGGAGGGGGAAACGCCTTGTGACAAAAGGCGGTTCGCCTCAGTTGACAAGGCGATCACGGCCCTCCCAGTAGGCCTGGCGCAGCTTGAACTTCTGGAGCTTGCCCGTCGCCGTGCGTGGGAGCTCCGAGCGGAACTCCACTGATGTCGGGCACTTGAAGTGTGCGAGCACGCTGCGGCAGTGGTCGATCAACTCGGCCTCGCGCACGTCTGCGTCCGGCCGGAGCACGACGAGTGCCTTCACCGTCTCGCCCCACCTCTCGTCCGGAACGCCGATCACCGCGGCCTCGGCTACCGCCGGATGCCGGTACAGCGCATCCTCCACCTCGATCGAGGACACGTTCTCTCCCCCGGTGATGATGACGTCCTTCTTGCGGTCCGCGATGACGGTGTAGGCGCCGTCGAGGTGCCCCCCGTCGCCGGTGTGGAACCAACCGTCCACCAACACCTTCGCGCTCTCTTCGGGCTGCTGCCAATACCCCGCGAACACGTGGTTCGAGCGGGCGAGCACTTCCTCCTCCTCGTCGACGTCCATCCGAACGCCGATCGCCGGGACTCCGGCGCGCCCGAGCAGGACCGAGCGCTCGGTCGAGTCGAGGTCGTCCCACTCGGCGGGCGCGCGGTTGATCGTGAGGAGCGGGGCGGTCTCCGTGAGGCCGTAGATCTGGATGAATTCCCATCCGAGCTCCATTTCGACGCGCTCGATCACCCGGCTCGGCGGCGGCGCGCCGGCGACGACGATCCGCACATGGTGCGCGCCCGGGACCGCTTCGCCGCGCTCGCGGCGCGCCTCCGCCGCGCTCAAGATCGCAGCGACGACGGCGGGAGCACCGCACATGAGGGTCACACCCTCACGCTCGACGCGGCGCAGGATCTCCTCCCCGTCGACCTTGCGGAGCACGACGTGACGGGCACCCATGCCTGTCGCGGCATACGGCATTCCCCAGCCGTTGCAGTGGAACATCGGCAGTGTGTGGAGGAGCACGTCGCGGTCCGTCACCGTTGTGTGCCAACCGAAGGCCATGGCGTTGAGGGTGCAGTTGCGGTGCGTGAGCTCGACGCCCTTCGGCCGCGCCGTTGTGCCGGAGGTGTAATTGATCGAGCACGTCGCCGCCTCGTCGGGCTCCCAGCCGAGCGGTGACCTCCCGGGAGCGATCTCGGCGAACACGTCACGATCAGCCTCTCCGTCGAGGACGATCCGGTGACCCGCCTTCACCGAAGACAGCTGCTCGTCCACCTCCGGGTCGACGAGCAGCACCTCGGCTCCGGAGTGTTCGACGATGTACGCCACCTCGGTCTCGTTGAGCCGGAAGTTGATCGGCACGAGGATCCGGCCCGACCCGCTCACGCCGAAGTAGGCCACGAGGAACCGCGCGGAGTTGGGGCTGACGATGCCGACGCGGGCACCGACCGGCAGGCCGAGGTCGTCGAGGAAGGCTGCCATGCCGTCGGCGCGCGCAGCGAGCTCGCGATACGTAACCGAACCGAGACCCGCCACCGCTCCCGGCTCGTCGACGACTGCCACGCGGTCGGGGTAGACGAGCGCTGCACGTTCGATGAAGTCCGAGACGGTGAGAGGGACGTGCATGCCGTCTGCTTACCACCGTGAAGGAGCGTTCGGTAGGGTTACGAAGTCGTGACGACGTACCAGACCCCTGCACCCGTGCGCGGGCTGAAGGGCGGGTCGAAAGGCACACGGTCACTGCTTATCTGGCGGGCCATGCGCTGGCGGGCCGGCTCTTCCATCATGCTGCTGGCGGTTGCCGTCGCCGCCGTCATGGCCGCCACCGCCGGACCCGTCTACCTCCGCGCCGCCGATCAGTCACTCGTCACCTCGGAGCTCCAGAAGGCCAACTTCATCGACACCGGTATCTCGCTCACACCTCAGACCTCCGCCCAGTACTTCGACGTCGGCCGGTTGCGGTCGGCCGCCGCGAGCGTGCCCGGGGGTGTGGGAGAGAGGGGCAGTCACTTCTCGAGGCCGATCGTGACGATCGACTCGCAGGTCGTCGTGAACGACGTGACGGCTGCCCTGCCCGCTGTCATGCAGCTCGTCTACCGCTCCGGCGTCTGTCCCTACTTGAAGATGGTCAAGGGACATTGCCCGAGCAGCAGGGCCGACGTCGTCCTCTCCACTCGGACGGCTGCTGCCATGCACGTCGGCGTGGGCGACAAGGTGCGTCCGGCGCTGACGAGCCGCACCCACGCCGCACTCCCTGCGCTCACCGTCTCGGGCCTCTACGTCCCCGGCAATCCGAGCGCTCCGGAGTGGTGGGGGATCAACTACTTCCCGTACGGAACCGGCTCGGTGAAGCAGCCGTTCGTCGACTCCGGGTTCGTCACCGAAAAGGGAGCACTCGCCTATTCGGGCCTCG
This sequence comes from Actinomycetes bacterium, assembly GCA_021838945.1. Lineage (GTDB taxonomy): Bacteria > Actinomycetota > Acidimicrobiia > Acidimicrobiales > Bog-793 > JAKCCH01. Next base: position 24,522 of record JAKCCH010000002.1, read on the forward strand.
CCCCCACCGAGGACTGGATCGACATGGCGCTCCGGCCGAGCTCGATCTCGGCGACAGAGGTCCCGGCGGTTCTGTCCCGACTGTCGGCTTGGCAGAGCCATGTGCAGACGACCGACGGGGTCCAGGTCGCCACCCAGCTCCCCTCCGTGCTCGGCGTCGCGAGCTCCGAGGAACATTCGGCACAGACGATCGTCGCCATGATCTCGCTCGAGCTCATCCTCCTCGTGCTGCTCGTCGTCTACGGGATCGCGCGGGCGACGAGCTTCCTCCGCGAACCGGACGTGCGAGTCGCAGAGCTGCGAGGGCTCCCGCGGCGCCGGATCGCCCGCGTCGCCCTGCGGGAGCCGGCCGTGCTGCTCGTCCTCGCGGTTCCGATAGGCCTCCTGCTCACCTGGCTCGTGCTCGACGTCATAGATCGCAACGTCCTCGGCCCGGCGGCGACAACCGGGCTCGACTCGCTCGCGGTCGAGGCGGCCCTCGTCGGCTGCGTCGCCGGACTCTTTTCGGTCGCGCTCGGATCGCGCAACATGCTCGGCAACCGGCGACCGGACGATACGGCCGAGGACGCGCGCCAGCGCCGCATACGCAACGCCGCCATCGTCGACGCTCTCGGCCTCGCGCTCGCGATCGCAGGGGTCGTGGAGCTCGTCGGGCAGAGCAGTCACTCGAGCTCGTCGGTGTCGCCTTTCGCCTACCTCGGCCCGGGTCTCGTCGCCCTCGGCGCCGGCATCCTCGTCGCGCGGTTGCTCCCGCTCCTCGCGGTGCTCGCAGCCCGCTCGCTGACGTGGTCGCGGCGCACCGCCCTGACACTCGCCGCGCGAAGCGTCGCGCAGCGCCAGGCGCTCACTCGGCAGGCCCTCGTCCCGGCCATCGCGACCGGCCTCCTCGTCTTCGGGGTGGCAGGTCTCGAGGTCGCGGCGGCGAACCACTCCATGCAGGCCCGGTTCACCGTAGGTGCCCCAGTCGTGTACGACGTTCAGCCGCACGCGGGGGTGGACCTCGTGAGCGCGGTGAGGGCGGCCGATCCGACGGGGCGGGAGGCTATGGCAGCCGCGAGGATCAACGCCTCGACTGGCACGACGTTGGCGGTGGACAGCACTCGCCTGGCACAGGTGGCGTCGTGGCCCGCTTCCTTGTCGCCTGTCCCCGCGTCCGTCGTCGCCCGCCAGCTGCGGCCCCCGATGCCGCCACCGCGCATCGTGCCGAACGGCCGCACCGTCACCATCTCCCTCGACGTCGCCACCTCGATCTCACCCGGACCGGACCTCCAGATGGCCCTGTACGACCGCCACGGCCAAGGGGAGTTCGACGTCGACTTCGGCGACCTCTCGGCAGGCTCGCACACCTATCGGGGCTCGATCGCCGGCTTCTGCCCTTCCGGCTGCCGTCTCGACCAGCTCATCCTCGGTTGGAGCGGTCCGCCCCCGCATGCTCCGATGTCGGTGCGCCGAGCCGAGAGGGCCACGGCCTCCAACTTCCAGATGCGGGTGCTCGGGATCGGGGTCATCCGCCGAGCGGGGGGCGCTTCCGACCTGGTGCCGGTGCCGGCGCGACTGACTCAGCCCGGAGCGTGGCAGGGCAATCCCGCGGCTGTTGTGACGCCCAGCGCGGCGGGGCTCGGGCTGGACGCGAACCTTGTGAGCACTGCGGGCACACCGATCGCCTCACCGGTCGACGTGCCGTCCGTGCTGCCGAGTGCCGCCACGTCGGAGCTCGTCTCTCTCGACGGCACACCCGGCAACCCGAAGGGGGTCTTCGCACTCGGGCTCGACGGCGCCCAGCTCGCAGCACACGCCGCCACCGTCGTGCCCGTCCTTCCGTCGGTGGGTAACGACGCCGCCATGGTCGATCTCACCTTCGAGGAGCTGCTCCAGGGCGGCCAGGCACAGGACGTCACGTGGCAGGTGTGGTTCCACTCCCCGCCAAGCGCGGCGCTCTTGAGACGGCTGCAGGACCAGGGTGTGTCCCTGCTGTCACAGCACTCGGCCGCATCGGTGCTGCAGGGGATCGATCACACGGGGCCGGCTTTCGGTTTCGACCTGTACGGGCTGGCTGCAGCCGGCGCCGCTCTGCTCGCGCTCGGCGCGCTCCTGTTCTCGATCGCATCTGACGCCAGACGGCGGCGGGTCGAGTTCGCCGGGCTTGCGGCAGTCGGGGTGCCACGAAAAACGCTGCTCGGCTCACTGCTCGTCGAGTCCGCCGTGCTCTCGCTCGCCGGTGCCGTGGCGGGGACACTGGCAGCAGCCTTGTCCGCGTATTTCGCACTCAGGTTCCTGCCGGAGTTCCCACCGGGTCGCGTCGGTCCCGCTCTGCAGGTCGGTGTGCCGTGGCTCGACGTCGTGCTCACCGGGCTCGGCATGCTGGTCGTCCTCGGCACAGCCGCCATCGCCGCGAACATCGTGCTCGTGCGCGGCATTCGTGCAGACCTCCTGAGGTTGTCGCAATGAGCGGCTTCGATGCAGAGGTTCCGATCCTGCCGGACCTGGTGGACACCGAGCCCGCCCTCCCATCACGCCCGCCGCCGGGCGGCTCGGCGATCACGCCCGACCCGGCGCAGGGCGCCTTCGCGATCGAGTGCGTGTCGCTCGTGCACCTCTACCACCTCGGTGACACCGATGTCGTGGCTCTGCGCGGCGTCGACCTCGACATCGACGCCGGCGAGCTCGTCGCGCTGCTCGGGCCTTCGGGTACGGGCAAGTCCACGCTGCTGCGGATCATGGCCGGGCTGCTTCGTCCGTCGGCCGGGCAGTGCCTCGTCGGCGGGCGCGACATAGGCCGCATGAATGCCACCGAGCTGCGGCGCTACCGGGCCACCGACGTGGGGATCGTGCTGCAGGACGCGCTCGCGAACCTGCTCCCCTATGCGACCGTCTTCGAGAACATCCACTTCGCATCCGAAGGAGCTCGCTCTCTCGAGGTGGCACCGCGGCTGTCGGAGGACGACCTCGTCGCCATCCTGGGGCTCGAGGCGTACGCCCACCGCGTGATCTCGACCCTCTCCGGCGGCGAGCAGCAGCTGGCTGCCCTCGCAACTGGCGCGGCTGCCGGAGCGGGCCTGCTCCTGATCGACGAGCCCACCAGCCAGCTCGACCCCCATGAGCGGGACCGAGTCGCGGCGGCCCTTCACGACCTGCACGACGGCAGTGGCGCCACCATCGTCATGGTGACGCATGATCCTCATCTGGCGGGCACGGTCCCGCGGACGGTCACGATCCGCGACGGTCGCGTCGGCGCGGAGGGGCGTCACGGGACCCAGTACGCGGTCGTCGGGCGGGACGGCACGATCCAGTTGCCGCCGGAGATCTTGGAATTCCTGCCGCCGGACACCCTCGTGCGGATCGTGAAGCACGCGGACGGCATCGAGCTGCGTCCGCCCTCGGCGGCCGAGGTGCCCGGGACGCCCGGGGCGGCCGGCACGGCGGGGGTGGCAGGCGGTCACGTGGATCCGCTGCCATGACGGGAGAGCCGGTGCAGTCGGGCCCGGGCGCGGGAACGGACGCAGGGGCGGCACTTGAGCCCGCCCCGCTCGTCGCCCATGGCCTGTGCCTGCACCTCGGCGGGCGCCAGCTCATCGACGGGATCGACCTCGTCGTCGAACCGGGAGAGCTGGTGGGGATCCTCGGTCCGTCCGGGGCGGGGAAGACGTCGCTTCTCATGGTGCTCGCCGGTGTGCTCAAGCCCGATGCCGGATCCGTGTCCCGCACCGGGAGGCTCGGGTTCGTGCCCCAGACGCTCGGCCTCTCGCCCACGTCGACGGCGTCGGAGAACGTCGCTTTGACCCTGCAGGTGCACCGGACCGAGAAGGCCGAGATGCAACGGCGCGTGCGGGCATCGCTCGCGGCGGTCGGGCTGGCACAGCACGACCGGATCGTGGCGGAGCTGTCAGGTGGGCAGCGTGCCCGCGTGGCGATCGCCCGGGCCGTGGCCCTGCAGCCGCAGGTGCTCATCGCTGACGAGGCGACGGCCGAGCTCGACGTCGAGAATCAGAGGATCGTGATGGATTTGTTCGAGCAGGCGGCCGACGCCGGCGCTGCCGTCGTCCTCGCGACGCACGATCCGCTCGTGGCGGAACGCTGCACGCGGACATACCTGCTCGACGACGGCCACCTCATCGAGGGTGGCACGCTCGACCAGTAGCGCGCGCCACCGCGTTTTCGGGAAACCTGCGGTAGTCGTGGGGTAAGGGCGCAGGAGTCGTCCGGTAGGTACTCCGGTAGGTCCCCATGGTTCGCTGTCGCGGTGGATCCGCTCGACGAACTGCGGGCTGCAACGGCCCTGTACGGCTATGGATTGCGCATCGGTTGTCCGTCCGGCGACGGTGCCCCCGATATCTTCGTGGACCCCGAGCGGTCCCTCCTCGCCATCGGTCCGCCCCGCTCGGGCAAGACCTCCGCCCTCGTAGTGCCGAACGTGCTCGCCGCCTGTGGTCCCGTCGTGACCACTTCGACCAAGCCTGACGTCGTCCTCATCACATCCCCCGCCCGCTCCCGCGTCGGCCGCTGCATGCTCTTCGACCCCGGCGGCAGCACTCGAGACGTCCCCGGAGTGGAAAGGATCTCCTGGTCACCGCTGTCGACTGCGATCGAGTTCCACGGAGCCGAGCTCATGGCACGGACCATGGTGGAAGCGGCCCGACCCGGTGCAAGACAGGGTGAGTCGACCCACTGGCTGGAACGGGCCGAGACGCTCCTCGCGCCGGCCTTCCACGCTGCCGCGATCGACGGGATGCCCATGTCACGCTTGCTGTCGGCCATCGACCGTCGCCAGGGCGAGGACTTCCGCGCCATCCTCGCCCGGCACGACCGTGAGGTCCCGCTCTCGAGCCTCGACGGGATCCTCGCAACCGAGGACCGCGAGCAGAGCGGCATCTGGTCGACGGGATCCTCGATCCTCTCCGCCTACCGGTCCGAGCGGGCACTCGAGAGCACCGCCGGCCGGACGGTCGACTTCGAGGAGCTCGTGCGGAGTGGCGACACCTTGTACATCTGCTCGCCATCCGAAGAGCAACGCCGCGCCGCGCCCATCGTCTGCGGCCTCCTGCGCGACGTCCGCGCAGCGGCATACGACGCGTCTGCCGCCGGCGAGCTCGGGGCCGCGAACCGGCGGCCGCCCCTGTTGTTGCTCCTCGACGAGGTGGCGAACATCGCGCCGCTACACGACCTGCCCGATCTCGTAGCGACAGGCGGGAGCCAGGGCGTCGTGACGCTGGCCTGTCTGCAGGACCTCTCGCAAGCGGTGGAGAGGTGGGGGCGGATCGGCGAGGGTTTCTTGGGGATGTTCAACGCGAAGGTGATCTTCCCCGGCGTCGGGTGCGTCCGGACGCTCGAGGAGGTCTCCCGCCTCGCCGGCGAGCACGAGGTCACGACGGTGTCGACGAGCGAAGGGCACCGCCTGCCCGGTCTGGCGGGCGCTCTCGGCAGACGGACGCCACCGGCCAGGACGTGGTCGACCCGGCGCGAAAGGGTCCTCCCAGTCGAGCACGTCGCACAAGGATGGCCGGGTCACGTCGTCTGCCTTGAAGGCGCCCGCCCTTCGCTCGTCGAGGCACGCCCGTGGTTCCAGGTCCCACGGCTGGCGCGTGTCGTCGAGCAGTCGCGGACACCGGAACGGAGCTACATCGAGAGTCCCCGGCCGCCGATCTCACGCGCGGAGCGGGCGGGCTCACGCCCTCTCGGCCGCTGAGGGTCGTGTGCAATTCCTGATCGGGCGATCTCGATCTCGGCGCGGATCTCGCTCATCCGGCGCCGCAGCGACCGCGCTCCCACATCGGCGTCACGACCGAAGGCCGAGGCCTCGGCGGTGATGCCGCAGCTCTCGCGGTAGGACTCGAGCAGCCCGGCGCCAAGGCGCCACAACCGGCGGGCTTCCGGCTCGCGTTGCACGGGCCCGAGCTCGGCCACGAGGTGCGGCGCCCGCACAACCTCGGCAGCGCGGGCGAGAGCCCCCATGGGGTCTCTCGTCGCTCCTACGGCAACGACGACGTGAGTCCGCTCGAGCTCGGCCAGCCGTGTCGCGCTCATGGAGAGAGGGGCCGTCCCGCCGATCACGACGACGGCTGGTGGCCGGTGATCGAACCTGCCTCGGTCCCGGTGCGAGCTCGCAAGGCGGGCGGAGACCTTGCTCGCCGGGAGGACCATGAGCGAACCGGGTTCCCGTGCATGAGCCCGCGGGTCCGGGGTGGGCACGCCGGCCGGCACACCGACTACCGGTTGCTTCGCCGCCAGCGCGGCCTCGACGTGCGCGACGAGGGAGTGGTCCGGCAGGACGAGCAGCGCGTCGCGTCCCTGCTCCTGCTGCTCGATGGCGTGGCGCATGGCGGCAGCGCACGCCGCTTCGAGATCCGGAGCGAGCTCGACCGACAGGTTCGGACCGAGTGAGCGCGGTGCAGCTGGCTCGAGGGAGGGGGCGGTGCCGGCAGTGGTAGCCGCGAGTCGTTCGGGCTCGGGTCGCCAACCGTCGATCGATGCGATCCGGGGTGCCTCGGCCTGCACGACCTCGAGCATGCGGGCCGCCTCGAGCGCGTGCTCGGCGGCGAGCAGCACGGGCTGTGCACCGCGGAGCCGGCATGCCGTCATGACATCTGCCACTTCCGCCTCCAACATCGAAGCGCAGTCCGCCAGGACGACCACGTCGCCACGACCGAGATGTGGCACGACTGACCTCGCCTCCCTCACCGGGAAGGACTCGACTCCGGTCGACGCCTCGAAGCGCGCGGCTGCCGCCGGGCCGACCGCAAGGGCGACGACCCGACGTTCGCCTGGTGCGGCTGCGCCGCCTGGGCCGTTCGCACCACTCGGGTCACCGGTGATGCCTCCCTCGATCCCAGGCGGCCGTCCCGCCAGTCGAACGACCGCAGCCAGTGCGCCGGCGCGTCCGAGGGGTCCTGCTGCGTCGTAGGTGAGCACGCTCGCGGCAGTCTCCCGAGCGAGTGAGCCGAGCCGGGAGGCCGACTCCTGCAGCAGCTCCTGCTGCGCGACCGTCGTGTAGCGGTCGCCGTCTGCCTGGAGCACGTCCGGACGGGCGAGAGCTCGGTCGACAGCGATGACGGCCGCGCCGATGCTGATGCCTTCGGAGAGCGATGCACAGCGTGCGATCAACAGGTCGTGACGAGTGAAGGTCCCGTCACCGCGGCCGGCGGCCGCGCCGAGCCACTCGAGGTCGCCCTCCGCTCCCGGATGCTGCACCTCCGGCACCGGCGCGGTCCTCTGCACAGCCGGCGCAGCCGGCGCGTCGCGGCGCTCGATGTGCGCCGCGTCCGCCTCGGGCGCCGTGCTGGCCCCGCCTGCGGCCAACAGGTGCAGCGCCGGCTCGAGACCGGCCGCTCGATCGAGGCGGCTCTGCGACAGACCGCAACGGTGGGCGAGCTCGCGCCACTCCTCCTGAAGCTGCTGGTACGGGCGGGACCGATCCTTCTCCGGGCGGATCTGCCTCGCGATGGCCGCCGCCTCCTCCGGCCCTTCGAGCCCGGCAGCCGCCATGTGGAGCCCGATGAGCTCGCTCTGGCGGGAGAAACGACGAATCGTTCCGACATCGATCCCCACCACGTCCGCAAAGTCGCGCCTCATCGGACCGAAGCGCATGCCGATCGCCGTCAACTCCTTCCGCAGGTGCGCCTCAAACAGCACCTTCGCGACACGTTGGCTCCGGTAGATGCGGCGGCTGTCGAGGGATCTCCACCGGTCGTCCACCCCACACGCCACGTTCGCGATGACGAGGTGGGTGTGAAGGTGCGGGTCGTTCGCCCTGCTCGTCCTGTGCGGGAAGGCGACGCCGACAGCACCCCGCGTCCCGAGGAGCTCGCGGCGCCCGCCCGGCCGTTCGCCGCGCAACCCGGCCGGGACGACGGCACGCCGCCCCGTCCGGAGCACCTCGTCCTCGAGGAACCGGAGAGTCGCCACCACGGCTGCCTCCTTCGCGGCGCCGATGCGGTCGGAGGCCTCAGGGCTCGCCAGCGCGTGCAGCAGCGACACGGACTTCGGTGTGGACAGGACGACGTCGAAAGCAGCGATCGTGCGACGCGACTGCCACTGAGGAGACAGCGTCTCGCCCGAGGTCGGGTCGATGCCGTGGAGGAGCCGCCGGACCTCTTCGAGGATCGGACTGCCGCGCAGGCCGAGCTCGAGTGCACCTTGCCCGATCCAGTACGGGTCGGGCTCGATCAGCCCGTCGGGGAGGTCTGTCGTGGCCCTCAGGGTCGAGAAGTAGTAGCCCTCGCCCCCGGGCCTGATGGGTGAGACCTTGAGCATGGCATCACGCTGCCAAACGCCCTTACCGTTGGATCTCCCGGAGGACTCCCGCTTGCTTACCGGCCTTTCCGATGCGCTCTCACCTCGGTGCGGCTGAGTTGCCGTCCTCGTACCGCCGTAGCGCCCGACGAGCCGCCCGCGCCGCGATCTCCACGAGCTCGGGTGGTGACAGCACCTCTGCGCCGGGACCGAGGCGGAGCATCAGCCATCCGAACCAGCCCTCGGCATCACCGACGAGGATGTCGGTGGCGAGGCGTCCGTCGCCGAGCGGCTCGATCGCCGAAGCGGCGTACTGCTCGACCCCGAGGGCGGACTCCGGTGCGAAGGCGATCCGCGCCCGCACTGAGTCCGGCCCGCCGACGAACGCTTCCGGCCCGGTGAGCGATTCGTCGAGCTCGGCCGGCGGCTCGAAGTGCTCCCCCGTGCCGCTCACTGCCCGGATGCGGTCGACCTGGAAGCGCCGTTGATCGTCGACGAGATGGCACCATCCGTCGAGGTACCAACGCCCCTCGCGGAGCACGACCTGGTACGGGTCCACCTGGCGGCGGGTCGGCTCGGTCGCAGCGCTCGAGAAGTACTCGATCTCGACGCGCTCGCGACGCTCGACCGCCTGTTGCAGCACGCGGAGGAAGGCCGGCTGCTCGACGTCGACGGAGAGACGCGCCTGCCCGAGCACGGCCTCCAACTTCGCGAGCGCTGAACGCAGCGCCCCTTCCTCGTCCGCACCGGCGACCTCCGTCAGAGCCTTGGCAGCCGCCGCGAGCGCGAAGCCCTCCTCCGGCGTGAGGCGCCGGGGTCTGGCGAGATGCCCCAGCCCGAACGCCGAGACGTGGTCACCGTCGACGATGAGCTCGATCAGCTGATCAGGCGTGTAGGGCGGCACTCCGCAACATGCGGCCAGCTCGAGGTCGTGGACGAGCTCGGCCTCGTCCATGTCGAAACGCTGCGCGATCTCGCCGATCCCCGCCTCCCCCACTCTCGCAAGGTGGACGAGGACGGCAAGCAAGCGGCGGAGCCGCTCTCCCGCCACCAGCCCTTGTGCGGGTGTGCGGCGGCGACGTGCGCCCGGGATCCTGCCCCCGGGAGAGCCGCCAGATGAAGCGCCCGAGGAATTGTGGTGGGGCGCGCCAGCTGCCATCGGCTCTCTTGCGAGGCCGTCCTTGTCAACCCGAGCATCCTTGCCCCTGGGGCGGCGCCCTTCTCGTGGAGATCGGGATGAGGGACGACCGCCCGACTCGGCTGCCTCGACCAGGTGCTCGACGACGAGCGCACGAAGTCGCTCCGGACCGAGAACGACCGCAGTGTCCCCGAGGCCCGAGACCCACGAGACGAAGGCTCGCTCGTCGGCGATCGGGAGGCGCAACCGCACCGAACCCTCGGCCTGCCACTCGGCGATCGCGCTCGCCGGGACGAGGGACGCCACGTGGCGTGCCATGCGGGCGTCGACCACGACCTCGGCCACCGGGAGGTCCTGCGAGCCGGATGAGCCGAAGGGGAGCAGTTGGATCTCCGAACGCAGGTCGAGATCGGCCGGAGGTGAGAACGCGCCCGATTCCCCGAGCTCTGGCCGCGTCTCGAGGCGATCCACCCGGAACGTCCGCATCGCACCGCCTTCGCCCACCGTGCGGTCCTTCGCGACGAGGTACCAGGCGGCCTGGCGGAAGGTGAGCCCATATGGCTCCACCTCCCGTTCCCGACCGCGGTAGCGGAACCTGAGGAGTGCGTTGCGCCGGAGCGCCTCGTGCACGGGCCCGAGCGCAGGCACGGACGGGAGGACCGCGACAGGTGCCTCGAGCCGTGGACCTGTTCCGTGGCCGAGGGCCGAGAGCGCGTCCCGCCCGGCGTTGCCGCCGAGCTGCACCGCCGCCACCGCGAACGCCAACGCCTGCGCCTCCGCCTCGTTGAGGTCGAGGTCCGGCAGGTAGTAGTCCTCGGGTCGCACGACGTAGCCGACCTGCTCCTCCGCGTTGATCGGCACACTCGTGATCGGGATGCCGAGATCGCGAAGCGCCCGCTTGTCGCGCTCGAAGGCCTGGCGGGCGGTCTCCTTGCCCCCGGGGTAGCCCTCGACCCGAGCCGCGATCTCGCGGAGGGAGAGCGGCTGCTCCGCGTCGAGCAACACGAGCATCAGGTTCGTGAGCCGTTCGAGACGGTCGGGGCGCGGCTCAAAGGCCATGCCGCCGATGGTAGGTGCCGTCTCAGATGCCGAAGTTCGACTTCTCCACCGCAGCGACTGCGTCAGCGGGACCGTCCAGCTCCACCTTGGCGACCGACTGCCGCCCGAACAGGTACAAGGTGAGCTCCTGGGGGCTTGCGGTCATGGTGACCTTCGGGGCTCCCGGGCGAGCCGTGATCGAGCCGTACCCCGGTGCCACGAGCTCGAGGCCGGCCCCACGCACCCGTCGCGCGAGCAGTCGTGCACCACGGCGGAGCCTTGCCCACAGGGCGTCATCGAGCTGCTTGTCCTCCCGGGACCCCGGGTTCTCGTCGCCGGCACGGCGGACATCTTCATGGTGCACGAAGTACTCGGCGGTGTTCACCTGCTCGTCGAGCAGCTTGAAAGGGAGGGGCGGACCGGATCGGACGCGGCGGATGAGGCCTTCGTAGCCGTAGGTCCGTTTCGCCGAGTCCATGGCCGACTGCGTCAGGCCGGCAAGCGGGCGCACCACCATGCCGGCGCCCGCCCACGGTCTTGACTCACGAACGAAGAGGTGGGCGGCCAGGTCAGAGGTGACCCACCCTTCGCAGAGGGTCGGCGCGAGCGGTCCCTTGTCCTCGAGAAGGGAGCAGAGCGCCTGGCGTTCTGACTGCGCCACGCTGGTCATGACTTGCACGGTACCGCCGGCGGTGCCGTCGCGTGGCCCACCCGGCCGGCGGCCGCGGCGGCGCCGCAGCCGCATCGGCGCCGGCTCAGCCCCGGCCCGCCAGCACCCCTCGCTCGTGGGCGAGCAGCTGCTCCTTCAGCGCGATCCCGCCTCCGAAGCCGACGAGCTTCCCGTTCGAGCCGATCACGCGGTGACACGGGAGCACGATCGGGAGCGGGTTGCGTGCGTTCGTCGCCCCGACGGCGCGGAACGCCGTCGGGTGGCCGACTCTCGCCGCCACCTGCCCGTACGTTGACGTCTCGCCGTAGGGGATCTGACCGAGCGCGAACCACACCGAGCGCTGGAACGGCGTCCCGCGCGGATCGAGGGGCAGCTCGAACTGCAGCCTCTCGCCGGCGAAGTACTCCTTCATCTGCTGCTCCGCCTCTGCCACGGCGCCCGGGCGTCCTTCCCGCTCGTCCTCGAGCGTCTCGCGCACCTCCTCGGTCGCGTTCGGCAGCAAGACGTGATGCAGCTCATCCTCACTTCCTGCCAGCAGCATCTCGCCATACGGCGTGTCGACGACCCACCACTCGTCACCCTCCACCATCCATGATGTCGTGTCCCTGCTCATGCCACGTTCTCCTCGTCTCTCTCGGCCCTCGTCGCCTGCGTCATCTGCTCGAGGGGACCTCGCGCAGCGCCGTCCCCGGCACTGCCGAGCGCTCCCGACCACACGTACTGGAGGGCGTAGGCCCGATACGGCCGCCACCGCTCGCCCATGGCGGTGGCAGAACGCTCGTCGCCGGGCAGACCGGCGCGCTCGAGGGCGCGCCGAACACCGAGGTCGCTCGGCAGGTATGCGTCCGGATCCGCCAGCGCCCGCATCCTCACGTACGCGATGGTCCACCGACCGATCCCGGGAAGCTCGAGGAGCCGGGCGCACGCCTCCTCGCGGTCTGCACCAGGATCCAACCTCACCTTCCCGAACGCGAGCGCATCCGCGAGCCCGATCAACGCCTTGGCGCGGCTCACCGGCATCGGGAGGTCGGCAGGTGACAGGGAGGCGATGGTCTCGGGGGACGGGAAGGTCCGCTCGATCCCGAGTCCTTCGGGCAACCGTGACCGGATCGAATCCGGGAGCGGTGCTCCGTACCGGGAGGCGAGCCGTCCCGCCAGCGTCCTCGCACCGGCGACGCTGACCTGCTGGCCGAGAACGGCGCGCACGGCCAGCTCGTCGCCGTCGACGTGGCCGGGGACTCGCAAGCCGGGGCGCCCCGACACCGCCCTCGCCAGGATCGGGTCGCTCGCCAGCACCTCGGCGACTGCCGACGGGTCGGAGTCGAGGTCGAAGAGCTGCCGCAGCCGCTTGACGGCGCTGTTCAGGTCCCGCAAGTCCTCGAGCCACAGAGTGGCGCGACACCAGGTCTCGCCGTCGACGGGCGCTCGCACGTCCGCCACCCCCGCACCGTTCGGCAGGCGCAACGACCGGCTGTAGCGCGATTCGTCTCCCGCTTCGACGCCCGGCACGGCCCGCGCCGAGAGGAACCCCCACAGCTGCGCGCCGGCGAGCGGTGGGCGGAATGCGAGACGAAGGGTCACGGCGCCGCCAGAGCCCGGGGCGAGCCCGACCGCAGCTCCCGGCCGCCGCGCCGCACGGGCCCGCAAGGCGGTCGGCGTCTCGGCGAAGACGGCGAGCACCGTGTCGTTGAACTGGCGCACGCTCCCGAACCCGGCCGCGAAGGCGATCTCGGCCGCGCGCAACGACGTGGTCTCGAGGAGGATCCGCGCAAGTTGGGCGCGCTGCGCTCGCGCCAGCTCGAGCGGGCCGGCTCCGACTTCGGCGACCAGGAGTCGCCCCAGCTGCCTCGCGCTGTATCCGAGACGCGCGGCGAGCCCCGACACGCCCTCGCGGTCGACGACCCCGTCGGAGATGTACCGCATCGCCCGGCCGACGACGTCACCTCGCCGGTTCCACTCAGGCGACCCGGGCGCAGCGTCGGGCCTGCACCGCTTGCACGCTCGGAAGCCGGAACGCTGCGCTGCCGCGGCGGTCGGGAAGAAACGCACCCGGTCCCGCCTCGGCACGACGGACGCGCAGCTCGGCCGGCAGTAGATGCCTGTCGAGGTCACTGCCACGAAGAACCACCCGTCGAAACGGGCGTCACGGCTCTGCACCGCCCGGTAGCGGAGATCATCCTCGTGCATGCGAGCCAGTATCCCAGCAGGGTGCGCGCCCGTCTGGCGGAAATCGGACATGCACGTGGGTGGCGGCGTGCGTGACGGCGAGCTCGACCTTTTCGAGGCGATCTGGGACGCGCGAGATTTACGGCCATGCCCCTGCACCGAAACGCCCCGAGTCACGCCGAAGAGCCGCTCAGCGTCCGGCCACAGTTCGCCGGGAACCTCGACCGCGAGATCCCGCGACACGCCCTGCCGGCGAGGTCGATGCCAGCCTCCACCGCCTACCAGATCGTCCACGACGAGCTGATGCTCGACGGGAACGCCCGGCTCAACCTCGCAACGTTCGTCACCACGTGGATGGAGCCCGAGGCCGGCAGGCTCATGGCGGAGTGCGCCGAGAAGAACATGATCGACAAGGACGAGTATCCCCAGACCGCCGAGCTCGAGCGACGGTGCGTGAACATCCTGGCGCGGCTCTGGCACGCCGACGGTGACGGCGACGCAACCGGCTGCTCCACCACCGGATCGAGCGAGGCGTGCATGCTCGGCGGTCTCGCGCTCAAGTGGCGCTGGAGAAAGGCGCGGCAGGCAGCCGGCCTCGCCTCGGACCGGCCGAACCTCGTCATGGGAGCGAACGTCCAGGTCTGTTGGGAGAAGTTCTGCCGCTACTGGGACGTCGAACCCCGCCTCGTGCCCGTCGGGCCGGACGTGGCGCACCTCACCGCGGACAAGGCGGTCGAGCGCTGCGACGAGAACACCATCGGCGTCGTCGCCGTCCTCGGGAGCACCTACGACGGCGCCTACGAGCCGGTGCAGGAGATCTGCGCAGCGCTCGACCGGCTCGCCGCCTCGGGTGGCCCGGACGTCCCGGTGCACGTCGACGGCGCGAGCGGCGCCATGGTGGCACCCTTCATCGACGCTGATCTCGACTGGGACTTCCGCCTGCCGAGAGTGCAGTCGATCAACACCTCCGGCCACAAGTACGGCCTCGTCTACCCAGGGGTCGGCTGGATCGTCTGGCGTGAGACGGCCGCGCTGCCCGAGGAGCTCGTGTTCAGGGTCGACTACCTCGGCGGCGAGATGCCGACGTTCGCCCTGAACTTCTCACGGCCCGGAGCCCAGGTCGCCGCCCAGTACTTCAACTTCCTCCGTCTCGGGGAGGCGGGGTACCGCGAAGTCCAGCAGGCGTGCCGGGAGACTGCGTCGTGGCTCGGCGACGAGATCTCGGCGATGCCCGAATACGCGCTCGTGTCCGGTGGGCGTGGGATTCCGGTGTTCGCGTTTCGGACGGTCGGCACGGCCTTCAGCGTCTACGACGTCTCAGACGCGCTGCGAGCGAAGGGATGGCTCGTCCCGGCCTACCCCATGCCGACCGGGATGGAGGACGTGTCGGTGCTCCGCATCGTCGTGAGGAACGGCTTCTCACGCGACCTCGCCCACCTTTTCCTCCGGGACCTGCACGCCGTCACTGATCGCTTGACGGGGACATCGGGCGGCGCCGGCACAGGCGGTTCCCTTGGACCGGCCGACGCCGCCCAGAGGGAGCGGACGGCGTTCCACCACTGAATCCGCCGCCCGCTCGGGCGGCACGGACCGCCGAGGCGCCGAGGGTCAGGCTGCGATCGCCCGGTCCCGGAGCGGCGTCGACTGGGCGACGACCGTGGAAGCACGGCGGGTCAAGGTCGCGAGACCCATCGCGATCCCGCCGAGCAGAATGAGCACGCAGCCCGGGCCGAACATGAAGCCCAGCGTGTAGAGGAAGTGCCACCACGCGCTCGATGGGCGGATCACCTGCGTGCCCTCGGCGACTGGCCAGGCGGCGAGCGCGAACACGAGCCAGGCGCCGCAGCACGCCGTGACGAGCCCAGTCCAGATGTGCCCGCGACCGCCGAGACCGGCTCGCGCCACCGGCGCCCGCGACAGCATCATGAGACCCATCACCACCGCGACGGCACCGGGCGCGAGCCAGATCAGCGCGTGCGGCAGGTTCCACACCCACGCCTTCGTACCGTTCGCGTTGTAGCCGAAGAGCGGCCCGACGAACGGCACGATCCCGGCCCACGCCCCGAAGAGCACGGTCAGGATGCCGACGGTCCCGAGGCTCGCGCCAGCCCCCGGGTTGACGACGGCGGGTGCCGCAGTTGCCAGTGGCGCGGCCGTCGTCACAGGACCGGCCGACCCTGAAGCCGTACCTGCCGGACCCGGCGTGGCGGCCGGGTCGTAGGCGCCCTCCTCGTATGCAGCTTGTCGTGACCTTCTGAACATCTCACTCAACCTCCTGTTCCCACGGCCCGCGAGCTCCGTGGGCAGCGGTCGCTCTCGCCCCCCTGGTGGAGGGCGTCGCGCAGCGGGTATCGGGCATCCATGCCGTCTAGGGAATACCCGAGAGCTGCCCCCGACATTCCGTCGCCAGGCGCTCTGCAGGTCGAAGTGCTGGTCATCGGGGGTGGATCCGGCGCCGAGGAGCTCTGCCAGGCACTCGCCGAAGAGTCAGGCTGCGAGCGCGTCCCCTACCGCGTGGCCGTCGTCGAGCGTGCCCTCGTCGGCGGCGAGTGTCCCTTCGTCGCCTGCATGCCGTCAAAGGCCATCCTGCGCTCGGCGTCGGTGCGCCGCTCGGCCGGGCGAAGCCGAGGTGACGGCCCCTGACGGCACGGCACAGCCGATCACCTGGAAGCGCCTCGTCATCGCGACGGGCTCCGAGCCGTCGATCCCCCCGATCGACGGCATCGACCAGATCGGCGCATGGACGAGCGACGACGCCCTCCGCAGCGCCGACCAGCCCGAAACGGTCGCCGTCCTCGGAGGCGGCCCGGTCGGATGCGAGCTCGCCGAGGCGTACTCGGCCTTCCTCGACCCACCCGTTCCCGACTTACTGCGAAGGCCTCGAGCCTGCCCTGCACGAGCTACTGCGCCGGTGCGACGCAGCCCCGTGAGCGGACCGTCGTGACTATCGTCAGGAGCGGGACAACGACAGCGGCGTCCACTCGCCCGCATGGAGGTTCTCATGAGCACCACGGCACCCGACCACGATCCGCTCGACCTCGAAGCCGTCGACGCCATCGAGCTCTGGGTCGGCAACGCGCTCCAGGCGGCGCACTTCTACCGGACCGGGTGGGGTTTCGACATCGTCGCCTATGCGGGCCCGGAGACCGGGGTGCGCGACAAGGTGTCCTACGTGCTGCAGCAGGGCAAGCTGCGCCTCGTCGTCACGAGCTCACTTCGCGAGGGCACCGAGATCGCCCGCCACGTCGCCCGTCACGGCGACGGGGCGAGGGACATCGCCCTGCGGGTAGCCGATGCGGAGGCCGCCTTCAAGGAGGCCGTGCGGCGCGGCGCCGTGCCGATGAGAGGCCCGTGGGACGAGAAGGACGACCACGGCATCGTCCGCCGTGCCACGATCGGCGCCTACGGCGAGACCGTCCACACCTTCGTGGAGCGTTCCGACTACAGCGGCGAGTTCGCGCCGGGCTACGAAGCCCGCACGACCGTGCCGGACCCGCTTCCGCCCGTCGGGCTGCTCGACTTCGACCACTCCGTCGCGAACGTCGAGCTGAACCGGATGAACTTCTGGGTCGACTTCTACGAGAAGGTGCTCGGGTTCCACCTCATCCAGGGCTTCACGGACGAGGACATCTCGACCGAGTACTCCGCCCTCATGTCGAAGGTCGTGTCCGACGGCGTCGGCCGGATCAAGTTCCCGATCAACGAGCCGGCACCCGGTAAGAAGCGCTCCCAGGTCGACGAGTACCTGGACTTCTACAACGGACCCGGGCTGCAGCACATCGCAATTGCCACCGACGACATCGTCTCCTCCGTGCAGGCGCTCGAGGCGCGTGGCCTCGAGTTCATGCGGGTCCCGGACACCTACTACGAGGACCTGCGGGACCGCTTCGAGGATCTCGATCTCGATGTCGACGTCCTGGAGCGCTACGGAATCCTGGCCGACCGGGACGACGAGGGCTACCTCCTGCAGATCTTCTCCCGCATGAACCAGGACCGCCCGACGGTCTTCTTCGAGCTGATCGAGCGGCACGGATCGCGGGGCTTCGGCAACGGCAACTTCAAGGCGCTGTTCGTCGCGCTCGAGCGTGAGCAGGAGCGCCGGGGCAACCTCTGATGCCGTACTACCGGCGCGTCGGCGACCTCCCGAAGAAACGCCACACGGCGCATCGCGACTCCTCCTCCCACCTCCGGGCGGAGGAGCTCATGGGGCTGAACGGGTTCTCGGAGGAGAGCGCGCTGCTGTACCACCGCTTCCTGCCGACGGCGATCGTCTCCGCCGAGGCCGTCGAGTCCGAGCCGCACCGGCTGCACGCGAACCACCCGCTCCTGCCGCGCCACTTCAGGCTCCACGAGTGCAAGCAGGGCGGCGACGCCGTGACCGGGCGCCAGCTCCTGCTCGCGAACGAGGACGTGCTGATCTCCTATGCCGTAGCGGTCGAGACGAGCCCGCTCACCCGGAACGCCGTCGGAGACGAGCTCGCGTACGTCGAGTCGGGCCGGGCGACGCTCGAGACCGTCTTTGGCACCATCGAGGTCGGCGCCGGCGACTACGTGGTGATCCCGACGTCGACGACACATCGCTTCGTCGTGGACCCGGTCGGAGGCGAGCCGCTCCGCGTCCTGTTCGTCGAGGCGGTCGGGCACGTCAACGTTCCCGACCGCTATCTGTCGTCGCGCGGGCAGTTGAAGGAGGGCGCGCCGTTCTCCGAGCGCGACATCCGCGGTCCGGACGGCCCTTTCGTCGTCGACGGCGAGGACGTCGAGGTCCTCGTCCGCAACCGGGCCGGGCTGACGCGCTACGTCTACGCGCACCACCCCTTCGACGTCGTCGGATGGGACGGCTGCCTCTATCCCTGGGCGTTCTCCATCCACGACTTCGAACCCATCGTCGGACGCATCCACCAGCCGCCCCCCGTGCACCAGACGTTCGCCGGCCCGAACTTCGTGATCTGCTCGTTCGTGCCGAGGCTGTTCGACTTCGACCCCGAGGCGATCCCGGTTCCCTACAACCACGCGAACGTGGACTCGGACGAGGTGCTCTTCTACTGCGGCGGCAACTTCATGAGCCGGGCGGGCTCGGGGATCGGGCAGGGCTCGGTGTCGCTGCACCCCTCCGGCTTCGTCCATGGTCCGCAACCTGGGAGTGTCGAGGCCGCGATGGGCAAACCGTCGACGGAGGAATTGGCCGTCATGATCGACACGTTCAGGCCGTTGCAGCTCGGCCAGGTCGCCCTCGATGTCGAGGACGACGCGTATCCGTGGACGTGGGCTCGCCGGTCAGCGCAAGGCTGACATGGCCGCCCGAAAGCGGGCCACATCGAGATCGCCCCGCCTGACCTGGTGCTCTGCCTACGCGCTCCCCTGCTTCGAGACGCAGACGCTACGCCTACCCGACCCTCAACGGGCCGAGGCCATCCCTCAGATGGCGGTCCACGCCGCCGCCATCCCGACTCGCCTCACCGGTCGATACCGCCGGCCTGCCCTGGGGTGGCCGAGGCGGCCGTTCTTCGTATCCCCTCGCTTCGTATCCCCTCGCTTCCTTTCGTCGAAGGGCATCCTGAGCCGGACGGGCCCGTCCGGCTGGCCTGAGCGTCCCTGCCGAGGTCGGCTCGTCCTGACGGAGTCAGGCCTCGTGGGAAGCGGCCCATGCGAGGAGCTCGCCGGCGGACCCCGTGTTCACGATCCGTCTCGCGTCGAGGCCCGCTTCGGCGGCCTGCTCACAACCGAGGTACAGCCACTCGAGCTGCCCCGGGGCGTGGGCGTCGGTGTCGACAGTCACGACGCATCCGGCATCCACAGCCTTGGCGAGGAGATCCGGGGGCGGGTCCCGACGCTCGGGGCGTGAGTTGATCTCGACCGCGGTCCCCGTACGGGCGCAGGCGGCGAACACCGCCTCGGCATCGAACTGCGACTGCGGCCGGCCTCTCCCCACGATCAGCCGTCCCGTGCAGTGACCGAGGATGTCGACCTGCGGGCTCTCGATCGCCCGGATCATGCGTTCGGTCATCTGCGGCGCCTCCATGCGCAGCTTCGAGTGCACGCTCGCGACGACGACGTCCAGCTGCGCCAGCAGCTCCTCGGTCTGATCGAGCGTCCCGTCCTCGAGGATGTCCACCTCGATGCCCGTGAGGAGACGCCAGGGCGCCATCTCCTCGTTCACCTGCGCGACGACCTCGAGCTGGGACCGCAACCGGTCGGCATCGAGGCCGTGCGCCACCGTGAGACGCGGGCTGTGATCGGTGAGCACGAGGTACTCGTGCCCAAGGGCCCGCGCCGCCTCGGCCATCTCTCGGATCGGGCTCCCGCCGTCGGACCAGTCAGAGTGCGAGTGGCAGTCACCCTTCAACTGCGCGCGGAGCGCCTCGGCCGCATCCGACACGCCGTCGCCCTCCTCGCCCTCCAGCTGGCGGAGGTAGGACGGCACGCCGCCCTCGAGCGCCTCCGCGACGACCTTCGCCGTCGTGTCGCCGACGCCCTCGAGGTCCTTCAGCCGACCGGCCCTGGCGAGCCGCTCGAGCGTCTCGCGGTCGGTCACGTCGATCGTCGCTGCCGCCCGCCGAAACGCCCGCACCTTGTAGCTCTCCGCCCTCCCCCGCTCGAGCAGGTAGGCGACGCGGCGGAGGGCCTCTGCGGGTTCCATCGCCGGGTGACCGTACCTGCTCACCGCCGCTCCGTGGCACGATGGCCGGGTGAGGGTCGACGCCGTGTACCGGGGGCGGATCGTGAGCTGGGACGATGCCCGCCCGATGTCGACGGCGATGGCGGTCCAAGACGGGAGGGTCGTGGCCCTCGGAGGCGAAGCCGAGGCCCTCGCCGGCGACGCAGGCGAGCGTGAGGACTTCGGCGCGGCATACCTGTTCCCCGGCTTCCACGACGCCCACTGCCACACGACCGCCTTCGGGCTCTCGCTCGGGCAGCTCGACGTCTCGAGCCCGCCGGTGTCGTCCCTCGACGACGTCTACGCCGTGGTCGCCGGCGGAGCGGCTGTGGCGGACTCGGAGGGACGACGCCACGACTGGGTCATCGGAAGCGGCTACGACCAGAACAAGCTCGGTGGGCAGCATCCGTCCCGGGCCGCTCTCGACGCCGCCGCGGGCGATCATCCGGTCTGGCTCACCCACACGTCCGGTCACATGTGCGTCGTCAACTCGGCGACCCTGGCGCTCATCGGCCCCCGCCTCGACGAACCGATCGAGGGAGGCGTGGTCCTGCGGGACCCTGCCGGCGCGCCGACCGGGCTCCTCCAGGAGCGGGCGCAGGGTCTCGTACGAGACCTGGTCCTGCCTCGCTCGCTCGAGTCGATCGCTCAGGCCATCGGCGACGCCCACGACCGCTACCTCTCCGAGGGGATCACGTCGGTGTGCGACGCCGGGATCGGCGGCGGGTGGATCGGCCAGAGCCCTCTCGAGCTCGCCGCCTACCAGCTCGCTCGAGACACGGGCAGGCTGAAGGTCCGTTCGACGGTCATGCTCTCATCGGACCTCCTCGAGCCGATCGTCGGGCACGCCGACGACTTCCCCGGAGCCGTACCCGTCCGCGGGCTGCCAGCGGGCCTGCGGAGCGGGCTCGGTGACGACCGGCTCCGGCTCGGGCCGGTGAAGGTCTTCTCCGACGGATCGCTCATCGGGCGCACGTGCTGGATGGAGCACGGTTTCGATGACGACCCCGCCAACACGGGCTTCCCGCAGGCGGACCCGGAACGCCTGCGCAGCCTCATCATCGGGGCGCACCTCGCCGGATGGCAGGTCGCGACGCACGCGATCGGGGACGCGGCGGTGCGTTTCGTACTGGACTGCTACGAGGAAGCGCTCTCGCTCGTTCCCCGTGACGACCACAGGCACCGGATCGAGCACTGTGGGATCACGCCGTCCGACTCGCTCCAGAGACTCGTCGACCTCGGCGTCGTCCCGGTGCCACAGGGCCGGTTCATCGGCGAGATCGGTGACGGGATGCTCGCCGCGCTCGGGCCCGAGCGGGCGGCCTACGCCTACCGACTGCGCAGCTTCCTCGAGGCGGGCATCGTCCTTCCCGGCAGCTCGGACCGGCCCGTCGTGGATGGGCGTCCGCTCCTCGGCATCGCGGACATGGTGAGGAGGTCGACCCAGTCGGGGGCGCCGTTCGCCGAGGGCGAGGCGCTCACCGCCGAGCAGGCGATGCGGGCATACTCGGCGGGGTCCGCGCATGCCGAGCGGACCGAGCGCGAGCGAGGGTCGCTCCGCCTCGGTCAGCTGGCAGACTTCGTCGTCCTGGCCGACGATCCGCGCGCGGTCGATCCGATCGACATCGCGTCGGTGCCGGTGATAGCGACGTCCGTCGGCGGCCGGATCGCGCACGACGCGCGCTGAAGCGCCGCCGACCAACGCCGCCCAACGGCGGCCTACGGGCGACCGACACGAGGAGAAGGCGAGGACGACGATGCCCGAGGCGTACCACTGGATCAGCCAGAGCAACGTGACAGATCCCGGGACCTTGAAGGCCGCCTTGGACGAGCTGCCCGACGGCCTCGCCGGCCTGCAGAGGCTCAGCCAAGAGCTCGTCTTCCACTACCGGGCCGGCGGCGACTGGGACGCGGCCGGTGTCGCTCGGGACCGCATCCGCGAGGTCGACATCCGCTACGTCGAGGACATGCTCCGGCGCCTCACGGAGCTCGAAGGGGACCTGTCGAGCGAACGAGCACCGTCACAGCGGATCGTCGGCTGCTGCCGCGACTACACCGTGCTGCTCGTGGCGATGCTGCGCCACAAGGGGATACCTGCTCGTGCCCGCGTCGGGTTCGCCACCTACTTCGCACAGGACTGGATCCTCGACCACGTCGTGGCCGAGGTGTGGGACGAGGCGGATGCTCGCTGGCGCCTCGTGGAGGCGCAGGTCGGCGAGGACTTCGTGCCCGCGGACGGGCCCGGCTTCGATCCGCTCGACATCCCGCGGGATCGTTTCCTCACCGGTCCGAAGGCCTGGCTGGAGGCGCGGGCGGGGGTGCGGGAGCACGAGCGCTTCGCCGTCGCGCCCGACGTCGACGTCCCGGCGACGAGGGGATGGCCCTACCTGCGCCACAACCTTCTGCACGACCTCGCCGCCGTCGCGAAGACGGAGATGATCCTCTGGGACGAGTGGGGCCTGATGACCGGCCCGCCCCCGCGGATCTCGAACGCCACCCACGCTCGGCGACAGCTCGAGATGCTCGACCACGTGGCACGGCTGCTCGCCGATCCCGATTGCCCGGTCGAGAACATCGAGGAGTGGGCTCAGCGGGAGGGGTTGGCCGTGACCGAGACCGTCACGAGCTACAGCCCGGCGTCCGGTGAGCCGCTCACCGTCGATGTCAGGCGTGCGCTGGGGTCGCTCGACACGGCCTGACCCGGCGCCCGGGTCGTACACGGCGGAACGACACACCCACCCGCTACGGTTGCCGAGCCGAGCACACGACATTGGCCGCCGCCTTCGAGGGGCTGAGGATGGCGGATGCCCGGGGTTATCGGGCGTCCTCACCTCGGGACGCCCCACCGACCCGTGAGAGCTTCAGAAGGACCGAAGAACCCATGCCTGCTGTGTCACGACCACAAGCCAGCTCCGGCGCGCGCGGCGGCCGCAGTCGCTCCGCCCCCTCCCGCGCACCGGCCGCGCAGCGGATCCAGCTCGCCTACTCGATCCCCGTGCCACTCGGGCAGAGCGGTGTCGCCCACGTCGAGATCCGCGTGAGCAACCGGCGCCGCAAGACGTCGCAGGCGCATCTCGAGGCCGGGAAGGTCGTCGTGGTCGTGCCCGCCCTCATGTCGGTCGCCGAACGGGAGGACGTCGCGGCCCGGCTCGCCCTCCGCGTGCTCGATCAATCCCGGCGCCGGCACGTCTCGTCGGATCGCGATCTCGAACGTCGGGCGCACGACTTGGCCGACCGGTACCTCGACGGGGTCCGGCCGACCTCGGTCAGGTTCGTGACGAACCAAGTGAGGCGGTGGGGGTCCTGCACACCCTCGACGGGCGCCGTCCGCATCTCGTCGCGCCTGGGCACGATGCCGGACTGGGTGCTCGACGCGGTCATCGTGCACGAGCTCGCCCACCTGCTCGAGCCGTCGCACTCAGGCGCCTTCCGGGCTCTGTGCGACCGGTACCCGCGCGAGGCGGAGGCGGATGCCTACCTGCTCGGCTACGAGCACGGGGCGAACACCGCGGGGATGCCGCTCGGACCGCTCCCGGAGGAGCCCTGGGGGGCCGGTCTGCGTTAGCGTCCCGATCGATGCCGCGAGACCCCACGGCGCACCGGCTCGACCAGCGGCTGGCGGCCGAGCAATCGCGCTCCCGGCTGCCGTCGGTCGCGGCCGGGATCGTCCGCAAGGGCAAGCTGGCCTGGTTCGGCTCCGCGGGGGAGGTCGACGGGGCGGCACCGACCGAGGACACGCAGTACCGGTGCGGCTCGATCTCGAAGACGTTCGTGGCGGTCGAGGTCATGCGCCTTCGCGACGAGGGGCTCGTCGACCTCTCCGCCCCGATCGGCACGTACCTGCCCGAGCTCGCGCACGTGCCCTGCAACATCGCCCACCTGCTCTCGCACACCTCGGGTCTCCGGGCGGAGACCGCCGGTCCGTGGTGGGAGCGCACGCCGGGGGTGTCGTTCGCCGAGCTCGTCCAGTCCTCCGTGAGGGTCGTCGACCTGCTCGACAGCCCGGGTCGGCGGTTCCACTACTCGAACGTGGGCTACGCCGTGCTCGGCGAGCTGATCAGTCGCGTGCGCGCCGAGGCGTGGGACGACGTCGTCGACACCGAGTTGCTCAGAGCGCTCGGGATGGTGCGGACGACGACCCACCCGGTGCGACCCTTCGCCGGCGGCCTCGGCGTGCACCCGCATGCCGACGTCGTCCTCTCCGAGCCCGAGCACGACGCAGTGTCGATGGCTCCGGCCGGCCAGCTGTGGACCACGGTCAGCGACCTCTGCCGCTGGTCGGCAGTTCTCGCCGGCCAACGACCGGACGTCCTTTCCCCGGAGACGGCGGCCGAGATGCGAGAGCCGATCGCGATCTCGGACCTCCCGGACCTGCCGTGGACGACAGCCCACGGCCTCGGGATCCAGGTGTTCAACCGGGACGGGCGGCGCAGCTACGGACACTACGGATCGATGCCCGGCTTCCTCGCCGCCCTCCGGATCGACGCACCGACCGGAGACGGCGTGATCGTGATGACGAACACGACCTCCGGCCTGGCTCCAACCCTGGAGGCAGAGCTGCTCTCCTCGTTCCAGGAGCACGAGCCGATGCCCGAGGAGGCGTGGAGCCCTGTGCGAGGCGGGGTCGACCGCGCTCTCCTCGAGATCACGGGAGCCTGGTACTGGGGGACGAGCGCCTTCGTGCTGTCGGTGTCGAAGAACGGGGACCTCTCCCTGCGGACGCTCGCCCTCGGGCGCGAAGCAGACTTCCGGCCCGCCGGCGACGACACATTCGTCGGGTTGTCGGGGTACTACGCCGGCGAGACCCTGCACATCGTTCGCGACGAGGCCGGCCGGGTGAACGCCCTCGACATCGGATCGTTCATCCTCACCCGAGCCCCCTACGACCCGTCCGCCCCGGTGCCGGGGGGCGTCAGCGGGCAGGGCTGGACAGGTTCAGCTCCAGAGCCGGCGCGACACGTGCCCCTCCCCCACCTGCGCCGGCGGGACTGACCGGAGGGCCCGGGGAGACCGGCTTCGGGACGAGCACGGCCGCGAGCGCCGACACGAGGGCGATCAAAGCAGAGATGCGGAACGCCAGCGTGTAGCCGGACGTCGCCGCCGCGAGCGGGCCGATGTGAGCCACCGTGCCCGCCATCCGAGACGTTGCCACCGTCGCCAGCGCCGCCAGGCCGACGGCGCCGCCGATCTGGCGGGACGTGTTCACGAGGCCTGACGCGAGGCCGGCCTCCTGTGGGAGCACGCCGGAGGTGGCGACGAACGCGAGAGGCGTGAAGCACAGGCCGAGCCCGAGCGCGATGAGGACGCTCGGGACGAAGAAGGCCGACCAGTAGCCGGTCGAGACACCGAGCTGGCCGAACCAGAGCAGTCCGCCGGCCGAGAACAGTGCACCGACGACGAGGATGGGCCTCGGTCCGAGCCGCACGAGCAGGCGGGACGACAGCTGGGCACCGAAGATGATCGCCAGCGTCTGGGGGATGAAGGCCAGTCCCGTGCCGATGGGCGTGTACCCGCGCACCTGCTGCAGGTAGAGCGACACGAAGAACCACATGGCGAAGAGTGCACCCGACAGCAGGAACATCGTCAGGTTCGAGCTCCAGATGGACCGGTGCCGGAACATGCGAAGCGGCATGAGCGGTGCCTTGGCGATCTTGGCCTCGAAGACGAGGAAAGCTGCCAGCAGCACCACGGCGCCACCGAGCGCTGCCACGGTCTCCCACGAGCCCCATCCGACGCTCGTGGAGCGGACGACACCGAGGACGAGGGAGCTGAGCCCGGCCGTCACGAGGACGGCCCCGGGCACGTCGGGGGGCGGTTGGTCGCCCACCGCTCGGCTTTCCTGCAGGTAGGCCCAACCGAGCAGCATGGCGGCGACGCCGATCGGGATGTTGATGAACAGGATCCAGCGCCACGACAGCTCCTCGGTCAGGACGCCGCCGAGCAGCGCCCCTGCTGCCCCGCCTGCGCCCGCCACAGCGCTCCAGATGCCCATCGCGCGCGAGCGCGCCCGCGGCTCGGTGAACGTCGTCGTGAGGATCGTCAGCGTTGTGGGTGAGAGGATCGCCCCGCCGACGCCCTGTGCAGCCCGGGCCGTGATGAGCCAGGCCTGGTCCTGGGCAAAGCCGCCGAGCAGGCTCGCCCCGGTGAACACGGCGAGACCGACGAGGAAGATACGACGGCGGCCGAGGAGGTCGGCAGTCCGGCCGCCGAGGAGCAGGAACCCGGCGAACGTCAAGGTGTAGGCGTTGAGCACCCACTGCAGCCCCGACTCCGAGAAGCCCAGGCTCGCCTTCATCGCCGGCAGCGCCACGTTGACGATCGAGACGTCCAACAGCACCATGAACTGAGCGACGCAGGCGAGGGTGAGGACGAGCCAGTCGGGCGCGTGGCGCGTCCCGACCTTCGTCACGGATGCGCCGGCAGCACGCGCGTCGGCTCCCTCGAGGTCCGTGGCCATTAATTGGCAGCAACGCAAGGGCTGCGACCGGCATTCCCGGGCTGCACGGTCAGTCGCCGAGCCGCTCGACGAGCCACGTCACGATCTGCTGCTCGAGGTAGGCGCGGTCCTCCGCCTTGCGAGGCAGGTGCCGCTCCGAAGGCAGGCACAGCAACTGGTAGGGCTTGCGCGCCTCGATCAGTCGGTTTGCCAGGCGGGCGGTGTGGCGGAAGTGCACGTTCTCGTCGATGAGGCCGTGCACGAGCAGGAGGTCGCCGCGGAGAGACGCGACGTGGGCGAAGACAGAGCTCGCGGTGTAGCCGGTCGGGTTCGTCTCCGGCGTGCCCATGTAGCGCTCGGTGTAGTGCGTGTCGTAGCCGTCCCAGTGCGTGACGGGAGCGCCCGCGACACCCGCGCGGAAGACACCTGGAGCCCGCATCAGGCACTGCAGCGTCATGTAGCCGCCGTAGCTCCAGCCGTAGACACCGACCCGCCGTGGGTCGGCAAGACCCCGCTCGACTGCCCACCGCACGGCCGCGACCTGGTCGGCCACCTCGACCTCCGACATCCGGTGGCGCAACGCCGCTTCGAAACGAAGGCCCCTCCTCGCACTCCCCCTGTTGTCCACGACGAGGACGGCGCAGCCGAGCCGCCGCAAGGCCTGTCGCCGGAGCGTCACCGTCGGCGACCAGTCGTTCACGACGAGCTGGGCGTGCGGGCCCCCGTAGAGGCTCACGACGAGCGGTGGAGGTGGTGACGCTTGTATGCCAGAACCGGGAGGGTCTGACACGTCCGGACCCTCGGGCGAGTAGTAGAGGCCGTGGAGGACGGTGCCGTCGTCGGCCTCGAGGGTGACGAGCTCTGGCGGCGTGAGGCCGAGCTCGTCGATCCGCGGATCGCGCCGGTCGGCCAGGACGGCGACCACGGTCGGCGACGAGCTGCCCGGTGCGAAGCGAAGAAGGCGGACCACCGGCGGGAGAGTGAGAGACGAGTGGGTGTCGACGACGAACCCGCCACTGCCCGAGACCGTGACCGTGTGCGAACCGTCCTCGCTCGTGAGACGGCAGACCTCACCGCCTGCGAGAGGCACCGCGTACAGGTGGCGCTCCGTCGGCCCGTCCTTCGTGCCGGTGAAGTAGGCGACACCCGCCTCCTCGTCCACGGCCTCGAGGCGGTCCACCTGCCAGTCGCCCCCGGTCAGCGTCCGCAACAGATCACCGCCGGCGGCCCGCACTTCGAGGTGACGGAAGCCGGACCGCTCCGAGCTCCAGAGCCACTCTCCCGCCGAGAGCTCCCGGAAGTCGTCGTGCAGGTTCACCCACGGCTCGACCACTTCGGTGTGGAGAACGGTCCGGACGCCGGTCGACGGGTCGAACGAACAGACCCGGAGCACCGTCTGATCCCGCGACTCGAGCTCTGCGAGGAGCGTGCCGTTGCGGGACCAGCAGACGCGGGCGAGATAGCCGTCGCCTTCCTCGACCCCGTCGCCGAGGTCCATCCAGACGGGTTCGCCACCGTCGGCGGACACCACTGCGAGGCGCACGTGACAGTTCGCCCTCCCGGCGAACGGGTACCGGTGGTCCTCCTGCGCCTCCGGCGGGAGGTCGTCACTTCCCTGGTGCACGATCCGGTAGACGGGCACGTGGCGCTCGTCCACTTCCTCGAAGGCCAAGAACCTCGAGTCCTTCGACCACCACAGCCCGTCCGCCCGATCCATCTCCTCCTGCGCGACGTACTCGGCGAGACCGTTCGTGACGCCCTCGGCCGCCGTCGTCGTCAGCCGGATTGGCGTCGAGCCGGCTCCCGCATCGCAGACGTACAGGTCCCCGCCGCGGACGAAAGCGAGCTTTTGACCGTCCGGGGACAGGCGTGGTGCCACGACCTCGCCGTCTGCTCCTGCTCCTGTTGCGAGGACGTGCTCGACCACGGGGCTCGCAACGTCCTGCGCAAGGCCGCGCACGAGCCTCACGCCATCGGGCAGGGGAACGAGCAGCGCGTCGGCGTCAGCGTCCTCGGCCCACACGGCCGAGGTGATGCCGAGCCCGACCTCGCGCGACCGTTCGCGGCGCAGGCGCTCCTCCAGGGTCAGTCCGGCCTCGTCGCGGGCGCCGCCATCGATCGCGATCTCGACCGGCTCGGGTGACTCAGCGGTGAGGTCGACCGCGAACAGCCGCCTGTCCAGCCCGCCTTCGGGGCTTTGGACATAGGTGAGCACCTTGCCACCCGGAGCAAAGGCGACCTGGACGGGGACTGCCATCCCGGGAAGCGGTAGGCGGGCGATCTCCTCGAACGGGATCGGCCTCCGGCCGATGGCGGGGCGCGGCGAGGAGGACGGCACGGGAGGACCAGTCACGACGGCCGACGCTACAGGCGGTGGTTCGCGACCGCCTCAGGTAGCCTCGGAGCCATGCGGTCGGTCACGGACCAGCTGGACTACACCGAGGCAGAGCTCCTCGCCGACCACGACATCACAGAGCCGCTCATGGCGAACGGCGTGCGCTGCCACGGCGGCTTCGACGCCGACGGCCGGTACTTCTCCCCACGGACGAAGAACCGCTGGCCGGCGATCCGCGCCTGGGAAGCCGAGCGGCAGGCGCAGTTCGGCACGCCGCTCCTCGACATCCCCCTCGAGACGTGGCCGGCGCCGTTCCCGAACGTCGAACAGTCGAAGTTCCTCTTACGGCGTGGCGTCACCGGGCCGACAGTGGCCACGTTGACGAGGATCGGGACGGTGGAGGGTTTCGGAGGGATGTTGCGGCTGCTCCCGATCCCGGACTTCCCGCGGGCCTTTGCCGAGGACGTCTCGTCCACGGCGACCGCTCACATCGACCGGGGGCTGTTCGAGGCCCATGCCCGCGACGAGGCGGGGTACGGCGAACAAGCCGGGCACAAGGAGATGTGGTTCGTCTGCCGGGACATCGCGTTCGGCAACCCCGTGACCGAGGACGAGACCGCCCGGATGCTCGAGCGCATGGGCGTCGCCGGTCGGCCGAGGACAAAGGAGGAGATCGACAGGGCGCAAGCCGAGGCGTTCGCGAGCCGCCTCCTCCCCGACGGCGTCGACTACCGCCTCGAGGTCCTCGTGTCCCGCATGATCGGGCTTCTCCTCATCGAGATCTCCGCCTTCCACAGCTTCGCCTGGGCAGAGGACGTGCTCTCAGACGACGAGCTCGTCGCCGGTGAGGGCGAGGCTGCGCAGATCGTCCGGTACATCAGGGCTGACGAGTCGCCGCACGTGGCCTGGCTGCGAACCGCCCTGTCGGAGATGCGCGACCGCACGTGGGTCGGCGATGACGGCCGGCAGCACGCAGGGACGGAGATGATCGGGCGCTTGTGGGACCGTGCGGTGCACGAGTCACTCGGCGTGCGGCGCCAGGAGGCTCTCGCGGGGACCTGGCGCGAGCTCGAGTTCGAACTCGCCGGCCGGCCGGGCGCCGACGACCTGCTGGCGGAGATGATGAGCCTCGGCTCGGTCGTGCGGCACGAGGACGGGACCTTCACCCAAACCTGAGCCCCGGCGCTACCGGTCCAGGTTGGCGCTCAGGAGGATCTCCGGCTCGAGCCCGAGCTCGCGCACGGCGTCGGTCGCGATGGCGGTGATGGTGAGGGCCGCAGTGGCGGCCTCCGGCGGGACCACGGCAGCCCTTCCGTGCCGGGCCGGCCATCGTGTGAGCGCCATCGCTCTCGAGCCTACGGAGCCCGTCTCTTCGAGCCCAGGTCGCCGACGAGCGAGCGCGAAGTCTCGAGGTCCTCGTACGCGGCCGCGTAGCGCTCGATGGTGCGCAGGCAGATGTCGAGAGGTTGAAAGCTCCCGGCGCCGATGGTGTGGAGCCAGGTCGCGAGGCCGAACGCCGGCGCTGCCCGGTACCGCTCCCAGGCATCCGCCCACGTCGGCGCCCCGGCACTCGGGTCGACGCCGGCTCTCGCGAGATCCTCGAGATAGCCCCGGAGCAGATCCTGCTCGTGACGCCTGCGATCCGGAGGATCGAGGCTGCCGGCGACGAAGTAGCCGACGTCGTGCGACCAGCTCCCCGTCCTCACGAGCTGCCAGTCGAGAAAGCCGGTGACGCCTCCGACCGCGTAGGTGTTCGCCGGATGGGCGTCGCCGTGCAGCACGGTCTGCGGTCCATGCGAAGCGAGGAGGGCGCTCCGGCGGAACTGGCGCTCGAGCTGCCGGACACCGGTCCCGGCCGGCATCTGCGCCACAGTCGTCCCGTCCTGCGCGTCGCGCAGACGGCGACAGCCCCGTGCAAGGCTGAGAGCCGACACCGGTGCCCAGCCTCCACCGAGCTGCCAGGGCCGGAGGAAGGCGAGCTCCTGTGGGAGCGGGCGATCCCAATAGCGGGCGTGCAGGCGCGCCAGGCCGGCGAGGCCGGACCGCACTCGGGCAACCGAGAGCGGCTCGGTGCCGCGGGCGATGGCGCCGCCTCTGTTCGCCACATCGTCCACCACCACCACCCATTCGAGGCGACGGCGGTCGAAGGCGCCGCCGTAGGGCCTCGGGTGCTCGAGCGGGAGGTCGACGTGAGCTCCTGCCAGGCGGGCCTCGGCCGACCACGCTCGAAGGGCGAGGAGCGCCAGCCGGTGGAGCCAACGGCCGTGCATCTTCACGAACACCGTCGGCGGGTCGGAAGGCGAGCCTGCGCCACCCTCCCGGTACGTGAGGCGGAGGAGTGCCCGGCGGTTCGTGCCCTCCTCGGACTCGACCACATCCACCTCTCCCACCTCGGCCCCCGGAGAGCGTCGTTGCATCACAGCGCTCAGCCACGCCGGCGTGAGGCCGGACAAGGTCGAAGGGACGGCCAACACGCTCCGGCGACGGTAGTCCACGCTCAGAGGCCCGCCCTGCCTCTTGCCGCCTCCGGCGCTCAGGCGTCTCGCGTCGCCATCCGCCACACGCCGACGACCGACCACACGACGATCCACCCGACGATCACGCTGATCATCGCCCAGGTGGGCATGGGTGCGATGCCGAGCCCTCCGCCCCCGCCGAGGAGCACGTGGCGAGGTCCTCCGCCGCCTCCTCCCGCGACGCCGATCCGGCCGCCGGACAGCACGGCGGGCTTCAGCTGGTCCATCGCGACGCCGAAGAAGAGCCGCTGCCCGTTGATGAAGTACGGGATCGAAGCATGCGACATGATCGGCGTGATGATGATCTCGAGCACGATCAGCAACGTGACCACGACCGTCCGCTGCCCGAAGAGCGACCCGAGCCCGAGCCCGACGAGGAACCCGATCAGGATGTCCAGCTCGAGCCAGAGCCCGACCTTCGTCATCTCGCCCGCGGTCGGGTTGAACTGGGAGGTCTGGTTCGCCGAGTAGAGCGAGTAGATCGACGAGATGTGACGGTCGATGAACCGGTCGACGTTGTAGATCTGCCCCGGCCCGGTGAAGATGACCGCCCCCGTCGTGCCCGGATGGTCGACCAGGTACGTGCGGAGCTGCTGCTCGGAGAGGTTGGCGGTGATGGAGACCCCGTTCACGTTCACCGTCTTCGGATTCGGTGTTCCGGCGAAGGCGGTGACGAGGCAGAGCGAGGCGAACGCGACGGCGACGAGGGGCAGCAGGATTGCAAGCCCGGCTGGGATCCGCGCGAGGTAGAGGGCGACCCGCGACCGGCCCGTGATCACGAGGTGACGGAACATGCCGTCCGTCAGATCCGTCGACCCCGCCGTGGCGCCGATGGTGGCGGCGATGATGAAGCCGAAGGCAGACATCGGGTCGAGGAGGCTCGTGAACACACCCGGGCTCCCGGCCGGGCCGTAGCTCTTCGGAGCGAAGGCGTGGAAGAGCAGGCGGAGACCGAGGACCAGCCAGGGCAGCCCGATCGTGAGGATGAGGGTGGTGATCATGAGACCCCGCCGCTTGCGCAGCTCGAGAAGCCTCGTCGTGACGAGCGACCGGGTCGGGATCCACGAACCGCGGTGGTCGCCTGGTGTGGGAAGGGAGGTGGCGGTGCCGCTCTGTCCGGGCTCGGCACCGTGGGCGAGGACGCCGGTGTCGGTGGCCGTCATGGCTGCGCCCCGAAGCGGCTCGTCACCGACAGGAACCAGTCCTCGAGGGACGAGTGCACCTCCTGCACGCCGTACACGGCGACGTCGTGCGTGACGAGGCGCCGTACGACCTCGGCGACGACATCGCGTGTGGCACCCTCGGGAAGGCGCACCGTCACCCGACCGTCGGCGGCCGTCGCATCGAGGCTCAGCCCGCTCTCGGCCGCGACCCGTGCCGCCGAGGCCGCGTCGGAACAGTCGATGACGAGCGCACGGCTCGACCGCCGAACGAGCTCGTCGATCGATCCCTGCCGGATCAGGCGCCCGCGGTCGACGATGCCGACGGCGTCACAGGTCCGCTCGACCTCGTCCAGCAGGTGCGACGAGAGCATGACCGTTCGGCCCTCGTCGACGAGGCCGTCGATCATCGTCCGCATCTCCTGCATCCCGGCGGGGTCGAGCCCGTTCATGGGCTCGTCGAGGATGAGCAGTTGGGGATCACCGAGCAGGCACCCCGCCACGCCGAGCCGCTGGCGCATGCCCATCGAGTACGAGCGGACCTTGTCGTCGGCGCGTCCCACGAGCCCGACCCGTTCGAGCGATGGCGCGATGCGGTCGTCGGCCCCGTCCCCTCTCGCCGCCGCGAGGATCGTCAGGTTCTGCCGCCCGGTCAGATGCTCGTGGAAGCGGGGCTCGTCGACGATGGCGCCGACGCGCGCGAGAGCGCGGCTGCGCTCGGCAGGGACGGGGATCCCGAGCAGGGACATCGTCCCGCTGTCAGGGTGCGTCAGCCCGAGGAGCGTACGGATGAACGTCGTCTTGCCGGCGCCGTTCGGTCCGAGATAGCCGAAGGCACAGCCACGTGGCACCCGCAGGCTCACGTCGTCCACGGCCACGTTCGGCCCGAAACGCTTCGTCAACCCCTCCGTCTCCACCGCCCACTCCCCGGTCGTGCCCGCCCCGAAGAGCACCCTCGGTGCGCGCGTGCGCGGCGCCGGTGGGGGGACGCTCGGTGGCCCCGGCAGGGTGGTGGCCGGCATTCCTGGCGCCGGCGACGGTGGCACCGTCGCCGGCGTTGACGCCTCGGGAGGCGAGGATGGGGGCGAGGGCGGCGGTGCTGCCGTGAACGGTGGCGGTGCTGCCGTGAACGGTGGTGGCGCCGCGCCAGGTGGAACGCTCGACCGCTGCCATGTGTCAGCGTCCTGATGAGGCGAGTGATGCGAGCGGCGCCGGCCGTTCAGCTGGACCACGATGTACACGAGCACCGCGACGACGAGCAGCCCGAGGATGATGAGGCCGAACCGTACGTGGGCGTGGTGCACCGCAGCGAGGATCATCGGTGCTCATCCTGCCCGAGTTCCGGCACGCTGTCGTCGTCCTCGAGCATCGATCTCGCGTCATCCTCGAAGCTGACGTGAAGGCGTCGAGAGCTCGGACGCCTCAAGCCCCTGCGAAGCCCGCCGCGTATGCGATCACGACCAGCTGGGTGCGATCACGGGCCCCGAGCTTGCTGAGGATCCGGCTGACGTGCGTCTTCACCGTCGGCATGCTCACGTGGAGCCTCTCTGCGAGCTCGGCGTTCGAGAGCCCGCGGGCGATGAGCTCGAGCACCTCCCGCTCGCGCTCGGTCAGCTCGTGAAGGCTCTCCGGCACTCGTAGCGGCGACAGCGCGCGGCTGGCGAAATGGCCGATGAGCCTGCGAGTGACGCTCGGGGCGAGCAGCGCCTCGCCTGCGGCGACGACTCGCACCGCCGTCAGGAGCTCCTCGAGCGGCCGGCTCTTCAGGGCGAAACCGCTCGCGCCCGCTCGCAGCGCCTCGAACACGTACTCGTCGAGATCGAACGTGGTGAGGATCAGGACGCGGGGGACGCTCGGCTGTGGCAGGGCGGTGATGCGTCGAGTCGCTTCGATGCCGTCCAGGACCGGCATCCGCACGTCCATGAGCACCACGTCGGGCTGTAGCTCGACCGCGAGCTCGACCGCCTGAGCGCCGTCCGCAGCCTCACCGACGACCCGCAGGTCCTCCTCGGCGTTGATGAGCGAGGAGAACGCGGTACGCAGAAGTGCCTGGTCGTCGACCACGAGGACCGTCGTCACCGCCGCCGCGGCCGTCACGAGGACTCCCCGGGCTCGATCGGGATCGAGGCCGTCACACAAAAGCCGCCCGCCGCGGCCGGGCCGGCTTCGAGCGTGCCCCCGAACGCCGCCACCCGCTCCCGCATGCCGACGATGCCGTGCCCGGACTCCGCCGGAGACGAGCCGTACCGGACCACACCCGAGGTCCCTCCGTCGTCCAGCACTTCCACCCGCACCTCTCTGCTCGACGCGGCGATCTCGACGTGGGCAGAGGTGCCGGGGGCGTGTTTGACGACGTTCGTGAGCGCTTCCTGGACAACGCGGTAGATCGAGAGCTCGAGCGCCGGCGAGAGCGGCCGGTCCACACCCGCCGTGGAGAGCGTGACGGGGCAGCCAGAGGCGCGGACCGTTTCGACGAGCTCCTTCACGTCGACGAGCCGGGGCGCCGGAGCGAGCTCGGCCCGATGTCCCGTTTCGTCACGCAGCAGGCCCAGCACGACGCGGAGCTCGTCCTGGGCGGTGCGACCGATCGTCTCGATGGAGTCGAGCGCGGTGCGCGCCTCGTCGGGACGCCCGTCCATGAGGCGACGTCCCACCCCTGCTTGCACCGTGATGACGGCAAGAGTGTGCGCCACGACATCGTGCAGCTCCCTCGCGATGCGCACACGCTCCTCGCGCACCTCCTGCCGGGCTCGCTCGGCCTCGGCCTCCCGTTCGCGCTGGGCCTGCTCGGCGAGTCCTGTCAGGTACCGGCGGCGCGCCGCCACGCTGTCGCCGACGAACCAGGCGGCGACGAGCGGCAGGAAGCTCAGTACCGTCGCTTCGAGGACCAACGGGCTCGGGACGACGAGCGTCGACAGGACCAACCCGACGCCGAGCACGCCCACGGTCACAGCGACCGCCTGGAGCGACCGGCGCCGCGGCAGGCGGAGCGCGGCGGAGTACATCGCGAGCCCGAGCATCAACCCGACCGGCAACGAAGCCACTCCGATGGCCATCGTCGCGGCCGTGAGCGCGGCGGCCACGGCGAGGACCGTGATCGGCCAGCGGCGCAGCAGGATGACCGGTCCGCAGGCTACGAGGAGGAACAGCACGATGCTCCTCGCGCGGCCGTGGTGCATGGGGCCGGCGACGACCACGAACACTGCGAGCGCGACACAGGTCCCGAGGACGGCGGCGACGAACCAGTGGCGCTCTGTGCGCGACGCGACGGCGAGCCGGGACCGCGGCTCGGGCTCGGCAGCTGGCGCGTCGCTCCGCACGTGGTTCACCGTACTGACGGCGGTCGGGCGGCGCATCGGTCCGGAGGATGATCCTGCGCTCTCACGGATGAGCCGGAGCTGGCCGCTCCCGCCGTGGCCAGGTGCTGGCGCACCTGGAAGAGGGCTCAGCGCGGGCGGAAGAAGGTGTGGACCTGTGCGGCGATGGACGGCCACAGCATCGCCGCGATCAGCACCCCTGCCACGACCGAGCCGGAGACGAGCCAGAGGCGCAGCAGCCGCCCGCCCGGGCTGCGCAACCGGTAAGGCCGGCGCCTGCTGAGGTCGCGCCGGACGATGCCGGGCACCTGCCACATGTAGGCCAGCACGTGGACGGCGAGGACGGCGAACCAGAGCAGGAAGTCGTAGCGGTGCACGACGTAGAGCCAGCCGTTCGGGCGGTGGATGACGACGAGGGCGATGCCCGACGCGAACAGCACGACCGTGCTGAGCACGAGGAACGGTGCCATGACGCGGAGCGCCGTAGCCGGCGGACCCTTCCGTAGGTAGACGGGATGGCCCGAGTAGTACCGGAGAAAGCGCCACCCGGTGCTGCCGAGCTTCACCAGCACCGGTGGGACGAGGATGAGGCCGATGACCACGTGCAGGGTCATCATGCTGCCGATCCGCAGCAGGGTCAGCCCCTCGAGGAAGATGAGCACGAAGAGTGCCGCGCCGGCGGCCGCGGTCAGGCGCTCGTTCGCGGCGGCGCCGTCTTGCTCTCCGGCGCCCTGTCCCGGCTCCGCCAAGCGCTTCACGAGGGCGATGAGCTCCTCGCGCGGGTTGCGCAGCTCGGTGCCGGCATCACCGGCAGTGCCGGCGAAGGCTCCACCCGCTCCGGGTGCGAGCCGCACCGTCTCGACGCTCCTCGTCCCCGTGGCGCCACCGGCGAACGTCGCTGCCGCCGCGGAAGCGTGCGGCGTGGCGGTCTCGGTGGCATAGGAGCGCCAGCGATGCACGATGGCAAAGCCGAGCGCCACCACCGCGAGAGCACCGAGGACGTACCCGGCGTCGCTGAAGGTGCGGATGATGGCGTGCCAGTGGCTCCCGACGCCATAGCCGATACCGGCCATGGCGCCATCCCAGATCAGGCTCCCGGCTGCGGTCAGCAGCCCGAAACGCAGGAGCGGCACTTCGGCCACGCCCGCCGGGAGGGCGACGAAGTTGCGGATGACCGGTACGAGCCGGCCCCCGAATACCCCCCAGCGCTCATGACGGGAGTACCAGGCCTCGGCCCGGTCCAGGTCGTGGTGCGTGAGCAGCAGGTACTTGCCGTACCGATCGACGATGGCGCGTCCGGCTGTGCGACCGATCATCCAGGCCAGGTATGCCCCCACGACCTCTCCGGCTGCGCCCGCGAGGATCGCTCCGGCAAGGCTCATGTGCCCGGTGGCAGCGAGAGCACCGGCGAAGCCGAGGGTCAGCTCGGAGGAGGTGGGGACGCAGCACGACTGGGCGACGCTCAGCACGAAGACTGCGACGTATCCGAACGAGCTGACGAGGTTGGTCGGGTTGAGCAGCGCTTCCATGTGTCTCGTAGGTGGAGGTCGTTCAGTCCGCCGTTAGCGATCGTACGGACCCCGCATCATGGCTCGTGCGAGAGCCGAGGAGCAGTCGCCCCCCGGCTCCCCGGGCGGCAGGGCGCGACCGCACCCCACCGCCCACCCGCCGTCAGGTGTCGGAGGAGCGAACCGCCGACTGTTGGGCAGCAACCGGTGTGGCCTGCGGAACATCGTGTGTCGAGAGAACTCGCTCGGCCGCGAGCACGACCTCCTGTTCGCCGGACAGCTCGTCGAGGCTCCGCTGTTTGGCCTCGGGCAGGAGCAGGGTCAGCAACAGTCCGACGAGCGAGAAGCCGGCCGAGATCTTGAGCGCCCCGGCAATGCCGAAGTGGCCCTTGATGATCGGGAACAGGTAGACCCCGATGAATGCGCCCACCTTGGCGATGCCGGCCGAGATGCCGTGACCGGTGGTCCGCTGGCTCGTCGGATAGAGCTCGGCCGACATGACGAAGGTCGTCGTGTTCGGCCCGAACTCTGCGAAGAAGTAGCTGATGCCGAAGAGCAGGAGGAACGGTGTCACCATCCCGGTGAGGTTGGGGATCACCCCGATCAGGAGGAACATCAGGCCCATGAAGAAGAAGCCGATGAGCTGGAGCATCCTGTGCCCGATGCGGTCGATGAAGTTGGTCGCGAGGTAGTAGCCCGGCACGGCCGCAACGACGAAGACGATGAGAGCGAGAGCGAGGGACTCCGAGAGGCTCTTCGCCCCCGTCTTGCCGAGGACGCTCTGGTAGATGAGTGGCGCAGAGACCGAGTTCCCGTAGTACGCGTAGTCGAAGACGAACCATGTCCCTGCGGTACCGAGGAGGAGGAGCAGGTACTTCGGCGTGGAGAGGAACTGGCCGAGCTTCATCCGGGCACGGAACTCGCCGGAAGCGTTCGCCTGCACCACCCCGTTCGAGTAGCGGGCGATGTCCGCTGCCGCCTTCTCCTGCCCGCCGAGCACCCGTGCCTGGAAGCGGGGCGACTCGGGCATCGTGCGGCGGAGGTAGATGACGATCGCCGCCGGCACCGCGCCGAGAGCGAGCAGGATCCGCCACACGTAGTCGGTGTTCATCCCCGTCGAGACGAGTGCGAGGCCGGCGACGTAACCGGCCACGGTGCCGAGCGCCTGCATCGAGAAGACCAGCCCGACGAGCTTGCCGCGGCTCTTGCGGTTGGCGAACTCACTCATGAGCACGGCGGACATCGGATAGTCGCCACCCACGCCGACGCCGAGGATGAACCGGAAGACGACGAGCCAGATGACGTTGGGAGAGAAGGCCGAGGCGAGGGCTCCAACGGTCATGAGAGCAGCCTCGACGCCGTAGATCTTCTTCCGCCCGAACACGTCTGCGATCCGTCCGAAGAAGAACGCACCGAGGAAGGCGGAGATCAGCGTGATGGAGTTGATGAGGCCGACGGAGTTCACGAAGCTCGTCGAGGAGGTGGAGAGGCCCCACTCCTTGGCGATCATCGCCGACGCCGTGCCGATGATGAACAAGTCGTAGGCGTCGGTGAAGAAGCCCAGCCCCGCCGTGATCACCGCTCTCGAGTGGAAGCGGCTGAGCGGCGCTTCGTCGAGCGCTTCCGAAATCGTTCTCGCCTGTTCGATGGCCACAGTCCGTTCTCCTCCTGTAACGCTCTTTGGACACGTTGATGGCTGATTGCATCGTTACAGCGGCGGGTTACCGCAAGGTGAAGGCAGAGGACTGGCAAGGTGAACCTTTGGTTAACGTCGCCCTACACCCCGGCGACACCCACCTCTCCGGAGTCGGGCCGGCACGGTCGGGCAGGCCGCTGCCTCCGTCACCGGGCTGACCGCCACCTCACCGTGTCCCGCGGGCCATCTGCGAAGCTGTCGGCATGCACGACCGGCTGATCCTCTGGGACATCGACGGGACGCTTCTCACGACCGGCCCGGTCGGCCGGCTCGCCCTCGAGCACGGGACGCTTGCCGTGAGCGGCCTCGAGAGAGCGCCCTTCGTCGAGATGAGCGGCAAGACCGACCCCCAGATCATCCGGGAGATGCTCGCCCTCGAGGGCATGCGGCACGACGAGATCGACCGGGTGTTGCCGGAGGCGTTGGTGGAGGCGGAGCGTTTCTTGGAGGGCGAGACGGAGCGGATGCTCTCGGAGGGCCGGGTGCACCCAGGCGTCCGCGCGCTGCTCGATGCCCTCTCGGAGACGGACGGCGTCCGCCAGAGCCTCCTCACCGGAAACGTGGCCGCGAACGCCATCGTGAAGGTGCGGACGTTCGGGCTCGACTCCTATTTCGACTTCGAGATCGGCGCTTACGGGACGGATCACGCGGACCGGGCCGAGCTCGTGCCGTTCGCGTTGCGCCGGGCCCGCGAGCTCCGGGACGAGGACTACCGACCGGACGAGGTCTGGATCATCGGCGACACGGCGAACGACCTCCGGTGCGCGACGGCCGCTGGAGCGCACTGCCTCATCGTCGGAACCGGGAAGGACGGCTTCGACGCCGTCCGCTCGCTCGCTGCCGACGCCGTCCTCGCAGACCTCTCGGACACGTCGCTCGCCCTCAAGATCCTGCTCGGCTGACGCCGGGGTCGCTCGCCCGGTACCCTCCACTTGCCGATATATCGTGATATACTCATGAGGTATCGACATGGAGTACCAGGAGATAGAGACGATGACTGACTTCCACGACCACCCTCACCGCCGCCACCACCCTCACGGAGAGGCCGGGATGCACGGCCGAGCGTTCCGGCACGGCGGCGCACCTGGTTTCGGACCCGGTCCGGGATCCGGGCACCACTGGCACGGTGGACCTCCTCCCTGGCGGGGTGGGCGCCGGGCTCGCCGCGGCGACATCCGTTGGGCACTGCTCGTGAGCCTGCTCGAAGGGCCGGCACACGGCTACGAGCTCATCACCCGGCTCGAGGGGCGCACCGGCGGCATGTGGCGCCCGAGCGCCGGCTCGGTCTACCCCACGCTCCAGATGCTCGAGGAGGAAGGACTCATCAAGGGCCGCGACGAGGACGGCAAGCGCATCTTCGACCTGACCGACGAGGGACGGGTGGCAGCCGGCGAGGCGTCCGAGCGCATCGGCACCGGTCCCTGGGGCGAAGGCGTCGGGCACCACGTCGAGCTGCGGCAGGCGATGCGGTCCTTGATGCTCGCTGTGCGGCAAGTGGCCTCGAGCGGTGAGGACGATCACGTCGCCGCTGCTACCACCGTGCTCACCGAGGCACGCCAGCGGCTGTACCGGATCCTCGCCGGCGACGCCGTTGCCGGCGACGGTGGCGACGCCGGGCCCGAGGCGGAGGCACAGGCTCCGGGCGAGGGCTGACCGCGAAGGCGCGAGCCGCGGGACCTCGAGCCAGGCCGGCGACTAGTCGCTGACGCCCTTCGGCGCCTGCTGGTGCATGAAGCCGAACATGTAGCCGGCGATCCGCCGCATCTGGATCTCGTCCGCACCCTCGGTGATGCGGTAGCGACGGTGGTGCCGGTAGATGTGCTCGAACGGCTTGTGCCGCGAGTACCCGAGGCCGCCGTGCACCTGCATGGCCCAGTCAGCCGCATCACAACAGAGCCGGTTCGCCTGGTAGTTGCACATCGAGACCTTGTCCGAGACCGAGAACGCGCCGTAGCGGTCCATCATCCACGCCGTCTTGTGGATGAGCGCCCGCAGCATCTCGGCTCGCGTCTGCAGCTCGACGAGGGGGAATTGGATGCCCTGGTTCTGCGCGAGCGGCTTTCCGAAGGGAGCCCGCCGGCGTGCGTAGGCCACCGACTCGTCGATGCAGTACTGCGCCGCCCCGAGTGATGACGCCGCCTGGCGGATGCGGTTCTCGTTGAAGAAGTGCTGCACGACCATGAGCCCCCGGCCCTCGCCACCGAACACGGCGCTGCCGGGCACCCGCACGTCGCCGAGCCTGATGTGGGCGTGGTCGGTCGGCATGTTGAAGGTCCACAGGTACTCGACCACCTCGAAGCCCGGCGCCTCACGCGGCACCAGGAACGCCGTGATCCCGGCCGCGTCGCCGGGCGCACCGCCCGTGCGGGCGAAGATCAGATCATGGGACGCCCGGTGGATCCCGGTGTTCCAGGTCTTCTCACCGTTGATGACCCACTCGTCCCCGTCGCGCCGGGCCGTCGTCTCCATGAAGGTCGCATCGGAGCCGTGCTCGGGTTCGGTGATGCCGAAGGAGAAGCCGCCGCGTCCCTCCGCCAGGTCCTCCACCCACTCCGCCTTCTGCTCCTCCGAGCCGTACTCGATCATGAGGAGGAGGCCGACGTTGTTGCCGACGACGGCGAACTCGTTCTGCAGGTCGCAGTGCAAGCCGAGGCCCTTCGAAGCGAGGTGCTCGCGGATGACGGCCATGTCGAGGTTCGTCCCGTCCCGGCCGCCGTACTCGGCCGGGAACGGGTAGCGGTAGTGGCCGGCCGCGTCCGCCCGGCGGCGGGCCTCGCCGAGCAACGCCTCCCACTCCTCGTTCGGCAGGCCGCCGCGCTCCCAGTCGGTCCTCGCATCCTCCCGACGATGATCGAAGAAGCGCACGTTGTCGCCCTCCGCCTCGAGCGGCCGGATCTCGCGCTCGATGAACTCGTCGAGCTCGGCGAGGTAGGCCCTCAACTCGTTCGGGATGTCGAAGTCCACATCGCTCCTTCCCTGGCTCGGGGGGTCAGCGTAGGGGCAGGCGGCCTCGGCTGCCGAGGCGGGTCATGCCGCATCGACCGGCTCCAGCTCGAGCGCCGCCGCGACGTCGACGTCGACCGGCAAGGGCGCCGAGGCCTGGGCAGGCATCCGCACCATGACGGCCACCATGACGAGCGCCGCCAAGGAGAACAGCGCTCCGGCGGCGAAGGTCACGTCGAGCCCATGAACGACTGCCGTGCGGGCAGCAAGGCTGCCGGAACGGCCGAGCGAGGTGGCGGCGCCACCGGCGACGCCGTCGAAGATGGTCACGAGCACCGCCAGCCCGAGCGCTGCTCCGAGCTGTTGCACCACGTTGACGAGCCCGGACGCCGCACCGGCGTCACGAGGATCGACACCGGCGAGCCCCGCCGCCGTCAGGCTGACGAACGAGATGCCCATACCGACACCGATAAGCACGAGCGAGGCGAACAGCTGTGGGTACGGCGTCGTGACGTGCAGCTGCGTGGCAAGGAGGAGTCCCGATGCCGAGATGGCCGATCCGACCAGCATCAGCACCTTCGCCGGCAGGCGGTTGACGAGCACGCGGCTCGTGATCTGTGAGGACACGAAGACCAACAGCGGCGTCGGCAGGAAACCGATCCCGGTCACCAACGCCGAATGCCCCTGGACGTCCTGGAGGAACTGCGTCAGGAAGAAGACCATCCCGTACATGCCCGCGTAGCCGAGGCCGCGGGCGAGGTTGGCGCCGGAACGGGTCCGGTCGGCGAGGATGCGCAGCGGCAGCACCGGCTCCGCCGCCGTGCGCTCGATCGCCACGAACGCGACGAGCAGGCCGACTCCGGTGACGAGGGGCGCGATCGTGAGCGGCGCGTGCCAGCCGGCCGAGCCGGCCTCCACGAGACCGAGGACGACGGCACCCATGCCGGCCGTCGACGTGAGGGCACCGGCCAGGTCGAAGCGACCCGAGCGTCGCTCAGTCTCGGCGAGGCAGGCGGCGCCGAGGACGACGACGGCGATCCCGATCGGCACGTTCACGAACATCACCCACCGCCAGGACGCCCACTGCGTGAGCAACCCGCCGGCGACGAGGCCGGTCGCCCCACCGGCCGCGGACACCGTCGTGTAGAGCGCGATGGCGCGCACGCGGGCAGCGCCCTCGGGGAAGATGCCGGTGAGGAGCGCCAACGCCGCAGGAGCGGCGAGCGCGGCGCCGACGCCTTGCACGGCCCGGGCGGCGAGCAGCATCCACGCCGAGGTGGCGAGCCCGCCCGCGAACGAGCTCAACGTGAACAGGCCGATCCCGGCCAGAAACGTGCGCCGCCGCCCCGAGAGGTCCCCCGACCGCGCACCGAGCAGCAGTAGACCGCCGAAGCTGAGCACGTAGGCGTTGAGAACCCACGAGAGCGAAGAGCTCGAGAAGGAGAGACTCCTCTGGATGTGAGGCAGCGCGACGTTCACGATCGTGGCATCGAGCACCACCATGAGCTGCGCCGACAGGATGACGGCGAGCACGAGTGACTGGTTCCGGCGTGGTAGGGCGCCGAGATCGCGCATCGGGGCGCGACGCGGCAGAGAGTTGGCTGGTTGAGCCATTGACAACGACCTTTCCGCTGGTATCCTGAACTAAGCGGAAGCTTCCTCCGGTTAGTATACGGAGGGTGCCTCCGTTTTGCAAGCGGTAGGGCGCGCGGAAGACCTGTGGAGGTTCCGGTGATGGCCGGACGGAAGAAGAGGACCACGGAGGGGGACGGGCACGAGAGCTCGGAGGAGTCGACACGACCGATGCGAGCCGACGCGCGGCGCAACTACGAGCGCTTGCTCGAGGCGGCGCGCAAGGTTTTCGCCGACCAGGGCGGTGGCGCCTCCATGGAGGCCATCGCCAGGCAGGCAGGTGTCGGGGTGGGAACGCTCTACCGCCACTTCCCGAAGAGGGTCGCCGTGGTCGAGGCGCTCTTCCGCGACGACGTCGAGGTCCTCGTGAGCACGGCAGAGCGCGACGCCGGGCTCGATCCTTGGGACGCCCTCGCGCGATGGCTCCATGCCTACGTGGACTACTCGCGAACCAAGCGGACGCTCCTCAACGAGCTGCACGAGGCCTTCGACAAGAACCCGGACCTGAAGCTCGTGTCGCGCGACCGCGTCGTCGCGGCTTGCGATGCCGTCCTGCGCCGCGCCCAGGCGGCAGGGGTCGCCCGCCGCGACATCAGCGGGGAGGACCTGATGCAGCTCGTGAGCCCCATGTGCATCAGCGCCACGCTCACACCCGAGCAGGCCGACCGGCTGATCCCCCTCGTGCTCGATGGCCTGAGGGCCCACTCCTGAGCATGGTGCGGACCGGGAGGGACCCCGAGGACGACTGCATGCACCCGGACGAGTCGGATGAAGCGCCTGTCGGAACCCGCGTCGCTATCTGAGCAGATCGCCGCGACGCTGGAGCCGGTCCTCGGCGACGCGGCCATCTCGAACCTCGAGCGGCTCTCGGGTGGCGCCTCGCGGGAGACATGGTCGTTCTCCGCCGGAGACCGGGAGCTCGTCCTGCGTCGTGACCCGCCGGGACGGCCCGGCGCTCCCGGCTCGATGGCACGTGAGGCGAGCGCGATCCGGGCGGCGCACCGAGCCGGCCTCTCCGTGCCGGCCGTGCTCGCCGAGGACGACGGAGAGCTCCTCGGGACAGCCGGCCTTGTGATGGCACGGGTCCCAGGGGAGACGATCGCGAGGCGCATCCTCCGCGACCCGGAGTTCAGGGAGGCGCGGTCCGTGCTGACCCGGCAGATCGGCGCGTT
Organism: Actinomycetes bacterium; assembly: GCA_021838945.1. Lineage (GTDB taxonomy): Bacteria > Actinomycetota > Acidimicrobiia > Acidimicrobiales > Bog-793 > JAKCCH01. Next base: position 69,132 of record JAKCCH010000002.1, read on the forward strand.
CCTCGGCGGGCTGCACTCGATCGATCCCGGCGAGGTTCGCGGCCTCGCCGCCGACGACCAGCTCGAGTCGTACTGGATGGTTTACCAGCTCGTCGGCGACCGCAGCTTGACCTTCGAGGCTGCCTACGAGTGGCTGGCCGCGAACCGGCCGCCTCCACCGTCGCAGCCGGCGATCGTGCACGGTGACCTGCGCCTCGGGAACCTCATCGTCGGTCCCGACGGCCTGCGCGCGGTGATCGATTGGGAGCTCGTCCATCTCGGCGACGCGCTCGAGGACCTGGCGTGGTTGTGCACGAAGGCGTGGCGCTTCGGGGAGGCGATGCCGGTCGCCGGCGTGGGCTCGGTCGAAGACCTGTTCGAGGCCTACTCGTCGGTGTCCGGCTCGGCCGTCGATCGGGACGCCTTCCACTGGTGGCTCGTGCTCGGCACGCTCAAGTGGGGGATCATCTGCATGGGGCAGGCGGCCACCCACCTGTCCGGTGCCTTTCGCTCCGTCGAGCTCGCGGCGATCGGCCGGCGGGTCGCCGAGCAGGAGTGGGACCTCCTCGAGTTGCTGGCTCCCGACGAGTGGGCGAGGGCGCGCGACGACGTGCGGGACGACGAGGCACCAGATGTCCCCGGGTTGCACGGGCGACCCACGGCCCGGGAGCTGCTGGAGGCGGTGCAGGAGTTCCTCACGGACCAGGTGATGCCGTCGACCGGCGGGCAGCTGTCGTTCCACGCGCGGGTGGCGGCCAATGCCCTCGCGATCGTGGACCGCGAGCTCGCCTCAGGTGCAGCGCAAGCAGCGAGGGCGGCGGCGTCAGGTGCGGGCGGAGCAGGCGAGCCGCCGGGCTGGGCGGCTCTTGCATCGGTCGTGCGCGACAAGCTAGCAGTGGCGAATCCTCGGCACCTCGGCCGCTGAGCGACGGGCCGCAGGGCCTATCTGTAAGGAGCCGCAGGGCCTTATCTGTAAGAGCCTGAGGGCGCCAACCGCAACGTTCGCCGCTGCTCGACGTCGTGGCCGTAGATCATCATCGCCTCACGCTCGTCCGCGACGGACTGCAGCATCAGCGCGCTCTCCCGCGCGCGCTCGGGGTCGGCCTGGCCGTCCCATGCGTCGTGCTCGTAGTTGTCCTGGCAGTAGACGGCATCGCCGCAGATGACGACGGACCCCGTCTCGGGAAGATCGAGAGCGACGGACTGGTGCCCCTCGCAGTGACCGGGGGTGGGGAGGATGTCGAGGGCGTCGAAGAGCCGCGCCCTCCCGTCGAGGAGCTCGTAGCTGAGGACAGGGAGGTTCCAGTACTGGTTGGGGAAGCTCGGGTTGTCCTTCGCCTGCTCGTACTGCTCGCGCTGGACGAAGAAGGTGGCGGCGCCGAGCAGGTCGTTGTTGCCGGCGTGGTCGAAGTGCAGGTGCGTGTTGACGACGTAATCGATGTCCTGGGGCGCCACCTCGAGCTGTGCGAGCCTGAAGAGAAGGCTGTCCTCTGGCCGCATCGTCGGGATGAGGGCGTTCTCTGCCGGCGTGCCGCGCCAGGTGAGCTCGGGGTCGGAGATGTGGAGCCGGCTCATGCCCGTGTCGACGAGGACGAGGCTGTCGTCGTCGAGCTTGATCAGGTAGCCGCTCACCGGGATGTGGATGCGATGGCCGTCCCGGACGCCGGGCGCCACCACCTCGTAGTTGCAGCAGCAGTCGCCGAGCGGGAGCACGAAGAGCTCGGTCACTCAGTCACCGCCGATGACCACCGTCCACTCCCAAATCCTCCATCGCGTGACGAGACCTGCCCGCACGTACGGATCCTCCTCGACCAAAGTTCATCTCCTTCGACGTGTGGTGTACCACTCGATCGATGCTGCGGGCGAGCGGATTGCGACGCGAACCCCGGTCAGCTTCCGGACGGTGCAGCCTCGTCGCGGTCGAGCTCGGCCATGACGCAGAATTCGTTTCCCTCCGGATCGGCCATGACCACCCACGGCGTGTCGTGCTGACCGATGTCGGCGCGACGGGCGCCGATGCCCTCGAGTCGCTCGACCTCCTCGGCCTGAGTCCGGTCGACGGGGGTGAGGTCGATGTGCACCCGGTTCTTCACCTGTTTCGGTTCCGGCACGACGACGAGGGCAACGGCAGGAGGCTGCGGCACCGACCTCCACGCATCGTCGCTCACCTCGGGACCGGGTGGCACGAGCGCGACCCAGCCGTCGCCGCTGTGGGCGGGCTCGTAACCGAGCGCCGTGCTCCAGAACGCGACCATGCCGGTGAGGTCGCGGCAGTCGATGATCACCTCGGTCAGCCTGCTCGCCATCCGAATCGCCTTTCGCTGTGCTCGCTGCCTGTTGACCCGGCTCGCGCGCGAGCAAAGCAACGGCGGCGGCCGGAGTCAACCCCGAGGGGTTCGGGCGGCTCTTCGAGCCCGAGCCGGTTCCGGGTGTCGTGCATGCCCGGCCCACGCCGTCCGGACGTGGCCGGCGAGGTACCAGACCGCGCCGGTCGCCCCCACGAAGAAACCGATCGGCAGGTTCGTCTCGAACGACGCCGCGATCGAGACCCAGACTGAGAGGAGAGCCAGCACGACCGACAGGCCGAGCGCGACCGGCGGGCGGTCGGTGAACGCCCGGGCTGCCGCGGGCGGGCCGATGAGCAGGCTGAAGATGAGCAGCGAACCCACGACGGGAACGGCCATCGTCGTCACGAGGGCGATCACGACGAGGAAGGCCAGATCCATGAACCGCGTGTCGATCCCTTGCGCCTCTGCGAGATCGGGCGCGACAGACGAGAGGAGGAGTGGGCGGTAGAGGACCAGCACGGCCGCGACGCAGACCGCCGCGATCGCCGCTGTCGGGACGACCTGGCCGGAGGAGATGCCGAGGACCTCGCCGAACAGGAGGGCGAAGATCGCCGGGGCGTACTCGCTCGTGCGCGACAGGAACAGGTCACCGCTCGCGAGCATGACGACGATGGTGAGCGCTGTGGCGACATCCTGGCGTGCCCGACGCCCGAGCGCCGCGATCAACGCGGCGCCGGCGAGCGAGAAGACGCCGAGCCCGAGGATCGTGTTGGCCCCGATGAGGGTGGCCCCGGCGGCGCCGGCAAACGCCCCGTTCGGGAGGGCGTGGGCTGCGAAGGCTGCGCCCCGTAGGACGATGAAGAACCCCGCGACGCCTGCCACGACCGCCACGATCGTGGCAGCCTCCCAGGTGTTGACGAGGTAGCCGGCGAACATCAGTCGACCTCTGGCAAGGCAAGGGCGTCACGGGCTCCCGGGCGGCGTTCGAGGCGTCGCTCCGGGAGGGCCCGAGCGATGAGCCCGGAGGCCAGATAGGCGACGAACACGAGCCCGACGATGCAGAAGCTGACCGGCAGGCTCTCGCCTCCGAGCCAGACGGTGCTGTCATACGCGATGAGCGTGCCGATCCAGACCGAGCCGATGCCGACAGCCGCCGCCACCGCGATCGCCCTCGCCGGTCGCCTCGTCAACCGCTCTGCGACTGCCGCCGGCCCGATGAGCAGCGCCGTCGACAGGATGGCGCCGATGGTGACCGCGGACAGCGACACCGCGAGCGCGAGCGCGAGCAGGAAGCCGCCGCCGACGAGGCGGACGGGGATGCCGCGTGCGGCAGCGAGGTCGTAGCTCAACGACGAGAGCAGCAGCGGTCGGTACAGCAGGGCGAGGAGCGCGATGGAGACGGCTCCGAGCACGGCGACGATGGTGGTCGTGCCGGGTGCGAGCGTGAAGATCGACCCGAACAGCACGGTGACCGTCGCTCCGGTCGTGCTCGAGCTGATCGTGTCCTCGTAGAGGAAGAGCGCGGCGAGGCCGAGCGACGCGCCGAGCACGATCCCGGTCGCCAGGTCGCGACCCCTCGGTCGCCGGATTCCGATCAGCTCCATGACGCCGGCGGCGACGACGTTGAAGGCGACGAGGCCGAAGATCGTCGACACGCCTGCCCAGACCGCGGCGGAACCGCCGGCCGTGCCGATGTCGGCGAGCGAGTGACCGGCGAAGGACTGCCCCCGGATCACGGTGAAGACGCCGACGGCGGCAGAGACGATCGCGACGATGCCCCCGACTGCCAGTGCCACATGAACGGGGCCGCTCGAGAAGAAGCCCGGCTCGAAGACCGGCGCCAACGATGCGGTTACGGCAGCAGAAGGGGAAGGCATGCGGGCGCCCGGCTCAGAAGTCGTGCGTGGGATCGGCGGCGTCGGTGCCCGCGACGACGATGACCCGCCCATGTGTGCGGATCACCTCGACGCGCTGGCCGTAGAGACGGCTCAGCGTCTCCGTGCTCACCACCTCGTCGGTCGACCCCGACACGGCACGGCCGGCAGCGAGGTACAGGATCCGGTCCATGACCGGCAGCAGAGGGTTCATGTCGTGTGCCGACAGGAGGATGCCGATGTGCTGCTCGGCGGCGATGTGCGCGAGGAGCCGCACGACCTCCTGGCCTGCACGGATGTCGAGGTTCGCGAGCGGCTCGTCGAGGAGGAGCAGCCTCGGCCTCGAGATCAGGGCATGGGCGATCATGACGCGCTGCTGTTCGCCGCCCGACAGGTTGCCGACCCGTGCCTCGGCGAAACGAGCAGCGCCCACCGCCTCCAGCATCTCGTCCACGGCCGCCCGCTGTGCCGGCCCGCGCCTGCCCGGCCCGAGACGGTGGCCGTCCAGGCCCAGCGCCACGAGATCTCGCGCCCTGAGCGGCATGTCCGGCTCCAGTGAGATCTTCTGCGGGACGTAGCCGATCTTTGGGCCACGGCCTCCGAGCGGGGTTCGCACGGTACCTCTCGCCGGTGTGACCAAGCCCAGGACGAGCCGAAGGAGGGTGGTCTTGCCGGCGCCGTTGGAACCGATCAGACCGCAGAACTCGCCGGCCTCGAGGGAGAACGACACGTCCTCGAGGACGGTCCGGCCACCGAGGGAGACGCTGACGTCGTCGAGCTCAAGGACGGTGTTCGTCGCCGAAGGCGCACCGATCGGCGGCGACGGCCGGCTCGCGTCGGCGTCGCTGCCCATCGCGCTCACAGGTGCTGCGTGGACTTGCCGTCCACCGCGGCCTTCTCGATGGCCGTCAGCTCGGCCATCATCCACGTCTGGTAGTCGTAGCCGGGGGCCGGCATCGTCTCGTAGAGGCCGACCACCGGGACACCGGCGCTCACGGCCGTCTGGAGGATGGTCTGGGTGAGCGGGTCCGTCACCTGCTGGTTGTAGACGAAGACCTTCACCTTGTGCCGGGTGAGGAGGTCCTCCACGAGCGACACGGCCTGCGGGCTCGGGTCCGTGCCGTTCATGACGTCTGCCTGGAAGCTGAACGGCGTGAGGTTGTCGATCCCCATCGCAGTGAGGAGGTAGTCGCCAACCGGCTCTGTGCTCGCCGCAGCGATCCTCGGGTGCTTCGCCTTGAACGCTGCGATCGCGTCCGTCCAGGGCCTCAGCGATGCGAGGAACTTGGCCTCGTTGACGCGGAACGTGGCGGCGTGGGACGGATCGAGCCCGGAGAGGTCTCCGGTGATCGCCCGCGCCACCGCCGGCATCGTCGCCGGGTCGTACCAGAGGTGCGGGTTCGGGGTGCTGTCCGGCAGGCCGAGCAGCTGCTGCACATCGATCACCTTCCGGGACGAGCTCGGCGAGGCGGAGGCCAGCTTGCTCATGAAGGAGTCGTACCCGACCCCGTTCTCGATGAGGAGCTGGGCGGCGGCGACCTTCGCCGCAGTGCTCGGCGTGGCCTCGTAGGTGTGCGGGTCGGTGTTCGGGTTCGACAAGACCGAGTACACGCTCACGAACCGGCCGCCTATCTGGGAGGCGACGTCGCCGTACTGGTTCTCCCCGGCCACGATCGCGACCCCGCCTGCTCCGCCCGAACCGCCGGAGCCGCCCGAGCCGGACGACCCGCAGGCTGCCGCCCCCAGCACGACGGCGAGCGGGACCGCCACGGTCGCCGCTCTCCGCAAGGTCGCCGTCATTCGCATGCTCCGTCCCCGGTGTCATCTATCTGGATCGATTGCAGATAGTATGCACAGCATAACTGGAGTCGTTGCAGATATGGCCACCGCGACGAGGCTGGTAGGAGCAACATGACCGAACGCCCAAGATCGAGCGCAAGTCCGGGGATCCCGCAGGAGCGCTCCACCCGCCAGAAGCGTGCGCTGGCCGCCGTCCTCGACACCTCCCCCGTCTTCAGGTCGGCTCAGGAGCTGCACGCCGAGCTGCAGGCACGGGGCGAGAACGTCGCCCTCACCACCGTCTACAACCAGCTACGGGCGCTCGCAGAGGTCGGTGAGCTCGATTCGCTGCGCGGTGACGACGGCGAGACCCGCTACCGCCGCTGCCGGACAGAGAGCCACCACCATCACCTCGTCTGCCGGGTGTGCGGGCGCACCGTCGAGGTCGACGGGCCAGAGGTCGAGAGTTGGGCGGAGACGGTGGCGGCGAGGCATGGTTTCGCTGATGTGGCTCACACCGTCGAGGTGCTCGGCACGTGCGCCGACTGCGCTCGGTACGGGTAGGACCTGACCGAGCCTCAGGCGTTCGCTCCCCGCGCAGCTTCAAAGCGCATCTTGTGGAGCCAGGACGTCGCGGGCGACACGCTGGCTTCACGAGTTGACCGAACTGATCGAGACGCGGCGCGCACTCCAGCTCGACGTGTCGCGCTGCCCGGCCTCCGGCACCGCCGCGAGTCCCCAGCAGCGGGATATCGTTCGGCGGTGGAGGGCCGCGCCAAGGAATGGTGGCAGTCCGGCAGTCACTTCGAGTGGACCCCGCCGCCGGAGCAACCGTCGCAGTCGAGCGACCCGATTCGCATCTTCCACGCAGAGCTCGGCGACCCCGACTCACCGCTCGTGGTGCTCCTGCACGGCTTCCCGACGAGCAGCATCGACTGGTCCGACGTGGCCCCGCTCCTCGCCGACCGGTTCAGGTTGGGGATGTTGGACTTCCCGGGGTTCGGTTTCTCCGAGAAACCGAAGCGGGGTCCCTACACCATCCGCCGCGATGCGGCGCTCGTAGCGCACTACGTCGGGGAAGTCCTCGGCGCTGTGAGCAGTGCCGTCGTCGCGCACGATCGGGGCGACAGCGTGGCGCTCGCCTTGGTCGAGCTGGCTGGAAGAGCCGCCTCGGGGTTCGAGCTGACGTCGCTCGTGCTCAGCAACGGCAACGTGTTCCTCCCTCTCTCGAACCTGACCACCTTCCAGCGCCTCTTGTTGGACCCGGCGACTGCGCCGTCCGTGCTCGAGGTGCTCACGCCCGAGATGCTGGCCGCCGGCATGGGCACCACGACGTTCACACCGCCGCGCACGATGGACAACCCCTCGATCGCCGCTCTCGCCGAGACGTTCGCCTTCGACGACGGGCTGGCGGTCCTCCACGACACGATCCAGTACCTCGTCGAGCGCTCCGAGAACGAGGCGAAGTGGCTGGAGCTGCTCGCCGGCTCGCCAGTGCCGACGACGGTCGTGTGGGGCCTGCACGACACGGTGGCGCCGTTGCGGGTGGCAACCCACGTGTGGGACCGCTATCTGTCCTCCAAGCCCGGCGACAACACGTTCTGGCTCCTCCCCCGGGCCAACCACTATCTGCAGAACGACCAGCCGGCCGAGCTCGCCGAGGTGATCCGGTCGGCAATGGCAGCCTCGGGTGGCGACTCGCCGGCTCCAGCCGGCCCGGGGGCGCTCAGCGCGGCCGAGGGTGCGCCGGTGTTGCTCGACCGGTCGAGGGCCGTCATGCCCTCAGCCGCCGAGGTGCTGCGAAGCCCCGCGGGCTGACCGGCTGCTACATGGTCTCGGCGAAGCTCACCTCGCCCTCGCCGCGGAGGATGTTCTTGAGGAGCTTCCCGGAGGCATTGCGCGGGAGCTTCTCGTGGCGGAGCTCGACGTAGGCGGGAACCTTGAAGTCGGCCAGCGTCTCGGCCACCCACTGCTTGACCTCGTCAGGCGTCAGCTCGTGGCCGTCGGCCACCTCGATCACCGCCTTCACCTCCTCGCCGAGGGTCTGGTGGGCGACGCCGATCACGGCGGCGTCGGCCACGGCCGCGTGCTCGACGAGGCGGTTCTCGATCTCGACGCAGTAGATGTTCTCGCCTCCTCGGATGATCATGTCCTTCGCCCGGTCGGTGATGTAGAGGAACCCGTCCTCGTCGAGATGGCCGATGTCGCCCGTGCGCAGCCACCCGTCGGGAGTGATCGTCTCTGCCGTGGCGTCCGGGCGGTTCCAGTAGCCGGGCATGACGATCGGGCCACGGATCCAGACCTCGCCCGTCTCCCAGGCCGGGAGCGCGCCGCCGTCGAGCCCGGCGATCCGGATCTCGACCACCGGCAGAGGCCGCCCGACCGAGTCCGGCCGTTCCTCCATGTCCTGCCCGGCGTTCAGGGTGGCGACGGAGCTCGACTCGGTGAGCCCGTACGCGTTGCCGAGGGTGCTCACGTTGGGGAACGTCTCCCGGATGCGGCGCTGCATCTCGCTCGCTGTGGGCGACCCGCCGTAGGTCACGGTCTGGACCGACGAGAGGTCGTAGTCGTGGCGGGCGGGGTGCTCGACGACCCGCCACACCATCGTCGGGACCGTCGAGAACGTCGTGATGCGCTCGGCCTCGATGAGCTGCATGGCCTTCTCCGGCTCGAAGCGGCCGGTGGGGATCACCAGCTTCACCCCCGCCAGCAAGCCGACGACGAGCCCGGAATGGCATCCGCTGACGTGGAACAGAGGGCTCGCCAACAACGACGCCGACGGGTACCCACCTTCGCTCGCCATCGGATGCGTCCCCGACTGGAGCGCCCTCGCCACCACGAAGTACAGCGTGTTCTGGAGGTTCGCGATCATGCTCCGGTGCGTGCTGACCGCACCCTTCGGGCGGCCGGTCGTACCACTCGTGTAGAAGATGACTGCCGGGTCGTCCTCGTCGATCGGCGTTTGTGGCAGCTCGCCGGACGGATGGGTGAGGAGCTCGGCGAACGTGTGGACGCGCCGGTCGTCCTGGAGCCCGATGTCGGCGGGCGCGCAGTCGGCGAGGAAGACATGCTCGAGGTCGGGAAGCTCGCCGAGCTGATCGAGGATCCTCGTGATGCGCCCACGATCGGCGACGAGCACCCGAGCGCCCGAGTCACGAAGGCCGTAGAGGATCTCGTCGGCCTTCCACCACCCGTTGAGGCCGACCAGGATGGCGCCCAGGTCGACGGTGCCCCAGAAAGCGAGGCACCACTCCGGGTTGTTGGCGCTGAGGACCGCCACCCGGTCGCCGTGTTCGATGCCGAAGGCGCTGCTCAGCACGCTGCTGACGGAGTTGGCTTCGCGCACGAACTCGCCCGACGACCACCGGCGGTCGCCGTGGACGAGAAACGTGTCCGCGTCACCCCTCGCCTGCGCCACCCTCACGACTTCCCTGAGCGAAGGGAACCGCTGGGCGTACACCTTCATGGGAATCCCTCGGACGCTCTCCTCGACCAGCTGGAACGGACCACCAGGGGCCGTGAGGGATGCGAGTGCATCGCCAGGGCTCGCCGCCGTTGCGGCGCCGGCTTCGCCATCAGTCGTGTCAGTCACGCTGCTGCTCGCCCTCCGTCTCTCAGGTATCGGTCGGCACATCGTATGAGCGGTGGCGAGCACCCGATCGAACGGGAGCTCCTGGCGGTGACGTTCGACCCTAGCGCCGCGCGCCGCTCGCGCCGAGAATCCACGCCATGACCGACGACACCGCCGCGCCCGACGAGGCTCTGCTCGTCGAGCGAGCAGAGCAGCTGGCAGCCTCCCTGCTCGAGGATGCCGAACGGCGCCGCACCCCCCACGAGCGGCGGCAGTCCGCACGCCTGACGCGCATCCTGGCCGATCCAGGCGGAAGGACGCTGATCCTGGCGCTCACCGACGAAGTCTTTCGCGTCCGCGATCCTCGC
>JAKCCH010000075.1 GCA_021838945.1 Actinomycetes bacterium
GTTGCGGTCCCGCGGTCTATCTCGAGCGTGAGCTGCAAGTCGTTCGCTGCGGGACCGGAGATGACGTCGGCGATGACATCGGTCGAGTTCTGGATGAACGGGAGCCGTTGCAGGCCGAGGAGCTGCTGCAGCTGCTGCGCGGCGGTCTGGTTCTCGAGCGCCTGGCGCCGAAGGTCGCCCACTTCCTGGCGCAGGCGGACGTTCTCGTTCGCCACCGCGCCGTAGTCGACCGCACCGGAGAAGAAGTCGCCGACCGGGCGGAACATGTCCGAGAGGACCCTCTGCACGGGCGAGACGGCGTCGCGGGCGGCATTGCGAACGGACCCGAGGGCATGGCTCGCCGGTCCGCGATAGTCGAGCGTGATCGCGGTGATGGACGCCACGACGAGGATGACGAGCGTCAGACGCTGGCTCGTGTACCTCCGAGAGGTCGCCAAAGCGACTCCGGGGTCAGCGGTTCGACGAGGAGCTGAGCACCTGTTTCAGTGCCTCGAACTCCTCGAGGCACATCCCACTGCCGAGCGCGACGCAGTTCAGCGGGTCCGGTGCGACGACTATGGGCATGTGCGTCTCGCCCTGGAGCCGGACGTCGAGCCCGTGCAGGAGAGCGCCGCCGCCGGTGAGGACGATGCCCTGCTCCATGATGTCGGCCGCCAGCTCCGGTGGGCAGCGGTCGAGCGTCACCTTGACGGCGTCCACGATCGCGGCGACCGGCTCCTCGATCGCCTTGCGGATCTCCTCGGTCGTCGTGACGACCGTCTTCGGGAGGCCGGTCACGAGGTCCCGGCCGCGGATCTCGGCGTGCAGCTCCTCCTCGAGCTCGCAGGCGGACCCGAGCGCGATCTTGATCTCCTCCGCCGTCCGCTCACCGAGGGCGAGCGAGTACTCCTTCTTGACGAAGGAGATGATCGCTTCGTCGAGCTCGTCACCGCCTATGCGGATCGACTGGCTGACGACGATGCCGCCGAGAGAGATGACGGCCACCTCGGTCGTGCCACCGCCGATGTCGACGACCATGTTCCCGGTCGGCTCGTGAATGGGTAGCCCGGCGCCGATGGCGGCGGCCATCGGCTCCTCGACGATGTAGGCCTTGCGGGCGCCGGCGTACTCGGCTGCTTCCTGGACTGCCCGCTTTTCGACGCCGGTGATGCCCGAGGGTACGCAGATGACCATGCGGGGCTTGGAGAACCGCCGCGGATGCACCCGCCGGATGAAGTAGCGCAACATCATCTCGCAGATCTCGAAGTCGGCGATGACGCCGTCCTTGAGCGGCCGGATCGCCTGGATGTTGCTCGGCGTCCGGCCGATCATCCGCTTGGCCTCGACGCCGACGGCGAGCGGGTGGCCGTCCTTCACGTTGATGGCGACGACAGAAGGCTCGTTGAGGACGATCCCCTTCCCGCGCACGTAGACGAGCGTGTTCGCCGTGCCGAGGTCGACGGCCATGTCGCGGCCGATGAAGGAAAGGCTGTTCTCGGGCATGAGACGAAGGGCTCCTTTTGGGGGCTGGCCGGAGCGGTCGATACCAGGCTACGAGATCGTGGGCAAGCACTCAAGGCGGGCCGTCTCGCGCCGGCCGGACTGCCTGGGACCAGCGGACGGTGCCGACAGTCTAGGCGAGCTCCGGAAAGAAGATGCCGATCTCGCGGGCGGCCGACTCGGGCCCGTCCGAGCCGTGGACGAGGTTCTCGGTCATGACCGTGCCGAAGTCCCCCCGGATCGTCCCTGGCGGCGCGTCGGCCGGGTTCGTCGGTCCCATCATCGTGCGGACGATCCGCCAGGTGTCCTCCGGTCCCTCGAGGACCATCACGAGCGAGGGCCCACCGGTGATGAACGAGACGAGGTCGCCGTAGAAGGGCTTCCCGGCGTGCTCGGCATAGTGGCGACCGGCGGTCTCCTCGTCGATCGTGCGCAGCTCTACCGCGACCGGGCGCAGCCCCTTGCGTTCGAGCCGAGCGAGGATCTCGCCGGCGAGACCGCGGCGGACGGCGTCGGGCTTCGCGATGACGAGGGTTCGGTTCACGAAGCGGGCAGGCTACACGCGCTCCGGGTGCCCGCTTCGCGCTTCGGGGCTCAGGTTGCGGACTGCTGCCGCAACCAGGTCCTGGCCGCGCCGACGACGTAGAGGGAGCCGGTGACGAGCACGAGGTCGTCGCGACCGGCGATCTGGATCGCGCGCGCCACTGCGTCCGCCACCTCGCCACCGTCCTCAGCCCGCAGACCGAGAGCCGATGCGGCCTCGAGCACGGCCGAAGCCGGCTGGGCACGCGGGCTTGGTGGCGTGCATGCCACGACTGTCGAGATCCGGTCGCTCGTGAGCCCGGTGAGCAGGTCACCCGCCTCACGGTTCCTGAGTGTCCCCATGACGACCACTATCCGTTCCGGACCCTCGAAGTCCTCGGCAAGAGCTCGCCCGGCGGCCGCGGCACCGGCGGCGTTGTGAGCCCCGTCGAGCACCACGGTGGGATGCCGTCGCACCACCTCGAGGCGGCCAGGCACGCGCACGGCCCCGAAGGCTTCCCTCACCACGTCGTCGGGGAGCACGTCCCCGAGGAACGCCTGGACGCCTGCGAGGGCGACAGCCGCGTTCTCGACCTGGTGCTCGCCTCGGAGAGCGATGAACACGTCGTCGTAGCGGCCGGCAGGGGTCCAGAGGTCCGCCACGCGCCCGCCGACCGCCACCCTCACGTTCTCTGCGGCGAAGTCCTCCCCGCGCCGCCACACCGCAGCTGCGCCGGCCTTGCCGGCCTCGTCCTCGAAGATCCTCGCGATCTCGGGGTCGTCCTCGCCGAGGACGAGCACCGAGCCCGCCTTCACGATGCCCGCCTTCTCGGCGGCGATCGACTCCCGCGACGAGCCCAGGATCTCCGTGTGGTCGAGCTCCACGTTCGTCACGAGAGCGACCGAGCCGTCCGCAACGTTGGTCGCGTCGTAGCGACCGCCGAGCCCGACCTCGACGACCGCAGCCTCGACGGCCTCGTCGGAGAACCAGCGGAACGCTGCGGCCGTCACGAGCTCGAACCACGTCGGCTTGATCCCGAGGAAGCGCTCGAGCTCCGCCAGCGCCCCGAGTTGAGCCGCCAGCTCCGCGTCGGGGATCGGCTCGTCCGCGATGGCAAGACGTTCGTTCACCTGCTCGAGGTGCGGGCTCGTGTAGCAGCCTGCACGGACGCCCTCCGCCTGGAGCAAGGAGCCGACGAGGCGCGTCGTCGAGCCCTTGCCGTTCGTGCCGGTCACGTGCACAACCGGATAGGCGGACTGTGGCGATCCCATGGCATCCGTCAACGCAGAGACGCGCTCGAGGGAGGGCTCGCGATAACGCCCAGCCCGCCCTGACTCGATCGCCTCGAGGTTGATGTGCCGGTCCAGCCAGGCAAGCGCCTCGCCGATGCTGGCGCCGGAGGGTCCGTCGGCGGGTGGAGAGAAAGGTCCCGTCTCGGTCAGATGCGCGCTCCGGCGATCAGGAGGCGGCGCGCCGGGACCGCTCGGGCTTCTCGGGTGACTTCGGGACGAGCGACGGGGCGACGTGCTCGAGCACGACGGAGCGGTCGACGAGGCAGCGGCCGATGTCTTCGCGGCTCGGTAGCTCGTACATCACGTCGAGGAGGACCTCCTCGAGGATCGCCCGCAGTCCACGCGCACCGGTGCCGCGCAGCATTGCCTGGTCGGAGATGGCCTCGAGCGCATCCTCGGTGATCTCGAGCTCCACGTTGTCGAGCTCGAACACCCGCTTGTACTGGCGCACAAGAGCGTTCTTCGGTTCCACGAGGATCCGCACGAGCGCCTCCCGGTCGAGGCTCGACACCGCGCCGATGACCGGCAGGCGTCCCACGAACTCGGGGATGAGGCCGAACTTGAGGAGATCCTCGGGGAGGACCTGCATCAGGAGCTCGCCCTCGTCCCACCGCTTTCCGCGCCGCACCTCGGCACGGAAGCCGATGCCGGCGCGCCCGATGCGGTTCTCGATGATCTTGTTGAGCCCGGCGAACGCACCGCCGCAGATGAACAGGATGTTCGTCGTGTCGATCTGGATGAACTCCTGGTGGGGGTGCTTCCGGCCTCCTTGGGGGGGCACCGAGGCGGTCGTGCCCTCGAGGATCTTCAAAAGGGCCTGCTGCACACCCTCGCCCGAGACGTCGCGGGTGATCGACGGGTTCTCGGACTTGCGGGCGATCTTGTCGATCTCGTCGATGTAGATGATCCCGGTCTCGGCCTTCTTCACGTCGTAGTCGGCCGCCTGGATCAGCTTGAGCAGGATGTTCTCGACGTCCTCGCCGACGTACCCGGCTTCTGTGAGCGCCGTCGCATCCGCGATCGCGAAGGGGACGTTGAGCATGCGCGCAAGGGTCTGGGCGAGCAGCGTCTTGCCGCAGCCCGTCGGGCCGAGCAGCAGGATGTTGGACTTCGCGATCTCGACCTCGCCGTCCTTGTAGACGCCGGCCTGGACGCGCTTGTAGTGGTTGTAGACAGCGACCGACAGGATCTTCTTCGCCTGCTCCTGGCCGACCACGTAGTCGTTCAGGAACTCGAAGATCTCCTTCGGCTTGGGGAGGTCCTCGAAGTTGACCTCCGTCGGCTCGGCGAGCTCTTCCTCGATGATGTCGTTGCAGAGCTCGATGCACTCGTCACAGATGTAGACACCTGGGCCGGCGATGAGCTTCTTCACCTGCTTCTGCGACTTCCCGCAGAAGCTGCACTTGACGAGCTCCCCCCCGTCGCCGAACTTCGCCACTGGGCCTCCCCCGGTCAGGCAGCGCCGACGGCGCTCACCACGCCGACGGTCTCTCTGGTACTGATCACTTCGTCGATGACTCCATACTCTCGCGCCTCGTCGGCGCTCATGATGAAATCCCGATCGGTGTCTGCATGGATCTTCGCGATCGACTGGCCCGTGTCCTCCGCCAGGATCTGGTTGAGAAGGTCCCGCATGCGAAGGATCTCCTTCGCCTGGAGCTCGATATCGGTCGCCTGCCCAGCGGCGCCGCCGTAGGGCTGGTGCAACAGGATGCGGGCGTGCGGAAGAGCGAACCGCTTGCCCTTCGTGCCGGCTGCGAGCAGCACGGCCGCGGCGGACGCCGCCTGGCCGAAGCAGAACGTCGACTTGTCCGGTCGCACGAACTTCATCGTGTCGTAGATGGCGAACAGCGCCGTTATGTCGCCACCGGGCGAGTTGATGTAGACGTTGATGTCCTTCTCCGGGTCCTCGGACTCGAGGAACAGCATCTGTGCGCACACGAGGTTCGCGATCGTGTCGTCGATCGGCGTCCCGATGAAGATGATCCGCTCACGTAGCAGCCGGGAGTACAGGTCGTATGCCCGCTCGCCACGACTGGACTGCTCGACAACGGTCGGGACGAGATAGTTGGACGCCCTCAAGCCTGCTCCTCCTCGGTCTGTCTGGGCTCGCCGCTCTCGACGGTATCGCCATCGGAGGCGGACACGGCGACCGGTTCGGTGTCGGCAGGAGCCCCGTCTTGCTCCAACAACAGCGTGCGATCCATGGGAATCCCCTGCTCGTCGACGACGTCGACGTGCTCTACCAGCCACGCCACCGCCTTCGAGTTCCTGATCTCCGAGCGTAGCCGTTCCAGTGTGCCGCCCTCGGCGAACTGCCGGGCCACCTGGGTCACCGGCCGGCCGATCGACTGCGCGTAGGCCGTGATCTCGGCGCTCAAGTCCCCGTCGGTGACCTCGATCTGCTCGGCCTCGGCAAGAGCGCGCAGCGCCAGGTCGACTCGGACCTGCTCGACCGCCTGCTGGCGCAGGTCGGCGACGAGCTGCTCGGCGGTCTGGTCGGTGGCCCCGAGGTACTGGTCGAGCTGGATCTTCCGTTCGGCGAGCCGGTTCGCGAAGCTGGCCTGGAGGCGCTCCAGCTCCTGCTCGACGAGCGTTCCGGGGGGGTCGATGTCGACGAGCTTCGCGAGCTCTGTCACGACGTTCTCGCGCAGCACGAAGTTCGCCTGCAGCCGACGGAGGTGGTCGAGCTGCTTGCGGAGGTCGGCTCGCAGCTCCTCGACGGTGTCGAACTCGGAGGCTTCCGAGGCCCATTCGTCGTCGGCTTCGGGAAGGATCTTCTCGCGGACGAGCTTCACGAGCACCTTGAGCGTGGCGGCCCCGCCGGGTGCGTCCGGCGCCTCGACGTCGACGATGTCGCCTGCCTTGGCTCCCATGAGCTCGTCGTCCATGCCGGGAGCTACCATGTTCGACCCCAGCTCGTAGACGAAATCCGTCGTGGAGAGGTCTTCCGCGCTCTCCCCTCCGCGAGTTGCCGAGACGTCGATGGTGACGACGTCGCCAGCGTGGGCCGGGCGATCCACCTCCTGCAGCTCGGCGAACTGCTCCCGGAGCCGGTCGAGGCGATGTTCGACCTCCTCGTCCGAGGCGACCGGAGAAGGCAGCTCGATCTGCAGCCCCTCGTAGCCGGCGATGGAAGCTCTCGGGCGCACCTCCACGACCGCGTCGAACGCGAGGGGCCCGTCCTCCTCGCCCGAGGTGATGTCGATCTCGGGGGCCGCGATCGTGTCGAGCGCGGCCTCCTCGACGGCCTGCGCGTAGTACTCCGGCAGCGAGTCGCGGATGACCTCCTCCCGGATCACCTTCGGACCGAGGCGGGTCTCGAGCAGGCGCCGGGGCACCTTTCCGGGGCGAAAGCCCGGCACGCGCACCTCGCGCTGAAGACGGCGAACCGTCTCGTTGACGGCCTCCTCGAGCTCTGACTCGTCGACCTCGACGGAGAGCTTGATCCTGTTGCCTTCGAGAACCTCGGACGACGCACGCATATGGCCCGCTGATCCTACCGGTGCGCCACCCCGAGGCTCCGCATTCGACGGTCACGCTTGCAGCCGGAGGGCCGGACCGTCCTGCCGGGCCGCCGGTTACGCGCCTGTCGGAGAGCCGGGAAGGCTGGTCGGCATCGTCGACGTCCGCGCCGCTGCGCTGGGAGATCCCGATGCCATCACCCGCTGTCGCCTCAGACCTCGTGGCCCTTCGTGCCCTGCTGCGCGCTCGTGAGCGTACGGGCGCGCACCGTCGCCAAGCTCCCGCTGCCCCGCCGCGTCATCTCGTAGCTGGCGATGGCGGTCCGGCAGAGGACGTGGAGTGGCGCCAGGTACCGTTTGCAGCCGATCGTCGTCGGGGGTGTCCTGATCGCGGCGATCACGAGCCTGCCGAACGTCGTCGCGGCGGTCTACCTGGCGCACCGCGGCCGGGGCGCCGCAGTGCTGAGCGAGGCCATGAACTCGAACGCGCTCAACTGATCCTGGCCGCCCACGCAGCCTTCGTCGTCGTCCTCGTCGTGGCGCCATAGCATTGACCGCCGTCCGGGGAGTGGCGCAGCTTGGTTAGCGCGCCTGCTTTGGGAGCAGGAGGCCGCGGGTTCGAATCCCGCCTCCCCGACTCGGCCGCCTCGACCGGCTCGATCCCGTGTCGCATGCAGAGGCGCCGGCTGTTCGACATGAAGCTCAAGCTCGACCTTCACGACATCTACAACAAGGGGAGCGACATCGACGCCGCCTTGTCCGCCGTGATGGAGGAAGCCGTCCGCAAGAAGGCCTCGGTCGTCGAGATCATTTCCGGCAAGGGGTCGGGAGCCCTCAAGAAGCACGTGCTCCGCTTCCTCGACCAGAAGGACGTGAAGGCCCTCTACCACCGGGTCGAGAAGGACTCGAAGAACTGGGGACGGCTGTTCGTCCACTTCCGCTGGAAGTGAGCCGGCTGGCCGGTCGGACCGCGCCGGGCGGTGCGGGTCAGCTGGGCAGCGTGGCAGCCGCCATCATGTAGCCGTTCGTCCCGACGAGGAGAGCGCCTGTGACCATGCTGCCGGGCATGTGCAGGCGTGCCGCCCACCCGCCGTGGCCATGATCCACCCAGAAACGCCCGACCTTCACCTGACGCCCCCCGCGCTCGATCAGGATGCAGCGCACCCAGCCGCTCCACCCTGGCATCTCGATCGTCATGAACATCCACGACGGATGACCGAGAGCGACGGCCACCTCGCCTCGGGATGCGCCTTCGTACGACAGCGCAGCTGCCCGCATCGGCGTCGAGCGGTTCGTTGACGACGGAGCGACCAGCATGCCGATCCCGACGCCGGCGGCGAGCAGCACGGCGGCGGCCATCCCGACGAGCGCCCGCGTCCATGCCGAAGGTGGCCGCCGTCGACGCTGCATCGGTGCGACCGCCGGCGCCGGCATCCGCCCGAGCTCAGCTGTCTCGCCCGCCGCGCGGCGCGCGAGCAGGCGGACCTCGAACCCGGCCGGGGGGTCGGCCACCGGGGCGAGTTGGAGCACGGCGTCCGTCGCAGCGGAGAACCGCCCGACTTCGGCGCGACAGCCGGTGCAGGTCTCCAGGTGGGCGAGAGCTTCGGACCGCTCCGAGCCCACGAGGACGCCGAGGGCGAGCTCGGCAGCGTTCTGGCGCACTTCCCGGCACGCCGTCGTGTCATTCATCTCGGGCCTGCTCCTTCACGACCGTGTCGCCCGTGCTCACCTCGAGCGCAGCTCGCACCTTGCTGAGAGCCGCCCTGATCCTCGTCTTCGCCGTCCCGAGCGGGATGCCATCCCGCTCGGCGATCTCTCCCGCCGTCAAGCCGTAGTACGCCGACATCAACAGCGCCCGTCGCTGCTCGACCGGGATCTCGCGGAGCACCCGGTGGACCCGGCTCGAGGCGTCCGCCCGCTGTGCCTGGTCCTCAGGATCGGCCTCGTTGCTGACGAGCCCGAGGGCGATCAGGTCGTCCGGCTCGATCGGCACCGAACGTCGCAGCCGCAGCGCGTCGATCGCAAGGTTCCGGGTGATGGTGAGCACCCACGTCGTCACCGAGCCCTTCCGCACGTCGTAGACGGGGGCATGCCTCCACACCCGGACGAGCGCCTCCTGCGCGATCTCCTCAGCGACTGACGGATCGTTGACGATGCCGAGCGCGAGACCGAAGACGCGCCGCTGATACCGGCGGACGAAGGCGATGCCGGCGGACTCGTCGTTCAGCGCCATGGCCCCGACAAGGGCCTCGTCGGTGCGCCCATCGGACGCCAGCTGAGTGTCCACCAGCTGGGAATACGAGGCAGCAGCGAACCCGGATTGTGACACGCGCTAACCCATGCTCCCCACCGCGAGAGCCACAGCGACGAGGACGACGGCGATCGAGAGAGCCCTGAGGCTCCTCTCGAGCGGTGCGAGCAGCCACGCCTTGTCGATCTGTTGCACCGATCCTTCGGCTGTCGTGACTGACCCCTCCACCCGGTCGCCGGACCGCCGGAGCCGCCGTGCCGGAGTGCTGAGGGACCGCTGTGCCCACGACAGGGCGAACGCCGCCGCTCCGGCGAGCACCGCCGGCAGCCGGACCGTGTGAGCCTCGGCCACGTAGCCCACGAGCACCGGGAAGGCGCCCCAGGCGAAGGCGAAGACGACGTCGCTGTGGAGCCGGCCGCCGAAGAGCTCGAGGTTGTAGGCGAGGACGAGCGCGACTCCGACCACGATGAACGGTATGAGCACGAGGCCGACGCGCTGCACGCCGAGGCAGCCGAGAGCGGCTGCGCCGCCGAGAGCGATCACCGAGGCGGCCGCGAGCGCCCGCGACGGGATGTGCGTGCGCAACGGCCGGCCGCTCATCTCGTCGAGAGCATGAGCTGCGACGCCGACGGCGAGGAAGAACGCCGCGAGCGTGGCGAGCAGGGTCGACACCGCCGGCCTCGGTGCCAGTGACGCACCGATGACGACATAGCTGAGGTGCCAGGCGGTGTAGGGAGGGTGCAGCACTGTCCACCAGTCGCGCGCTGCGCTGCCCGGGGCGGCGGCGTAGAACGCCGGCCTCGGCTCCGCCGCCTGCTGCCCGGACCTGCGGGGCGGGGCGGGCGCGACCCGAGCGAGCGCTCGCTCAGGCATGCCCCTTGCGCCCCCACATGACGAGGCCGCCACCGAGGCTCATCTGCCGATGCCCGACCTCGACGATCCCGGCCCGCCTCCACGCCCCGATCGTCCACTCGAGCGGGAACCTCCGGTAATGCCCCGAGATGCTCGGACCGAGGAAGCGGCCGACTTCGTACCACTCACGCCCGCCCGTCAGCGCGCCGGCGAGAGGCAGCACGGCCCTCGTGTAGGCCCACCAGGCCGTCCGCCATGCGGGCGAAGGAGGTACGTGGAACTCGAGGCTCGCGATCGCGCCACCCGGTCGCACGACCCGGGCGAGCTCCGCGACGACCGCCGCCGGGTCCGGCACGTAACGCAACAGGTACGTGAACGTCAGCGCGTCGAACGTCCCGTCCGGGAAAGGCAGCCGCTCCCCGGTGGCCTGCACGAGAGAGACGCGATCAGCCACGCCGTCAGCAGCCACGAGATCGGACGCTGCAGCCAGCATGGCGGCCGTGACGTCGAGCCCGACGACCCGCGCGCTCGACCTCCTCACGACCTGTCGGGCCACGCCCCCCGGACCGGTAGCGACATCGAGCACGAGAGCGGGGTCATCCGTGACCACATGGCCGACCATCTCGCGACGCCAGCGCCCGTTCTGGCCGAAGGAGAGGAGCTCTGCGAGACGGTCGTAGCGCGTGGGGAGCGGCGTGAAGAGACCGACCGCGAAGCGGTTCGATCTCCCGTCGTCGCTCGAGCGCAACGTGAGCACGTCGCGAGGATCGCACAGCGATCGGCCCGGTGCAGCATCGCGCTGCGGACCACGCGCTCGTCACCCTGGTTGCGCCCGAACACGACGTCGCATGTGAGCTCCACCTCGGCGGTGGCCATCCCGCACTTGCGCATCGCATCGATCTTCGGCCACTACCCCGCCACGGCTCTCAAGCCGACAATGGCTCGTCCTCCCGCACGCTGCTCGCCTCGACGGTCACGGTGTCGTCTTCTCCGGATTCCGTCCAACCACGGATGCGCCGCTGGAACTCCTCCACGCGGCGGAGCCGCCGCCGAGAGCGCACCGTCCGCGCACACGCGTCCAACGCCAGGGACTTCCCGTCGCTCAGGTGCAGCACGACCGTCTGGCTCGGGCTCTTCACTACTGTGCTCTCCCCCATCGAGACAGAGCGCACGTCGTCGCGCGAGACCATTCGTCTCGTGAAGAGGTTCCGGACCTCGAGCACGCTGCCCTTCGCAGTCACCGTGAGACCGATGAGGCGGTAGAAGTACGCGGCCCAGATCGCCGTCGCGGCTCCGGCGAGCGCAGCCCAGGGCGAGCCGCGGCCGACGAGCGCGATCGTGCCGACCACCGCCAGGAAGCCTCCGGCAGCGCACACGCCGCTCTGCACCACGCGAGCGCCGAGCGCAGAACGGATCTCGAACTCGTCGGGCATGACGACCTGCATGGGGGAAGCGTATGACGGCGCCGGGCGCCGTTTCGTCATGGTCGACCGAGACGGCTGGTCAACACCTCGCGCTGCACCTCGAACAGCAGGATCCCGACTGCAACGGAGAGGTTGAGCGAGCTTGCGCTGCCCACCATCGGGATGACGACTCTGTCGTCCCCGAGCGCGAGGACATCGTCGCGAAGACCGCTCCCTTCGTTGCCGAACACCAGCGCGAGCGGGCGGGGGAAGCGGGTCTCGGCGTAAGAGCTCCCGGCATGGGCAGAGGTCGTCGTGACATGCACGCCGGAGCCGCGCGCCCAGTCCACGACCGCTCGGATGTCGCGTTCGCGGGCGATCGGCACGTTGAAGATCGAGCCCATGCTCGACTTCGCGGTCACCGGCGAGAACGGGTGAGCCGTCACACCCGTCAGGATGACCGCAGCGACGCCGGCAGCGTCAGCCGTGCGGAGGATCGAACCGAGATTGCCGGGGTTTGCGATCTCGTGCAGCACGACGAACACCGCATCAGGCGCGATCTCGAGGTCGGCCACCCGTCGCTCCGTCGGCCGCACCACTGCCGCCAGTCCGGACGGACCGTCGCGTTCCGAGAGCCTGCCGAACAGCTCGGCGCTCACCCGGACGATCCGCGTGCCCCTGCTCTCCGCCTCGGCGACCAAGCTCTCGGCTTGGGGGGTAGCGAGAAGATCGGGTGCCACGACGAGGGCCTCGATGTCGGCACCGGCCGTAAGAGCTCGCCCCACCGACTGGAACCCTTCACAGAAGAAGGCGGAACCGCCTCGATCCGGATGACCCGATGCCAGCGCACGGATGCGCTTCAAGGTGGGGTTGGCAGTGCTCGTGATGAGGAGGCCCTCCCGCTCACTCGGCATGGTGCCGAGACTACGAGCTGGGCCGGCGAAGGATCAGAACGCTCCCTCCGCCGCAATTCTGCCGGCGGCGCTACATCGCAGGAACTGCGCCCGGTGCTCCCGGGATGCGACCCCGCCGCAGCACGAGCAGGCACAGCACGGCCGACACGAAGAGGATCACGTAGACGACGCTGAACGCCACCGTGTCTCCGTGGACGCTGGCCGCCGCCAGTGCCGCCGCGCGGTTGACGGGCACGCCGGTGGGCCTGTAGCTCGCCACCGCCGATGTCCAGATCGTGTTCAACAGGGCCGGCCCGAGGGCACCGCCGATCTGCTGGGCGACGTTCGGCAATGCAGAGGCGACACCGGCGTCCCGCGGCTCGGCACCGGCGGTGGCCGCGTTCATCGCAGCCGCGAAGATCAGGCCCATCCCCGCACCGAGCACGAGGAGCGCCGGAAGGACGTGCCCCGAGTAGTCGGGGCTGACCGTGATCTGCGTCAGCAGCACCATGCCGGCACCGCCGATCGCCATCCCGGCCACGATGAGCGGTCGCGGACCTGACCGCGGCAGCAGGATCACGCCGCCGAGCGTGCTCGAGACCATGATGGCACCGACCATCGGCAGGAATGCGAGCCCGGTCTTGATCGGCGTGTACCCGAGCGTGAGCTGCAGGTAATAGGTGAGGAACAAGAAGACGCCGAACATCCCCACGCCGACGAGCAGGATCGCGAGGTTGGCGCCGCCACGGTTGCGGTCGACCATGATGCGCATCGGCAGCAGCGGGTGGGCACTTCGCGATTCGACGAGGACAAAGAGCGCTAGCAGGCCGACAGATCCCACGAGGAATCCGACGGTGAGCGGGCTTCCCCATCCGTGCAGGCTCGCCTCGGAGAAGCCGTAGACGACCCCCGCCAGGCCCGCCACGGCGAGAAGGGCACCGGGCAGATCGAGGCGCGCGGTCGGGTCGCGCTCCTGATCGTGCAGGAACGTGATGGCGCCGACGGCGGCCACGACGGCGAACACGATGTTCACGAAGAGGCACCACCGCCAGTCGAGGTACTCGGTCAGGACGCCTCCGAGGAGGAGCCCGACGGCAGCCCCGGCTCCGGCGATGGCGCCGTAGATGGCAAATGCCCGGGCTCGCTCCCTCACCTCCGTGAAGGCTGTCGTGAGGAGCGAGAGACCGGCCGGGGCGAGGATGGCTCCGAAAGCCCCCTGGGTGGCCCGAGCAGCGACGAGCATGCCGAAGCTCGTCGAGGCGCCGCCGGCTGCCGAGGCGAGAGCGAACCCGGCGAGACCGATGAGAAACGTGCGCCGCCTCCCGAGGAGGTCGGCCATCCTGCCGCCGAGGAGGAGCAGACCCCCAAAGGTCAACGCGTAGGCCGTCACGACCCACTGCCGGTCGGCGTTCGAGAAGGCGAGCGCCTTCTGGGCGCTCGGGAGCGCGATGTTCACCACCGTCGCATCGAGGACGACCATCAGCTGGGCGATCGCGAGCACCGCGAGAGCCCACCAGCGGTGGTCCCTCACGCGCGGCTGCGTCTCGAGAACAGCGGGGGCGTTGACTGTCATGGTCCCTTCCTGTCGTGGGAGCGGGAGCGCCCGGGCGGGCCGGCATGAGCGGCGGCGGGAGCGCCCGCGGTGAGAGCTGGCAGGATGACTGCGTCGACGAGGTCGACGAGATAGGCGGTGTCCACCGTCTTGCCTTCCAGGGTCTGGCGCGAAGCCACCGTCTGGATCAGCAGCATCGGTACGTAGGTCATGGCCGGATTGGCAGGGTCGATCTCGCCTCTCGCCATTGCTCGCTCGAGCACCGGGGCGAGCTTGCCGCTGTTCGGCTCGATCACGCACTCGCGGACGGCGGCGGCGAGGGCTGGGTCGGTGTTGACACCGTGGCTGACGGCAGCAAGCAGGTGGGCGTTCTCTGTTGCGAAGCGTCCGATCTCCTCGGCCACCGCCACCAGGTCGCCCCGGAGCGATCCGGTGTCATGGTCGGATCCCTCTGGCTTCACGTGGCGCAGCGCGGCGGCGACGAGCCCCGGCTTGCCCTGCCACTGGCGATAGATCGTCGCCTTGCTCGTCCTGGCGTTGTGCGCGACTGCGTCCATCGTGAGCGCCTCGTAACCCGACAGGACCAGCTGCTCGAGCACCGTGCGGAAGAGCTCCGCCTCGCGCTCGGAGGTGAGCCGGCTCGTGTGCGCGGACTTGTCGGCGTCGGTGGGGAGCACGAGCGAAACGATACCGTTTCGTTCAGCTCAGGTCAACCGCCCTCGATCCCGGTGACGGCCGGGCGGAACGCGCG
>JAKCCH010000076.1 GCA_021838945.1 Actinomycetes bacterium
CCTTGAACTCCGGCGTGAACGACCGTCGCGGGCGAGGCTTCTTCCGCTCCATCGTTTCCATTGTGGACATCCTTCCCGGGGGTCACCCCCCACATGGTGGATGTCCGTCAAACCGGGGCAGGCCCAAACAACGACGCAGGTCGTTGAGACCGGTCGGCGGGCACGACGGGTATGGGTGGTGCCGATCCTCTGCCACCTGCTTCGCCGGCTCCTCGTCGGGCGTCCAGGCATAGGTCAGCAGCGCCGTCGACCCGATCGGCCGGAGCTTCGTGAAGACGAACGAAGCGGCGTCTCCTCGAGGGTTGGTGCCCTCCGGCAGTCAGCCTCAGCCCGTCGCGATCGCGCCTTCGATCTCCCGGCATCGTCGCTGCGCCCACCGACTTGGAGCCCCAGCTCGCGAGCTCCGAAGGGCGCCACGCCCACGAGCGAGCCTGACGAACCCTGCCGGTCGCCCGAGCAGCCCACGCCGCCGAGCGATGAGCGATGCATGCAGTGGCGATGGCCTGCTTGGATGAGAACCAAGTGTGGGATTGAGCCTGAAAGGCATGTGGCGTCCCGTCCTCGGAACGACGTGAGGATCGGGTGGTGCACACAGCATGGGTGGCGGCGTTCCGGGTCCTTGTCCTCTCTGGGCCGGCGCGCTTGGCCGGCTTCCAGCGATGGCATCCTCTGGCGTCGCTCGGCCGACAGGTCGGCATCAGCTGACTGCCGGGTGAACCAGCTTCCCCCTCGTCCTCAGGTCCCCTCGGCCGACCCGCCATCGAAGAGCTCGTCACGTTCGCGCGTCGGGGACGACGGCACGGCTGCGCCGTACACGTCCGCGAAGGCGACCATGATCTCCTCGAAGGGAAGGTCGTCGTACACGCCCCGGACGGCCACGTACTCCATGTGCCGACGGCCGTCGACCGAGTACTCGTGGAAGAGGGCATCGTGCTCGCCATCGAACTCGAGGGCGCGCACACCAAAACGCTGGCACAGCTCCACGTTGAACGCCGGGGTCGCCTTCACCCACCTGCGCTCGAGCCACATCTCGACGTAGCCGTGGTAGATGAACAGGTCAGTGCCCTGTCGCGCCAGCAACTTCTCGCTCGCCAGGTGGTTGCGCACGTCGGCGAAGCCAAGACGGGTCGGTATCCCGACGGCTCGGGTCGAGGCGGCGAGCAGAACGGCCTTCGGGATGCAGTAGGCCGACGTCGCCCGCAGGACGGCGCTCGCCCGGTAGTCCTCCCTCGACGCCGAGATGCTGTAGGGGTCGTAGCGGATACCGTCCCTCACCGCGTAGAAGAGGGCCACCGCCCTCTCCCGGGGGGAGGAGGCTGCCTTCGTTGTCTCCTCGGCGAAGTCCGCCACCTCAGGCTGGTCGAAGTCGAGGAAGAACGTCGGGCGACGCAGCTCGTCCATCGGCTCCTTCGCCTCGGTCAGCCCCATCCGGTCGCCTCCGAGGTCGAGCTACCCGTCTGCCGCCCCGAAGACACGAGATCAGTCTAGGTCAGGTGTCGGCGGACGTGGTTGGTGTCGGTCGACGCCCGCCTGCCGGGGATGTCCAGTTCCGCTCCAGGTTGGCGATAAGACCCGGGCTGTACAGGCAGAGAGCCTGCTCCCTGGAGTACAGACTCATGTAGCTGCGGAACTCGTCGAGCGGCTCGGCCGCTGCCCGCAAGGTGCGCCGGTTCCCGCCAAGGGCTGTCGTCCCCACCCTCGTCAGCATCTCCGCCGCCCGCTCCAGTCGCTCGCCGATCTGCTCGGCTTCGACCACCTCGTCAACCACGAGGCGACCCTCGGGCTCGTCGACCCCGAAGGGCCGATCGAGCAGCACCGCCTGACGGGCGAGCCGGGCGCCGACGAGGCGCGGCAGGCGGAGCGCGGCGCAGCCGGGGATGATCCCCTCCTTGTTCGCCGGCAGGTTGAAGTAGGACCCCTTCTCCGCCACGACATAGTCCGTCACGAGCAGCCACTGGCAGGCGCCCCCGATCGCGAATGTCTCGAGTGCTGCGAGCCAGGGCTTCTCCCTCGCGGTCTCACTCGCCTCGTCGGCCGGGAGGATTCCATGTCCCCGGTACATCTTGTTCAGCGCGCCGAGCTCCCGCTCGATCATGAACTCGACGAGCGAGATCTGACCCTCGTACAAGCTCGTCAGGTTGATCCCGCTGCCGAGGATCCGCCGCCCCTCGTACTTCGGATGCGTCGCCACGGCGCCACGCAGCACTCCCACCTCGATGCGGTCGTCGAGGAGGACGAGGTCGACCGCCACCTCGAGGGCGGCAACCGAGGCGTCGTCCTCGGCGTTCAGGACCGCCAGGTTTTGGATCGTCACCGTGCCGATCGAGCCCTCCCGGTCGACTCGCACCGGGCCGAGGTCTGCGCTCCCCGTCCTCTCGAAGGCGTCCCGTCTGGCGAGTGCCGCCGCGGTCGGCAGTGACATGGCGTGCAGGAGGTCCAGACCGATGACCGGGTCGGCGAGCAGGCGGGCGATGAAGGCGCCCTGGGCGATCTCGATGCCCTGCTTGTCCTTCTGCAGCAGCTGGCGTTCGGCGTCGATGGCAGCACGCGACGGCACGACGCCGGGGAATCGCTCGGCAGCAGCGTAGACCAGCTCGGAGACACGCAGATGCCGCCTCCGGCCGTCGGTGAGCTCGTCGTAGATGGGGGCGATGTCGCGGACTTCGCCGTTCAACGCCCCACCCATGGCCGGCACACTAGCTCCCCGTGCGCGTGCGAGCCGCCTGCGGAGCGCCAGAACCGTAAGCTCTGCCGCCTTATCTCGCTGCTCCCTCTCCGCCCGGCACGGCGGACGAGCCGTCCCGGCGGGCGACGACCCCCGCGACGAAACTGGTGACAGCCTCGACGGTCTGCTCGGGTGCCTCGAGGTGCGGCGAGTGGCCGCAGTCGTCGATCGTCACCTCTGTGCAGTCACCCTGCACACCGGCGGCCACCGCCCTCACCTGGGCAAGCGTCCCGTAGGGGTCGGACGTTCCCTGCACCACAAGTACCGGACAGGTGATCTGCCCGAGAACATCCTCGATGTCCCAGGAGCTGAACTCTGGCGAGAGCCACACGTCATTCCAACCGAAGAAGGTGGCATCCGGGTCCGTGTGGTACTTCGCGAGGCGCGGACGCAGGTCTCCGCTCACATAGGCCCGCCGAGCTGCCTCGATCCCCCTGATCGAGACCTCCTCGACGAAGACGTGCGGCGCGAGCAGGACGAGACCGGCGACCGGCCGGGCGGCCGCGTACAGCAGCGCTATCGAGGCGCCGTCGCTGTGGCCGACGAGCAGCGGCTCGTCGATCGCAAGCTGGTCGAGGAACGCCGGGAGCGACTGCGCCGCCTCGTCGTGCATGTACCGCGCCGTCCTCGGCGCCTCGAATGGGTCCGACCGGCCGTAGCCGTAGCGCGAGAACACGACGGCGCCGCAGCCGGTCTCCGAGACGAGGCGACGCGGGAAGTCGCGCCAGAGCGCCAGGCAGCCCAGCCCCTCATGCAGGAAGACAAGGGTCGGCAGCCGACCGCTGGCCCCCAGCCGCTGCACCTCGAGGCGGCGGCCCTCGACGAGCAGATGAGCGGGCGACGCGCTCAACCGGGGGGCTCCGGCCGCTGCAGGGCCCGGGCAACCGAGGCGGCGACGGCGTCGGGGTCCTCGAGAGGTCCGAAGTGACCGATCCCGCGGAGCACGTCCTGGCTCACCCGCGACAGCCTCTGAGCGAGCAGGTCGAGGACGTCACGGCCGACCGCGTCGGTCGTCTCACCGCAGGCGAGCACGACCGGGCAGGTCACCGTGGAGAGGTGACGGTAGGCCTCGTGGGTCAGACCCTGCGCGTACATCGCCGCCTCGTCGCCACCCCTGCAGCGGAGGCGCACCGTGCCGTCGGGCTCTGGCGCGAAGCCGTGCTCCACGTAGGCCCACAGGGCCGCCGGCGAGAGCACGTTGAGCGGCGGCTTCGAGGCGTAATTGTCGTAGGCGGCCTGCAGCGAGGGGAAGCTCTCCCGCCGGGCACGGGCACCCCCCGAGAGCCTGCTGTCAGGGTCGGGCGGCGCCGGGTCGTCGCTGGCGGCGATGATCGGCTCGAAGCAGTACAGGAACGAGAAGGTGCCCGGACGCGCCTGCTCGGCGAGGAGCAGGGCGGTAGCTCCCGCCGAGTGGCCGAAGGCGGCAGCTGACTCGAGGCCGAGGTCGTCGACGACCGCCAGCACGTCACCGGCGAAGTCGGCCGGCGAGTAACCGGCCATTTCACCGGGGCGACCGGGGAAGGGTACGCCCGACTCCCCGTGCCCTCGGGCGTCGTAGGCGAGCACGTGGAACCGGTCGGACAGCGATGCTGCGAACGGGGCGTAGGCACGCCCGTGAAAGCCGGTGGCGTGCGCGACCAGCAGCGGCCGCCCGGTGCCACCGAGATCGTGGACCGCGAGCGCAACACCGTTGGACGCGACGAAGGTCACGGGCGCGGTCTCTGTCATCGGCCAGCGACCCTAGCGACGATCAGCTCCCATCCTCACCCTCGCGACCGAGCGCCGGTGGATGGGTCTGCCGGCCGCCTCAATTGACTCTGGCGCTACCTGACTTGGAGCATTATGCTACACGTAAGAGAAGACCGTTATGAAAGCGGTCACAAGACAGAGCCGGCAGGTGGCCGAGAGGCTCACCGGCCGGGACGACTCCGGGACGCGGTGATCGGCGAAACCTGCAGACAGCGAGGGCCCGAGAGAGGTGTGTCCGTGCTCGAGCTCGAACGACTGGTGAAGAGCTTTGGCGGCGTGCGTGCCGTCGACGGCGTGTCACTGTCGGTGCCCCAAGGAGAGCTGCGGGCCTTGATCGGGCCGAACGGGGCAGGGAAGTCGACCCTGTTCAGCCTCGTCACCGGCCATCTCCGCCCCGAGCAGGGCACCATCTCGTTCGAAAGCCGGCAGATCGAGCAACTACGCCCTGCCGTCCGCGCCCGCCTCGGCATCGCGATCACGTTCCAGACGGTACGCCTCTTCCGGGGCATGACAGCACTCGAGAACGTGATGGTCGGCGCCCACTCCTGGACCCAGCATGAGTTCATCGAGGCGGCGCTCCGCCTGCCACGCCACTTCCGGGAGGAGCCGAAGATCCGCGAGCGCGCCCGCGCCGTCATCGCGCGGGCCGGTCTCGAACACTGGGCAGACTCGCCAGCCGAGTCGCTGCCGCTCGGACAGCAGCGCTCCGTCCAGATCGCCCGGGCTTTGTGCAGCAACCCGAAGCTCCTCCTCCTCGACGAGCCTGCCGCCGGCCTCCGGGGCGAGGAGCGCCGCGAGCTGAGCGAGCTGCTGAGCCGGCTCCGTGAGGAGAAGCTGACGATGCTGCTCGTCGAGCACGACATCAGTTTCGTGAGCGCCGTGGCCGACCGGGTCACAGTCCTCGACCTCGGACACGTCATCGCCGAAGGGACGCCGGCCGAGGTGCGTGGCAATGAAGCCGTCATTGACGCCTATCTCGGGTCGGTCGCAGGCGATGGTGCTGTCACCGGCAGCTAGCGGGCCGCCGGCCGGCGACGGGACCGGGGAGCACACGCCCCTGCTCTCCGTCGACCGACTCGTCGTCCGCTATGGCGCGGCTGTCGCCCTCGACGACGTCAGCCTTGAAGTCGGGCGCGGCGAGATGGTCGCCCTCATCGGGGCGAACGGAGCTGGAAAGACGACGCTGCTCAACACGCTCTCGGGCATCATCACGGCCAGTTCGGGGGCGATCTCCTGCCGTGGGCGGCTTGCCCATGTACCCGAGGGCCGCGAGCTGTTCCCCGATCTGTGCGTGGACGACAACCTCCGCCTCGGCGCATGGAAGGCCGCCTCTCGCGATCCCGCCGACGTCTACGAGCTGTTCCCGAAGCTCCGGGACCTCGCTCGGCGCAGGGCAGGCTACCTCTCCGGCGGGGAGCAGCAGATGGTCGCCATCGGGCGGGCGCTCATGGCGAAGCCTGATCTGCTCGCGATCGACGAGCTGTCTCAGGGTCTCGCTCCGAACGTCGTGCAGGAGATCGGACGCTATCTCGTGAGACTGAACGCCGACGCCGGACTGTCTGTGCTCCTCGTCGAGCAGAATGCCCGTCTGGCGCTCGAGCTCTGCTCTCGCGCCTACGTGCTCGAGACCGGCCGGATCGCGGCTGAGGGTCCCTCCAGCCACCTGAAGGAGCAGCCAGCCGTCCAGCGAGCCTATCTGGGGGGACACGTCGCGACATGAGCGCCTTGGTGCAGTACCTCATCACCGGGATCTCCCAGGGCTTTCTCCTCGCCCTGCTCGCCACCGGCTTCGTGGTCATCTACCGGGTGACGAAGGTGGTCAATTTCGCCCAGGGCGCCTTCGTCGTGTTCGGTGGCTTCATCACCTACTCGCTCCTCGGCGCTGGCGTGCCACAGGGCGTCTCAGAGGTGCTCGCCGTGCTGGCGAGCGCTGCGATCGGGCTCGTCTTCGGCGCGGTGACCATCCTCGGCAAGATGACGCCGACGGCGTCGCTCATCACGACGATCGGTCTCGCCATCTTGAGCGAGGCCGTCGCCATGCTCGTGTGGGGGACGGTGCCGCTCACCTTCTCCGGCCTGAGCGGTCACGACCTTCATATCGCCGGCATCTTCGTCCAGCCTCAGTACCTCCTGCTCATCGGCGCCAGCATCGTGGTCCTCCTCGTCCTCTGGCTCGTGCTGGAGCGCACCTACGTCGGCAAGGGGATGACCGCCTGCGCCTCGAATCCCTATGCCGCTCGTCTCTCGGGCATCAACGTCAAGGCGATGGGCCTCCTCTCGTTCGCCATCGGCGGCGCCCTCGGCGGCGTGGGCGGAGTCCTCATCACGCCGCTGTTCCCGATCACCTACGACAGCGACGTGAACCTCGCCATCCTCGGTTTCGCCGCCGCCATCGTCGGCTGGTTGACGAACCCGGGCCTCGCGCTGGCGGGAGGACTCGCCTTCGGCGTGTCCGAGGAGCTCGTCGCCGGGTACTGGTCGGACGCCAACCAGACGGCGGTCGCCCTGGCCCTCATGATCGTGCTGCTCCTCTGGCAGTCACACCGGCGCCAGCAAGTCGAGAAGCTCGTATGAGATTCCTGCGCAGCCTCACGGGTGCGAACCTTCCGGCGAGTGTCGCCACGGTCGTGATCGGGGCGGTGACCCTCATCCTCCCCATGATGCTCAACGCCCCCGACCTCATCACCTACGTGACGATCGGCCTCTCGACCATGGTGGTGGCAGGGCTGTCGTTGCTCATCGGCTTCGCCGGGCAGGTCTCGCTCGGCCAGGGCGCTTTCTATGGCTTCGGCGCGTACGCGGCGGCCATCATGGCGCTGCACGGTTGGCCGCCTCTGCTCGCCCTCGTCGCGGCCGTCGCGATGACTGCCGCCATCGCCGGCATCGTCGGCGCCGTGCTGCTCCGCCTCGAAGGGCACGCGCTGGCTTTCGGGACGCTCGCCCTCCAGCTCATCTTCCTCTCGGTGCTGAACCAGACCCCGAGCTTCACCGGCGGTGCCGTGGGATTGACCAGCATTCCCTCATTGACGATCGGCCCTATCGCCATCTCGAGCTACCGCTCGTACGCCTACCTCGTCTGGGTGGTTGCCGCCGCGGTCCTCGTCGTGAGCCGGAACATCACCAGATCGCGCCCGGGGCGAGGGCTGCGGGCAATGGCCACCTCGCCAGCGGCGGCGTCTGCGACGGGCGTCAACGTCGTGAGCTACAAGCTGCGCGACTTCGCGCTGTCCGCCGCCTTTGCCGGACTCGGCGGAGCGATCTACGCCTTCTTCCTCGGCTACATCTCGCCGGACGCCTTCCCGGTGATGCTCTCGATCGAGTTCCTCATCATGGTGGTCGTCGGCGGTCTCGGGACTATCTCCGGCGCCTACGTCGGTGCGGCGGCGATCACGATCATCTCCCAGGTGCTTACCGCGATCGGCACGGCACCCACGCTCCCGCCACAGCTCCCGAACGTGCTCTCCGAAGGCGTCTACGCCCTCTTGCTGATCGCCCTCCTCAGATTCGTGCCGGACGGCGTCGTCGGACTGGCATCCCGCATCACCAAGCGCCTGTTGCCGACGAGATGGCGGCCGGTCGCGGGCCACAAGGTCGCGCCGGCACCCGCCCCGGGACGCGTGGTGCTCGAGGACGCCGGCAGTCCCGACCACGACGCGGCAGCGGCGGATCCCGGGCAAGGCACTTCGCCAGCGCGAGAAGCCCTCTCACGTCCGCTCACGAGTACCGACGGTTGACCGATCCCGTCCCCGTCGTGGGCAGGCCTTCCCTCCAGGACACGCTCACCCTCATCCACTCACGGGTCCGCCGGGTGAGAGGGATCGCCCCGGTGCTCGGGGACAGGGTCCACGGCACCTCGACGTGATCGTGGTCACCCCTCTCGGCCACTGCCCGGTGCGCACGATGATCGAGGCAAGGATCGCCTGGACCCTCTGAGGAGGCAGCGGACGGCGGCGTCTCCGGGGAAACGGAGCGAGCCGGATTCGGCTCTCCATCCGTGCCGCCGCCGGCGACCCGGAACCCCTCCTCGACCTCGTCGCCTGCACCGCCACGAGTTGGGCGCTCGGTACCGACCTCGCAGGCCTCCTCGCGCCGCCCGGGCGCAAGCGGGGGCGGCTTCCCGGTCCCAATCTCACCTCGAGACCAGCAACTCCCCCGTCGGCAGGGATGCCCCGGTGCGTACACGCGCCGACCGGTCAGCTGGCCCGACAGGCGACCTGTTGATCGGCGCTGATCGCCGGGCTCCTTGCCCCCGCCACTCCCGCTTCGCAGCACCGATCAGCTCCACTCCCCTTGTCCGTCGCTCCGCAAGAGTGGGCAGCCATAGGAGCCAGATGTCGACCGCTGACCCGGGTGGTTGCCAGAGAACGATTGAACGTTGCAACGGGGCAAAGAAGTCGCACAGGATTGCAAGAACTTGGCCGAGATGTCTCTTGCTCTTATGGGCATTTACGTATAGTCTCTGACTCAGTGTTGAGTGCGTGTACCGGTCCGTTCCGCGGCGATGCCCGGCAGACGGTGAACTCAGATGGGCTCAGTCCAGACGGTCAATCAAGGGGAAACGGCGACATCTCCGCCGCCCGTCATCCCCTCCATGTTGCATATCGTTGAACTTCTCAAGGAGGGAATCATGACAGCACGGATGCTCATCGATGGGGACTGGACGGCTGCCGGTGACGGTCGCACATTCGAGACCTTCGACCCCGCGACTGGCGAGGCAATCGAGACCGTCCCAGAAGCCACAATGGACGATGTTGCTGCGGCCGTCGCTGCTGCCAAACGCGCCTTCTCCTCACCCGAGTGGGCCCAGATGCAGCCTGCAGCCCGGGCGCGCCTTCTGTGGAGGATCGCCGACCTCCTCGAGGAGCACGCCGAGGAGCTCGCCGAGCTGGAGACACGCAACCAGGGTCAGCCGCTCGGCGTCAGCAGCGGCATCTCCGTACCAAATGCCGTCGAGCACTTCCGCTACTACGCCGGCTGGGCGACGAAGCTCCATGGCGTGACCGTCCCGCTCTCGATCCCCGGCGTCGACTACCGCAACCGCCGGGAGCCACTCGGAGTCTGTGGGCTCATCACCCCCTGGAACTTCCCGCTCATGATCGCGGCGTGGAAGCTCGCCCCAGCGCTTGTCACCGGCAATACCGTCGTGATCAAGCCGGCCGAGCAGACGCCCCTGTCGACGATCCGCCTCGCCGAGATCTGCCTCGAGGCCGGGGTGCCCCCCGGTGTCGTCAACGTCGTCACGGGCGGCCCCAGTGTCGGACAGGCGATCGTCCGCCACCCTGACGTGGCGAAGATCTCCTTCACCGGTTCGACTGAGGTGGGCCGGGAGATCGCGGCCGAGGCCGGGCGCCGCCTCGCACGGGTGTCCCTCGAGCTCGGCGGTAAGGCGCCGAGCATCGTCACGCCCGATGTCGACATCGACGCCATCCTCGAGGGAAATCTGATGGGCGGGCTGCTGAACTGCGGACAGGTGTGCGCCGCCTACACCCGGTTCTACGTCGATCACGAGCGAGCTGACGAATTCGCCGAGAAGATCGGAGCCGTAGCATCCACGATGCAGCTCGGCCACGGCCTCGACCCCACGACGCAGCTCGGCCCGCTCGTCTCGGCGGAGCAGCTCGAGCGCGTCGACCGCTACGTGCAGGCGGGCAGCAGCGAGGGAGCGCGACTCGTGACCGGTGGGGAGCGTGTCGGTGGCTCGCTCAGCGGGGGCTACTTCTTCCAGCCGACCGTCTTCGCGGGCGTCGACGACTCGATGACCATCGCCCGAGAGGAGATCTTCGGCCCCGTGCTGAGCGTCATCCCCTACGAGGACGCCGACACGCTGGCGAGCCACGCCAACGATACCGACTACGGGTTGGCCGCAGTCATCTGGTCCCGCGACATCGGGATGGCGAATCGACTGGCGCACGAGATCAAGGCGGGCACCGTCTGGATCAACCTCCCTCCATTCCTGGACGCGGCCGCGCCGTGGGGCGGCATGAAGGCGTCCGGCGTCGGACGCGAGATGGGCTGGGACGCGATCCTCGCCTACACCGACACAAAGAGCGTCTGGACGAGCCTCACCTAGTGAGCCCTCGGGCGGGCGGCTCCCGGGACCGCCCGGGAGCCGCCGCCGTGCCGTCACGTCGGTCGCTCCTCCCGTTACGGCCGTCACCAGGGAACAGCCCGCACCTTTACGATGTCCTCCTGCCATCGGATATCCGGCTACAGGAGGTGCTGCGGTGGCTTAGCGGTGCCGTCTGCGAAACGACCGAGCCTGAACGGGCTCAGGTTGTGGCTGCTCTTCCCAGTGGTCACGAGGTCGGCGACGATGCGACCGACCGCGGGGGCGACGCCGAAGCCGTGGCCGCTCATGCCGGTCGCCACGACCACGTTTCCTCCCGGGCCGACCGAGTCGAGAAGCGGCAGCGCGTCAGGCGTCCCGTCGATGGTGCCACCCCACGCAGTAACCGTTCGCCATGTGCGGCCCGGGAAGTACTCACCCATCGCCATAAGGGCTTCCGCGATCGCAGCGTGACGAACAGGTCCGTCGAGGTGATCCCTCCCCACCGCGGTCGCGAGACCACCGAGGGCCGCGCGGGGTCGGATCTTCAGATACTCGCGGTTCTTCCAGTACATCGGCAGCGCCTGGCGGAGCTGGCGAGGAGACACGAGGGCCCCGAGGGCGCTCGGGTCGATGACCATCTCCCCACGGCCGCCCGCCGAGACGAGTACCTGTCCACTGGCCGTCTGGCGAAAGCCGACCCGCCCTGTCCACACGCAGGCGTCGGTCAGCCGGGGCATCTTCTCGGTGAGTGACACCGTCTGGGCGACGAGGTGCACCGGGACGTGGTAGCCCAGCCTGCGCAGCAGAGCGCCGGAACCCGCTCCCGCAGCGAGCACCACCGCCGAGGCTGCGAAGAAGCCGGCGTCGGTCTGCAGGCCTGCCACCGCTCCGCCGGAGGTGACGATCTCCCGCGCCCGACATCCGGAGTACATCTCCACCTGGGAAGCGGGCAAGGCCGTCACGTAGGCGGCGACCGCCTTGACCGGGTTCACCTGCCCGTCGCTCGGCGTGAAGATCGCCAGCTCGTAGCTGCCCGCGAAGCCCGGCACGATCTCGCTGACCTCACGGGCGGTCGCCACCCGGCTGTCGAGTCCGTAGCCAGTCGCCGTCTCGATCCAACCCAGGTACTCCTCGGCTCGCTCCGGCTGATCGGTCAGGCGCAGGTTCCCACCTTGCACCCACTCGAGATCGGCGCCCAGTCGGCCAGGGAGCTCCTGCCACATCCGGTTCGCCTCCATCATGACAGGAAGCTCCTCGACGGCACGGCCCTGCTGACGAATGAACCCCCAGTTGCGGGAGGACTGTCCAGCGCCGGGCTCCGCTGCCTCGAGGACGCAGACGCTCAGACCGCGCTCGGCAAGCTCGTAGGCCGAGGCGAGCCCGACAATGCCTGCACCAACCACGACGACGTCGGGCCGACGCCAGAGGCGATCGGTTCCCTGGAGCGCCTGAACGCCTCTCACGGCACCCCTCGGCAAGCGAGCCACTGAGGGTCAGCCATCGATGTAACGCGCACGCTCCCAGTCGGTGACAGCAGACTGCCACAGCGAGAGCTCGTAGTGCCCGAGGGCGAGGAAGACCTGGTGGAACTCTCCGAGCACACCGGCGAGGAACGCGTCGTGCTCGAGGACGGCGAGGGCGCTCTCGAAGGTGGCGGGGAGCAACGGCAGGTCCGCACGGGTGTAGGCATCGCCCGTCACACGAGCCGAGGGAGAGAGCGACCGCTCGATCCCGTCCAGCCCGGCCGCGACACAGGCTGCCACCACGAGATAGGGATTGGCGTCGGCCGCTCCGCCGCGCCACTCCAGCCGGTTCGCCGGTCCATGGCCAGCGATGGCTCGCACGCCGACGGTGCGGTTGTCCATGCCCCAGCACACCCGCGTGGGGGCGAAGCTGTGATCCGAGATCCGCTTGTAGGCGTTCACCGTCGGTGACCCGAGAGCAGTGATGGCCGGCATGTGCTCGGTCAGACCAGCAAGGTAGTGGCCCATCAGCCCGCTCTCGAGGTCGTCCTGGCTCGCCTGTGCGAAGGCGTTGTCGCCACCGGTCCGCTCGGTGAGCGACTGGTGCAGGTGGAAACCGGAGCCGGACTGCTCGGGGAGCGGCTTGGCCATGAAGGTCGCCCTGTAGCCCATCTGGAGCGCGATCTCCTTCACGGCCATCTTGAAGCGCAACGTGTCGTCGGCGGCGTCGAGGGCGTTCGTGTAGTGCATGTTCATCTCGACCTGGGCCGGCCCGTACTCGGTGTTGCAGGCCTCGATCACGACTCCCATCGCCTCCAGATCGTCGCGGAGGCGCTGCATGAAGGGTTCGAGCATCGCCCCTCGAACGAGGCTGTAGCAGTCGATCTCGGCGTACAGCGGTTGGCCGTTCGCGTCGAGGAGGTAGAACTCGAGCTCGGCGCCGACCTTCGGCTCGTAGCCGAGCGCATTGGCGTGCGCGACGACGTCCTTCAGGATCCGGCGGGTGCTGACCGAGACCTCGTCGCCGCCGGGCTCCCTGCAATCGCAGATCACCGAGGCCGCACCGGGGTGCCACGGGACGGGGCGGAACGACTGGAGGTCGGGCACCGCCACCATGTCCGGATAGCCGGTGTCGAAGTTGGTGTAGCCGATCTCCTGAATGACGTCGCACTGCCTCCCCCAGACGAGGGCGGCGTTGGCCAGCTCGAAGCCGCGGTAGGCAGTGTCGAGGAAGTGCCGCGTCGGGATACGCTTCCCCCGCGGCAGGCCCTGTGCGTCGGGGAAGACGCACTCGACCGTCCGGATGTCGAACTCCTTGCAACGTGCTTCCAGCTCGCCGATGTCCACTTTGCTCCCTCTTGGTGCTGAAGACAGGATCTTGTCCTGCGGCCGAGCGCTCGCCCTCATGCCTCCCGGTCGGGCTGGTCGTCTAGAAGCGGCCCTCCCGTCCGGGAACCCAGTCCGTCCCGGCGAGTGGTACCCGGGCCATCGCCGCCGCCTCGATGGTCAGGGCCCTCAGATCCTCGGGCTCGAGGCCGTGCACGTCGCCCTTGCCGCACGCCTTGGCCAGCAGGGTCATCTCCATGACCATGGCGTTGATGAAGTTCTCGACCCGCTCCGCCGCCGCCTCCACCTCGAGGCGCTCGACGAGCTCGGGCTCCTGGGTGGCGATGCCGACGGGGCAGCGCCCCGTGTGGCAGTGGTGACAGAACCCGGGGGCGGTGCCGAGCTTCGCGTAGTCGTCCTCATAGATCGGCGCGTTGCAGTTCAATGCGATGAGGGACG
Organism: Actinomycetes bacterium; assembly: GCA_021838945.1. Classification (GTDB taxonomy): domain Bacteria; phylum Actinomycetota; class Acidimicrobiia; order Acidimicrobiales; family Bog-793; genus JAKCCH01. The sequence continues at coordinate 13,772 of JAKCCH010000076.1, forward strand.
ACGTGCCGATGGCGACGGCGTCGGCACCGAGCGCCAGCGCCTTGGCAGCGTCTGCCCCGCTGCGGATGCCGCCCGAGACGACGAGGTTGACCTCGCCGTAGAGACCGATCTCCTCGAGGGCCTCCCGGGCCGCAGCGACTGCCCCGATCGTCGGGATACCGGTGTGGTCGAGTAGGAGTTCGGGCGAGGCCCCGGTCGCACCCTCCATGCCGTCGATGACGATCACGTCCGCACCTACCTTGGCGGCGATCTTCACGTCCTCGCGGACGCGCGTGGCAGGCATCTTCACGAAGATCGGTACCTGGTTGTCCGTCGCGATCCGGAGCTCCTCCAGCTTGACCTCCATGTCGTCCGCGCCGAGGAAGTCCGGGTGGCGAACCGCCGAGCGCTGGTCGATGTTCGCCGGCAGGGTGCGCATCTCCGCGACCCG
>JAKCCH010000171.1 GCA_021838945.1 Actinomycetes bacterium
CACGACCAGACCGATCGCCTGCATCGAGAAGACCAGCCCGACGAGGCGGCCGCGGTCGCGGCGGTTCGAGTACTCGCTCATGAGCACCGCCGAGACCGGGTAGTCGCCGCCGATGCCCAGCCCGAGGACGAGACGGGAGCCGATGAGGCAGCCGACGTTCGGTGAGGCTGCGCCCGCGATCGCTCCGGCGATCATCAGCGCTGCGACAACCAGGTAGATGCGCCGGCGCCCGAAGCGGTCCGCAAGCCGCCCGAACACCAGGGCCCCCACGAACGCCCCCAGGATCGCCGAACCGCTGACCCAGCTCGTGAGCGCCGTGCTCAAATTCCACTGCGTCTGGACCAGGACCGCCACCGTGGAGATGACGAAGAGGTCGTACGCGTCGGTGAAGAAGCCCACGCCGGAGACGACCACCGCACGTCGGTGGAACCGGCTGATGGGTGCGTCGTCGAGCAGGCGCTCGATCGACCCGGCGGCGCGGGGCTGTTCGCCTACCGCATCCGCTCGCGTCGATCCCGCGGTCGATGGTTCATCGATGGTCGTCATCGGGCCAGGTGCCACTCTTGCTCGCCCAGGTGACGGCGGCCTTATCGGAAGGTGACCTGCAGGTGAACGCCAGGCGAACAATCTGTGAACGCCGGTCGGACGTGCCACGAGCGCGTCCCGTCTCGGCGAGCACCGTGAACCGCCGCCGTGCTAAGAGCACTTCGGCTGTTCTCGTTTGCCGGCTGATCGCGGAAGCTCGGAGCTGCGCGTCGCTCCTGAAAGGGTCGTTCCTGAACGCGTCGCTCGTGAACCGGCACGGGTCCACGTCCACGTCCAACGCTTTCGTCGTACTTGCACGCGGTAGCATGCATGGCCGCCGCTTCCGAACCCTCACCCGGGTGCAGCGTGGCAGCGGGCTGTGGCGCAGCTTGGTTAGCGCGCTTGACTGGGGGTCAAGAGGTCGCCGGTTCAAATCCGGCCAGCCCGACCAGATAAGTCCTGGTCAGCGGCTCAGCGGCCGGCTCGCTTATCGTTCCTGGGGCCGACTGACCGCCAAAGTGACCGCCACACTCCGAGAGTGACCGCCGGTGCCGCCAACGGCCCTCGGGTATCTGCTTGCGAGGGGACGAACAGCGATGCCGAACCGCAAAGTCATCTACCTACCGAAGACACGCAACGTGGAGAAGCTGGGTTACGCCCTGGCAGAGGAATTCGAGCGGTCGCAGGGCCGGACACCCGTGTTCGTCGGCGACGACTGGCACCCGACACTGCTCGACCCGGTCAGGGCGTGGGCCGAGGAGCGGGGTGGCCCAGGATGCCGCGTCACGTGCGACTACGTGTCCCTCGCGGATGGCCGGATCGACCGGCTCATCGAAGTGAAGGCCCGCGGCGGATCCGGGACCTCGGTATCACTCGTGGACCGCCAGTACGAGGCCATGCAGGCCCTCGGCACGGACTGGTGGCTCTACGCCGCCTTCGACTGCAAGAAGCCGGACCCGTTTCTCGTAGTGGTGGGCGAACCGCGGCGTCTCCCCTGGCGCAGGGGAACACTTCCCAGGGGGGCCGCAAATAATGTCGAGTCCGAGGGCACCTGGTACGTGATGCCGGACGAGATCATCAGCGTCGGCGAGCGGGTGCCCAGACCGCTCCCCACGTGAGGGACCTGGCGGCGCGTTCGGCACTCCGGCCGGGCTGACCGCCCGAGTGCTGGCGACGGCTCCCTGTCGCCGCCGCCCGTCGGGTCCGTCAGGTGGCGCTGTCGGGCTCGCGGAGCGCACGTCCGAGGACCTCGACCGCCTCTCGTGCGAGGTCGTAGCCGATCTCGGCGTAGACGTCGGCGGTTACCGAGATGCCCGAGTGACGCAGGATCCGGCTTACGACGTCCATCGGGACTCCCAGGTTCCGAAGAAGCGTGGCCGTCGTGTGCCGGAGGTCGTGGACCGTCATCGGCGGCAGCCCGGCCCGCTCGCGCAGCGTGTGCCAGGAACGCAGCAGATTGCGGGCGTCGATCGGTCCGCCGAGCTGCGTCGTGAACACGTAGCCCTCGTCCTGCCAGTAGGCCCCGGCGGCGAGTCGCTCTTCGACCTGGCGGGCGCCGTGACGTCCGAGCGCCTCGACGGCGAGGTCGACGAGGGGCACCCCCGATCCGCTTGATCGGTTCTTCGGGCTCGTGCGCACGAGTCCTTGGTCGGCGAGCCGCTTCAAGGTTCCGCGGACGTGCAGCTCGCCGCGTTCGAGGTCGACGTCCTCCCAGCGCAGCCCGAGGAGCTCGCCTTCGCGCAGGCCGGTCACGAGCGCGAGCGTCCACAGCGCCTCCAGGCGATCGTCGCGGGCGACATCGAGAAGGCGGCGTGCATCGGAGACCGAGAGCACCCGGTGAGCCCTGCGCTCGACGTGGACAGCCTCGGCGAGCCCGGCGGCGTTGCGGGCGACCTGCCCCCGGCGCTCCGCGAAGACCAGGGCACGGCGCAGCACGCTGCGGGCGAGCCGGCGCGTGTTGGGGGAGAGCCCCCGGGCTTGGAGAGCCCCGAGCATCCGGTCGACGTCGCCGGGGGTGAGCTTGGCGAGCTGCACTCTGCCGATGCTCGGGACGATGTAGCTGCGGACGACCCAGCGGTAGTTCTCGGCCGTGGCGGGCTTGACCGACGCAGGCAGGCTGTCGCGCAGCCAGCCCTCCAGGTACTCGCCGACCGTCAGGCGCCCGCCGACCACCGGCAGCCCGGCGTCGAGCTGGGAGTGGAGCCGGCGCAGCTTCTCAGCCGCCTCGGCTCGCGTCTTGCCGTAGACGAAGCGGCGCTTGCGCTTGCCCTCGACCCAGCCGAGGTCGACCGAGCCCTCCCAGCGCCCGTCGGGGCGCCTGCGGATCCCGCCTTCGCCGCGC
>JAKCCH010000077.1 GCA_021838945.1 Actinomycetes bacterium
ACTGCCGTCGAGCAGTTGACGCAGCATGTAGGGCAGGATCCCACCATGACGGTAGTAGACAGCCTCGGCAGGCGTGTCGACGCGCACGATGGCGTCGAAGGCGGCCCCGCCGGCCTCGACGCGGACCGTGACGGGGACGTCGCCCCCGTTGAAGGCGTCGATGCCGGTGATATCAAAGTTCTCCTCACCGGTGAGACCGAGCGAGCTGGCGCTGTGGCCTTCTGGGAACTGCAACGGCAGCACTCCCATCCCGACGAGGTTCGAGCGGTGGATCCGCTCATAGGACTCGGCGATCACCGCTCGCACGCCGAGCAGCGCCGTTCCCTTGGCCGCCCAGTCCCGCGATGAGCCCGAGCCGTACTCCTTGCCGGCCAGCACGATGAGAGGGACACCGGCGATGGCGTAGCGAACCGACGCGTCGTAGATGGTGGCGACAGGGGCGTCGGGCTGGGTGAAGTCTCGGGTGTACCCCCCTTCGGTACCCGGGGCGAGCTGGTTGCGGAGCCGGATGTTGGCGAAGGTGCCGCGAATCATCACCTCGTGATTGCCGCGCCTCGAACCATAGGAGTTGAAGTCGCGCCGGTCGACACCGTGTTCGGTAAGGTACCGACCGGCAGGTGAATCGCCCTTGATGGCCCCCGCCGGAGAGATGTGGTCGGTCGTGACCGAGTCGCCCAGCTTGGCCAGGACCCGGGCTCCGGAGATGTCGGTGACGGGGGCCGGCTCGATACCCATGTCGTCGAAGTAGGGAGGCTTGCGCACGTAGGTCGACGCAGGATCCCATGCGAACGTGGTTCCCGCCGGTACCACCATGGTTTGCCAGCGTTGGTCCCCCGCGAACACGTCGGCGTAGTCCTTGGCAAACATGTCCGCCTGAAGGCACCGGTTCACCACCTCGTCGACCTCCCGTGCGTCCGGCCAGATGTCCCGCAGGTACACCGGCCTGCCGTCATGGCCGGTCCCCAACGGATGGTCCACGAGGTCGGCGTGGAGAGTGCCCGCGAGGGCGTAGGCCACCACGAGGGGCGGGGAGCCGAGGAAATTCATCCGGCATTCGGGATGGATGCGCCCCTCGAAGTTCCGGTTGCCAGAGAGCACGGCGCACACGGTCAGGTCGTTGCCGGTCACCGCTGCGCTCACCTGGGGGATGAGGGGGCCGGAGTTGCCGATACAGGTGGTGCAACCGTAACCCACGAGGTCGAACCCGAGCCGGTCCAGGTAGGGCGTGAGGCCGGCCCGATCGAGGTAATCGGTGACGACCCGTGACCCGGGCGCGAGCGAGGTCTTCACCCACGGCTTAGTCGACAACCCGCGCTCTACGGCCTTCTTGGCGAGGAGTCCGGCACCGACCATCACCGACGGGTTAGACGTGTTGGTGCACGAAGTGATGGCAGCGATGACGACGTGGCCATTGTCCACCTCGGTGGCCGTGCCGTCCTCCAAGGTGATCGCAACCCGGCGGTGCGGCCAGCCGTGGTCGGTGTCGCAGCCGCACGCCTCACGTGGGCTGTCGTCGGGGAAGTCGTGACCGATCGCGACAGAATCACTGGCTGGGAACGATTCGGCGGACGCCTCGTCCAGGCCGAGGCGAGCCGGTTCCTCGCTGGTCTGGCCGGCCAACAGAGCGGCGACCGCGTGGGGGGCCGAGCGCAGCGGGATCCGGTCGTGCGGCCGCGTGGGCCCGGCGATCGACGGCTCCACGCTCGAGAGGTCGAGCTCGATGACGTGGGAGTACGACGGCTCGTGGTCCGGCTCATGCCACAGGCCCTGCGCCTTGGCGTACGCCTCAACCACGCGGACCTGGTGTGGCGAACGCCCGGTCAGGCGCAGGTAGTCAAGCGTCACGTCGTCGATCGGGAAGATGGCGCACGTCGAGCCGTACTCGGGACTCATGTTGCCGATGGTGGCCCGATTGGCCAGCGGCACGTTCGCCACCCCAGGCCCGAAGAAGTCCACGAACTTGCCGACGACCCCCGTTTTGCGAAGCAGCTCTGCGATCGTCAGCACCAGGTCGGTCGCGGTGGTCCCGGCCGGCAGCTCGCCGGTCAGTTTGAGACCCAAGACTTCCGGGATCAGCATGCTCATCGGCTGGCCCAGCATCGCCGCCTCGGCCTCGATCCCTCCCACGCCCCAGCCGAGCACGCCGAGCCCGTTGACCATGGGCGTGTGCGAATCCGTACCGACCAGGGTGTCTGGGTATGCCAATGGACCCTCTGGGCCGGCGCGGGTGAACACCACCCGCGACAGGTACTCGAGGTTCACCTGGTGGCAGATGCCGGTATCAGGGGGGACGACTCGGAAGTCGTCGAAAGCGGCCTGGGCCCAGCGCAGCAGCTGGTAGCGCTCCTGGTTGCGCTCGAACTCCAAGCGGGCGTTGACGGAGAACGCGTCGGGGCGACCGAACGCCTCGGCGATCACCGAGTGGTCGATGACGAGCTCGGTGGGGATGAGGGGGTTGATCCGTGTCGGCGCTCCCCCCAGTGCGCCGATCGCGTCGCGCATCGCGACCAGGTCGACCACGCAGGGCACCCCGGTGAAGTCCTGCATCAGCACCCGTGCGGGAGTGAAAGCCACCTCGCCTGCGGGGACCGCATCGGCCCGCCACGCAGTGAGGGCCTCAACCTGAGTCGCGGTCACCAGCCGGCCGTCCTCGTTGCGGAGCAGGTTTTCGAGCAACACCTTGAGGCTGTAAGGGAACCGCCCGACGCCGTCGACGCGTTCCAGACGTTCGATCTGGTAGGCGATGTCGTCGATGGTGATCCGATCCCGAGTGCCGAAGCTGTTCGTGCCCATACTCTTCTCCCTCCTCCGGCAGCGCCGGCGGACGTACGTGAACCTACGCTGGCCTCCGCGCCGCCGTCGGCGGCGGCAAGCAACGACCTCGACCTCAAGTCCCTACCGGTGGCCCTCGGCATGCTCGGGTACCCCGAGGGTGTGCAACGCCACGGTGGAGTGGGCGTATGCACCACCGGCCCGCATCTCGGCCGCTACCCAGATCGCCTCCATGATCTCCTCGTCGCTCGCCCCCTTGCGACGCGCCAGATTCGAATGACCGGCGATGCAGTACGGGCACTGCGTCGTATGGGCGACGGCGACGGCGATCAGCTGCTTGGTCTTCTCCGGCAACGCCCCGGGGCTAAAGACCGCTCGGCTGAACTTCTCGAAGGCGTCGTGGATCTCGGGTGCGAGCTCCTTACGCCGCTGGGCGATCTTCGCGGTCCCTGGCGGGTACACCGCCTCGTTTCGTGCGTTCGTGTCTGGCATTCCTTCAGTCCATCCTCTCTCTGTGTTGACCAATCAGGCGAGTGTCCGCACCAGGGAGACCCGTACGCGTCGATCCCCGCCCGTAGCCGTCACGGCGGATCCTGGCGGTGGCGACGTCGACACCTTGTGACCGCCACCCCAATGCGTCGCCAGCAGCGAAACCAGCTTGGTGCCAGCGCAGCCCTTCAGGAGAGTCCAGACCCCGGCGCGCCCACGGGCGGGCGATGCGGCGGAGCTGCCGGCGGTAGTGGGTGACGGTCGTTGGCGTGAAGCCATCCCCCTGTGCCAGTGCAGCTTCGAACGGTCCGAGCCCGTTGGCCTTCCACTCGGCAACGTCCTCGGTGCGTACGCCGAGGTCGCTCCACCGTGCGTCCTCGTCCACTTCACCGGCCACAACAGGGGCAGCGACGCCCCGCACCGGCCTCATGGTGGGCTAGCCCTTTCCCGCACGGCCACGCCCGCCACCTTGGACATGGCGGCGGAGTTCTCCGTGAAGTCGAGGAGCTCGCCGCTCGTGTCCGACGTGGCCATCCCCCGCCCCGCCTCATCGGGGCGTCATGGGCAGACGGAAGGCAGCCCGATACGCCCTCACGAGGAGCCGTATCGTCCGTCGCACCAGGCCGGGGGTAGGTCGCTCGCGCGTGAGAACTCGTACTCCCTCTCCTGTGCTCGGTCCACCAGGGTGGCACACCGGACACACCGGCACCGCCTTCGACCATGTGTCGGACCGGGACCGAGGGATGAACGCTTTGGCGCCCGCCTCGTCAGGGCTCGTCGCTGCCAGCACCTGCCTCCCCTCGTCCGGCGGCCCGCCCACGATGTCCTTCGATTTCCGGCACGCGACTGCCTCATGGCCGGCCACCGGGACCATCTCCCTCTCGCCATTGCCGGCCACGGCCACCGCACGGTCGGCGGTCGTGACCAACGTGAGGAGCGCATCGGGGTCGGTCTCGTGCTCGATGACGACGCATCCCGAGGAGAAATCCGAAAGGACACGCTGCACGCCCATCTCCTCGCGCAGCGTCCTCAACATCGCGTTGTGGCACCACGTGCAGTTGCTGTTCTCGAGGGTGACGAGCGTCCTCATGACCGGACCTCCGGAAGCGTGGCGGCGACGCGCGGCGACCTTGGGCAGCTCGACGGTCTCATGCGTGGTCCTCGCTGTAGATCACATCGTCGACGACTCCGAGGGAGCCGAGCATGGAGCGGGTCGCGATCACCATGTCGCCTGGCCCGGCGACGTAGTAAAGGGTCGGACGGGGCGTATGCTCTTGCGTCTCGAACACCTCGGCGAGCATGTCGGCGTCGATGCGACGGCGGTAGCGTGCCGAGGGGTCATGCGCGTTGCGGGTGTAGGTGTGGACGAGCTTGAACCACGGCAGGACTCGGGCCAATGCTTCGAGCTCGTCGACGAGCAGCGCCGTCATCCGGTCACGACTGGAGCACAGCAAGGTCATCGGGACAGCGAGCCGGCGCGCCGAGGCGTAGCGCACAATGGAGACCAGCGGGGCGACGCCGGTGCCAGCGCCGACGAGACCAAGCGGTCCGCCGTCATGCTCGGTCCAGGTGAGAAAGCCGAAGGGTCCTCGCACCTGGAGGAGGTCACCTACCTCCACCTGGCGCGCCAAGAGCGGAGAGACCCGGCCACCGGGGACCTCTCGCACCGCGATCTCGACCTCGGTCGACCGCGGGTACGGCGACGAACACAGGGAGTACGCCTGTTCGACCACGCCGGGCGGTGCGTCGACGGCCAGGCGTACCAGGTAGTACTGCCCCGGAAGGAGATCCGGCACCTCGACGAGACGAAGCCGAAGCAACGCGGCCGCCGCGCGCCGCTCGACGCCGACCACCTCGGCGTCCTCCCACATCCGGGCCCGGTCGGCCGCCAACCACCGGTCGTTCGCCGTCCCCGAGACCACCGTTCGCGTGGTCACGGCCCGGCATCCACCGAGATCAGGCACGCCTGGGTGCGGCGGCGCACGTCGTCGAGCACGACGATTGCCACGACCATCTGCCCGTGGAGCGCCGATACGACGGCAACAGGCAAGCGTCGGCCGGGAAGGCGAAGGTGCGTGGTGCTCCCTCCGGAGTGGCCGATCCTGCGAAGCGTGCCGTTCCCGTGGTCGGCGACCCACAGGTCCCCGTCGGGTCCGAGCGCGAGTCCGGTCGGCCAGCGCAGCCCCACCTCGGCGCCGACGCCGTCGCGGTCACCCCCAGGGGGTGAGCCGGCCACCGTGGTGACTTCGCCGTCGGGGGTGATCTGCCGGATGGCGTTGTTCCCGGTGTCAGCCACGTAGCAGGTGCCGTCCACATCGGCGGTGATCGCCTCGGGCCGACGGAACCGGGCGGCGGAGCCTCGGCCGTCGCCGTAATCGTAGATGGAGCCTCCAAGAGTGGTGACAACCCCGTCAGGGGTGATGGTCCTGATGCGGTCGTTGCCGGTATCGGCCACAAAGCAGGTTCCGTCAGGACCGAGTGCCACGTCTGAGGGATACCGGAAGAGGGCCTCGTTGCTCGGCCCGTCGCGATAGCCGTAGACGCTGCCAGCAAGGAGGCGCAGCCCCCCGTCGGGCGAGACGGCCCAGACCCGGTGACCGGTAGCGTCGGCTACGACGAGGGTCCCGTCGGGAGCCAGCGCGAGACCTGCCGGGCTGAGCACCTGCCTCCCGGCACCGGTGGCGTCGGGGAGTCCGCCCGACGGTGCGGCAGCGGTTACCCGCTCACCTCCGTCGCCGATGCGCCAGATCGTCCTTGAGGTCGCGTCGGAGACGAAGAGGGTGCCGTCGGGAGCGACGGCGATGCCCGCGGGGCGCCCGGGGAAGGCGAGGCTCGGGTCGCTACATGCCGACGCTGCGCCGAGCACGCCGATCTCGCCCTTGTTGGACGCCTGTTCTTCGGCAACGAGAACGGTCATCGCGGCCAGCTGCGGTTCGGTGTCGTGCTCCCCACGCCATGGAGGGCGAGTCGCTCGTCGAGGGCTTGGAGGGTGAGGAGGGCGAGGAGCTCCTCGGCTCGAGCCGCACACCGAGGCTCTGGGCCGGCACAGCCGCCTGCTGCGTCGCGGAGGAGCGCCCTGGCTGCGGTCGACACTCGCGCTTGGCCACGTCGGACGAGGCGGGCCTCGGCCGGAGCCAGGCGGACGAGGGTGGGGAGCTCGTCTTCGAGGTGGTGAACGAGAGCGTGCACGAAAGCACCAACATTCTCGGTCAGGCGCGCCGTGTCGGCGTCGCCGGCCGCAGCGTGCGCCTTTCGAGCGAGGGTGAGGAGGCCGTCGTGATCGAGGGATCGCATGGTCACACCGCCTCCTTGGTCGCCGGGGACATGACCCACCGCCTGTGGCACCCTTCACCGAGGGCTTCTGCCGTGGGTGGGGCAAGCGGGTCGGCGAACGTGGCGATCCCGACGTCGACGGCCCGTGGAATGCACCGGCGGGAGGAGTTGCGGTCCGGGTCGACGCCGGACGCTTCTTTCCTTGTCCGTGCCATCGGGATCTCCTGTCGTCGGCTTCCTCCACTAGTATATCTGTTGGAAGCTAGAAAAACGAGGGTGCTCCGTGGACCGAGTGGTGATCGTGGGCGGGGGCTTCGCCGGCCTGGCAGCCGCTCGGCGGCTGGCCGACGCGCCGGTCGAGGTGGAGGTGGTGGACCAGCACAACTTCCACACCTTCCAACCGCTCCTCTATGAGGTGGCGACCGCAGGCCTCGACCCCGCCGACGTGGCGTACCCCATCCGGACCGTCTTACGGCGCACGCCGAACGCACACTTCGTCCACGGCCGGGTGTCCGGCTTCGACCTTGCCACGCGCTCGATCCGGCTCGAGGATGGCCGGACGCTCTCCTACGACCGACTCATCGTGGCGAGCGGGGCGGCGGCGGCCGTCTTCGGCGTGCCCGGAGTGGTGGACCACGCACTCTTCCTCTACACCCTCGACGACGCCCGCTGGGTGCGTAACCAGGTTCTCGCCGCATTGGAGCGCTCGGACGCCTCCGCCGACGACACGCTCGCACCCGTGATCGTGGTGGTCGGCGGCGGGCCGACAGGGGTCGAGACGGCCGGGGCGATGGCAGAGCTGATCGACATCGCCATCCGCCACGACCGGCTCCGACTCGACCCCCAGCGCACCCGGATCGTCCTCCTCGACGCCAAGACGCGTCTCCTCCCAGGTTTTCCTCCCGGGGCGAGCGCGTACGCCGAGCGGACCTTGCGCGCCAGAGGGGTGGAGGTCCGGCTCGGGCTCGGGCTCGGGGTCGATGCGGTCTCGCCGGCCGGGGTCACGCTCGCGGGCGGTGAGCTGCTCCCCGCGACCCTCGTGATCTGGGCGGCAGGGGTGGCCGTGGACGGCACCGTCGCGGCGGACCTCCCTGGTCGACGGGGACCTGGGGGACGGGTGATGGTCCAGCCCGACCTCTCGCTCCCGGACCATCCGGAGGTGTTCATCGTCGGCGATGCCGCCGCCGTGCCCGACCCTGGCTTAGCGACACCAGGTGAGGGGCACCTCGAAGCGGATCACACGGAGCGGTTCCTCCCCCAACTTGCCCAAGTCGCCATCCAATCGGGCGACCACGCCGCCCGCCAGGTCTTGAGCCTTCTCGAGGGCCGTCCGACGGCGCCCTTCGCCTACCACGACAAGGGGGTCATGGCAACCATCGGGCGGCGCTCGGCGGTCGCCCAGTTGGCCAACGGTGTCATCGTCCGGGGCAGCCTCGGGTGGCTCGCCTGGCTCGTCCTCCACCTCGTGTACCTGATCGGCTTCCGCAACCGCGTCGTGGTCTTGGTCAACTGGGCGTGGCGCTACTTCCGGTGGCCATCGGGGCCACGGCTCATCATCGGCGACGTCCCGGCAGGACCGCCGACAGTGTCGAGGCACGGGCAGATCGACTGTCCCGAGTGCGGGGCGTGAAGCTTCGTTGCCAGCATCGCCTGTCCAGTCGGCCGGCTGGCTCGCGGCTCTCGCGCCGATACGTGGTCCCGGTCCGCGCCCGGCGCCGGCTACTGGTGCGGTGAGCCGGGCTTGACGACCATGAGGACGATGATGGCGAGGAGTGCCGCGGTCGCGAGGTAGTTCAGGACGATCGACAGCCGGTCGGCGAGCAGGGCGCGCAGCTCCATGTTCGGCGGCAGTTGCTGGGCGCTCAAGGCGGCGGCGAGCTTCCGAGCCAACTTGGGTCGCTGCCCGCCTACCGACCCGATGGCTGCGACCAGGGCGAGAAGGCCGATCGCCGCGTCGACCCAGGGGGTGCCGTAGCCCCAGTGCCCGAGGGCGACCAGCCACAGCCCAAAGCCGGCGGCGAACACCATCCCCCCCGCCACCAGCACGGCACCGATGCGGGCGAGGCCGAGCAGGAGGGCGATCTCGGCACAGCTGGTCCGCCGCCGCGCCGCCTCGAAGCTCACGATGGCGACGACGGTGCCCGAGACGAGCGAGAAGGCTCCGACCAGGTGCAGGCAGAACGCCAGGTCGTAGACCCAGGCAGCGGTCATGGTCGGACCAGCAGGCGCCCGGTGACCGCCCCGGCCTCGAGGCGGGCGTGCACCTGGCCGGTGGCCTGAAGTGGCAGCACTTCGGCGATCCGGGCGCTCAGCTGGCCAGCGACGAGCATGTCGTTGATGAGCCGCGCCGCGTCGGCCAGCTGGGAGACCGTCGCCCGGCTGATGACGAAGCCATGGAGGCTGACGTTTCTCGTATAGAGGTCCCGGACCGGGAATGCCGGCCTCTCGTCCGTGGCGGCACTGAGCAGGACGCGTCCTCCGGTCACCACCGAGTCGGCGGCGAGGTCGACGTCGTGGTGGCCTGAGGTCTCCCAGAACACGTCCACGCCACCTGGTGCCGCGCTGCGAAGATGCCCCGCCAGGTCAGGGTCGCGGTAGTCGAAGATGACGTTCGCGCCAGCTTTCCGACAGCGGTCGTGGTCCCTCGGCTGGGCGCTGGCGAGCACCCGTGCCCCGGCGCGTCGCGCCATCGCGATGGCGGCCGACCCGACGTTGCCTCCGCCGCCACCCACGTAGACCCACCGGCCAGGCCTGAGGTCGCCGTGGACGAACCAGGCGAGGTAGGCGGTCGCAGCCGGGTGCGCGACCGCTGCGGCGAGCCCAGCGTCGACGCCACCGGGGAGGCGGTAGCAGCGCTCTGCCGGCACGACGGCATACTCCGAGAAGCTGCCCTGCCGGCCGTCGTGGCCGAGGCTGTTGGACCACACCCTCTCCCCCACATCAAAGGGCGTCCCGGGACCAGCGGCGACGACGGTCCCGACCACGTCGCGTCCCACCACGAAGGGAAAGGGAACGCTGGTCGGGTAGCGCCCCGAACGGACCAACGTGTCCACCGGGTTCGCGGCGACCAGTTCGGCGGCCACCAGCACGTCGGTCGGACCCGGGACGGGCACACCGAGCTCGCCGACCACGATCTCCTCTACGGGTCCGAGCCGCTCCACGTAGGCGGCGCGCATCGTCTCTGCTAATGGGGCGGCCATCAGGGCACCTGGCGACTGTCCTCGAGCGCCTGGATGCGCCGCCTGAGCTCTTGTTCGCGTGCCCGGCGCTCGGTGACGTCGCGAAGGATCGCGGCGACGTGACCGACCGAGCCGTCCTCTGTCTCGAGCAGGACGACGCTGAACTCGATCGAGATGGTGCGCCCGTCGGCGTGGCAGGCAGGCACAGCCAGGAGGTCGGCTGCGCCGTAGCGGGTCGTGCCCCTGGCCATGGCGGTGCGGAAGCCGTCGTTGTGGCGCTGGCGCAGCCGTTCGGGGATGATCGCCTCGAGCGTCGAGCCGAGCATGTCTGCTGGGCTGTAGCCGAAGATGCGGGCCGCCCCGTCGTTCCAGTAGCAGACGGTGCCGGCGGCATCGACGATCACGACCGCGTCGGGAGCGTGCGCCACGGCCTCGAGGACCACACCCCCGGGCAACCCCGGCCTGGCGACCTCGTTCATCGAGCCGGGCGCGGATCGAGCGCCAAGGTAGCTGCCAGCTCGGCCCACGCTTCGGTCGGCAGGCGTTCGGGGCTCGGGGTGAGCGCCTGGATGGCAACGTGGTCGGCGCCGGCGTCGAGGTGCGCAGCGACTCGGTCGGCCACCCGTGCCGCCGGTCCCCAGGCCACCAGGGCGTCGATGAGGCGGTCACTGCCGCCTCCCGCAAGGTCGCGATCGGCGAAGCCGAGCGCTGCCAGGTTGGTCCGGTAGTTGGCGAGACGAAGGTATGCGTCGAGATGGGCTCGTGCGACGCGCCGGGCGACCTCGCGATCGGTGGTGACTACGACCGCCACCTCCGGGCAGAGAAGCTTCTGCGGCCCGAGGATCTGGCGCGCCCGCTCGGTGTGCTCTACGGGGACGAGATAGGGGTGGGCACCGTCGGCGCGTTCCGCGGCAAGCGCCAGCATGCGAGGGCGCAGAGCCCCGAGCACCCGGGTCAGGGCTACGGGGTCGGGTATCGGCGCATCGTACGGCGCCCGGTCCATAGCGTCGAGGTACCGGCGCATGGCGGTGAGCGGCCGCTCGTAGCGGTGGCCCCGAGGCTCGACCAGGCGGTCGTGGCTCACCCCGACGCCCAGCAAGAAGCGGCCGCCCCATGCCTCGGCCAGGGTGCGTTGCCCAGCCGCCATGGCCATGGGATCGCGGGCCCAGATGTTGGCGATCCCGGTCGCCACCACCAGCTGGTGGGTCGCCGACAGGAGCATCGACGCGTTGGCGAAGGCTTCGCGCCGGGCGGCCTCGCCGACCCACAGGGCGCCGTACCCGAGCTGCTCGATCTCTTGAGCGGCCCGGCGGGCGACCGGCGCCGGTTGCCGGTCGAGGGCGGACGTCCAGATCCCGATCCGACCAATGCCCATGTCCTTCGTCGTCTCCTTCCTACATGCAAGCGTTGCGCCGCAGCTCACCGGAGGGGGAGCTGTCCGGGGACGACTGGTGCTGGAAGGTCGCTGGTCCCCATGAGGTAGCGATCGACGGCCGTGGCAGCCGCTCTGCCCTCGGCGATCGCCCAGACCACCAGGCTCTGGCCCTTCACCGCGTCCCCACAGGCAAAGACGCCGTCGGCGCCCGTCTGCCAGCCGGCGTCCACGGCGACGGTACCGCGTTCGGTGAGCGCCAGGTCGAGGTCGGCGACGAGGCCCTGGCGCTCGGGGCCGGCGAACCCGAGCGCCAGGAGCACCAGGTCGCAGTGCAGCTCGACGGTGGAGCCGGCAACCGGCTCGAACGTGGCGCGCCCGGAGGCCGAGGTCCCGGGGCGGACCTGGTCGGCTCGCAGCGCCCGGACGTGCCCGGCGGCGTCGCCGACGAGCTTGGTGGTCGACACCGAGAAGAGCCGCTCGCCGCCCTCTTCGTGGGCGGGGTAGGTGCGCAGGATCCTGGGCCACGTCGGCCAAGGGTCCTCCTCGCTGCGGACGGTCGGCGGCTCGGGGAGGATCTCGAGCTGGTGGACCGAGCTGGCACCCTGGCGGTGCGCCGTCCCGAGGCAGTCGGCCCCCGTGTCACCGCCGCCGATGATCACCACCGTCTTCCCGGCCGCGTCGATGGGCGGGTGCTTCAACGAGCCCTCGGTCGCCTGGTTGGCCCCGGTCAGGTACGCCATCGCCTGGTGGACACCGTGCAGCGCCCTTCCGGGGACCTGAAGGTCCCGTGGCACCGTGGCGCCGGTGGCGAGCAGGACGGCATCGAACCCCGAGCGCAGCGCAGCCACGTCGACGGTCTCGTTGCCGCCCGCCACCGAGAACGGGGTGTCGGCCCCGCCGGTGCCGACCGTGACGCCGCAGCGCAGCTCGACCCCTTCGGCCACGAGCTGGCCGAGGCGGCGATTGATCACGCGCTTTTCCAACTTGAACTCGGGAATGCCGTAGCGCAGCAACCCGCCGGGCCGCGGCGCCCGCTCAAAGACCACGACCGAGTGTCCGGCTCGGGCTAGCTGCTGGGCGGCGGCCAGCCCGGCGGGCCCCGAGCCCACGACCGCGACCCGGCGGCCGGTGCGCCGACGTGGGCGGATCGGTCCGAGCCAGCCTTCGGCCCAGGCCCGCTCGACGATCTCGTACTCGATCTGCTTGATGGTGACCGGCTCGGCGTTGATCCCCAGCACGCAGGACGCCTCGCAAGGTGCCGGGCACAGCCGCCCGGTGAAGTCGGGGAAGTTGTTGGTGGCGTGCAGCCGCTCGCTCGCCTCGGCCCAGTGGTCTCGGTACACGAGGTCGTTCCACTCGGGGATGAGGTTCCCGAGCGGGCAGCCGTCGTGGCAGAAGGGGACGCCGCAGTCCATGCAGCGAGCCGCCTGGCGACGAGCGGCCTCCGCTGGGAACGGCTCGTAGACCTCGCGCCAGTCGCGGACCCTGACCGGGACCGGCCGGTGGCGCGGGAGCTCCCGCTCGTACTTCAAGAACCCTCGGGGGTCACCCATGGTGCGCCGACCTCACAGGCGCAGGCACCCTGTGAGGCCAACCAGCCACACGGCGAGGCCGGTCACAGGGAGCCTGCGTCGCGGGGCGACCGACCGGGCGCGCCCTCTGGCGACCCTGGCCGGCGGCGTGTCGTGGCGGCCAGCTCCGTGCGAACTTGGCGGGCGGCTGCGACCATGTTGGCGAGCGCTTCGGTGACCTCGGCGTAGTCGCGGGTCTTGAGCCCGCAGTCGGGGTTCACCCACAGGCGCTCTGCCCCGACGATCTCCAAAGCCCGGCGCAGGAGGGCGGCGATGTCGGCTTCGGCGGGCACCTGCGGCGAGTGCACGTCGTAGACGCCGGGCCCGATGCCGCCCTGGTAGCTGGTGTCGCCGAGTGCGGAGAGGAGCGTCATGGCCGAGCGCGCCGCCTCGAAAGAGGCGACGTCGACGTCGAGCTCCGCGAGCACGTCGACGACGTCGACCAGCTCCGCGTAGCACATGTGGGTGTGCACCTGGGTGGCCGACAAGGCGGCCGAGCTGGCGAGACGAAAGGCACGGGTCGCCCACGCCAAGTACTCCGTGCGCCCGCCGCCGCGCAGCGGCAGCGCCTCGCGCAGGGCGGGCTCGTCGATCTGGACGACGGCGATACCGCTGCATTGCAGGTCGGCCACCTCCTCAGCGAGGGCCAGGCCGAGCTGGACGGCCGCGTCGCCGGCAGGGAGGTCGTCTCGGACGAAGGACCACGACAGCATGGTGATCGGGCCGGTGAGCATGGCCTTCACGGGTCTCGTCGTCCGGGCGGCCGCGTAGGCGGTCCAGGTGGCGGTGAGCGGCTCGGGGCGGGCCACGTCACCGAAGAGGATCGGCGGGCGTACACAGCGAGAGCCGTAGGACTGGACCCAGCCGGCCTCGGGCAGCACGAAGCCGCTGAGCGAGGCAGCGAAGTAGCGGACCATGTCGTCACGTTCGGGTTCGCCATGGACGAGCACGTCGAGACCGATCTCCTCTTGGAGGGCGATCACCCGGTCGATCTCCGATTCGAGCGCCTGGCGGTACTCGTCGTCGGTCGTCTTCCCCTCACGCCACGACGCCCGCACGGCCCGGAGCGCCGCGGTCTGGGGGAACGAGCCGATGGTCGTAGTCGGAAGCGAAGGGAGAGCGAGGCGCGCCGCCTGGGCGGCGGCCCGTTCTGCCGGCGAGCCGGGCCTGCGGGGGTCGGTGGGCGCCTCGGCCATCGCCCGTCGGACCGCGGGGTCGACCACCCGCGCCGAGGCCCGTCGGGCCGCTCGGGCCGCCCGGTTGGCATCGAGCTCGCTGGCGATGCGCTCGCGGCCGTGCTCGGCTCCCTCG
>JAKCCH010000172.1 GCA_021838945.1 Actinomycetes bacterium
CCGGCCTGTGGGACGAACGGCTGCTCGACCGGGGGAATCAGGCCCCCGTGCCGACCCGTCCGAGACCGGCGAGGGGGCGGCGTGTGCCGGCACCAATGACCACAGCGGTGACGCTGCGGGCGGTGACGCCGAGGTCGGCGTCCGCGGCACCTGCTCGTTCGTCCACCCACTTCCAGTGGCAGTGTGTGGCTAACGCCATGGACTTCCTGAACGGAATGGTCCCGACGCTCGGCACCGCTTGTCACGGGCGCCCGGCGCTGCCCCTGCGATCGCAGCCTCCGTCGACCGAGCACCGTAGAGGGACGAGTCGATCGCTCCTGTTTCCGGTACGGTCACCGACGATGGCCCGGTGCCAGCGATGACCGCCAAGTACGAGCCCCTCCGCTTGGCGCTCGAGTCCGCGCCGAGCGATGAGCCGGTCTCGTTCACGTTCGCCGAGCTCGACGAGCTCGTGGGCGGGCTCCCCACAAGTGCCCGTAACCACCGTCCGTGGTGGGCCAACACTTTCAGCCACAGCCGCCCGCACGCCCTCGCATGGATGTCTCTCGGGCGTCGTGTGAGCGAGGTGCGCTTCGGGGAGGCCGTCGTGTTCTCGCCGGCCGACGCAGATGCCGAGGTGCCGGGTGGCACCACGTCCGCAACACGGCGATCGGGATCGGCCGCCATCCTCGACGGGGTGAGCGCCTTGGCGGCCGTGCTCAAGCGTGCGGACTACGAGACGGTGCTGCATGCCGTGGCGGCGCACACGGTGTTCCTCCATCCGGACACGGTCGACCAGTCCAAGGGCAGCGCGCTCTTCCGGCTCGTCCGAGACCCTACGAGGCGCGGGAAGTTCGACACCCTTCCCGACGGCCGCAGCGTGATGTACGACGACAACACCGGCCCGACCCTTGCCTTTCTCTGGGCCGCTGAAGGAGCGAAGGGTCGAGATGTCCAGTACAACCACGTGTGGGGTGACCCGAGGAACCCCGACACCTACACGGCCCTGTGGAACCTGTGTGCGACGCCGGCGTTCTTGGCAAAGACGACGGACGGGTCGAACCATCCGGAAGTCGTGAGGCTCCTTCGGTACCGGGCGTTCGACCTGTTCGGCCGCGTGCCGGCCGGCGAAGAGAAGCCGGTCCGCCCGAGCGGCTACGAGTCGCTCACCTGGTTGCCCGCACCAGAGCCCGTGAACGACCTGGAGGCCGTGCTTCGCCGCCGCCTGGCCGATGCGCCCAGATCTCGGCCTGCGGTGTCGGCGCGGCGATTGGGCTGGGCATACAGCAATGGGCCGGACTCGACGATCGGAGAGGGTTGACTCGGGGCAGTCTCAATCGCGCTGCCGCGGCGACCCCCACCCGCACGAGTCGCGCTACAGGGCACTGAACGGTGCAGCCTCATGGCTACTCCAGGCGCCTTTGGGACGGGTCGAGTTCCGATCCGGAGGAGACGTACGCATCCGCTCCGACTGGATCGATCACGGTAGGCGCCGACTTGTTGGCGCTCCTGGAGCCAGAGGAACGAGGACGCCGGCATGCATCAGGGAGAAGAGGTGATCGCGTATCTCCTGTGGCTGGCGCCCGCCTCGAAGGAGGATGCCGCACTCGAGGTTGTCCACCATGGCACGTCCCGTCAGGTTGGCGCTGCCGACAAGCGCCGTGTGCGCGTCGATCACGATGAGCTTGGCGTGGAGCGAGGCTCCGGACCGACGTGCAGTCGCGGGCCAGGAGAGTCGGCGGGCATGAAGGCCGGGGTAGACCTCACCGCTTCGGCTGAACGCCGGGTTGTCCTCGTGGCGCTCGAGGATCAGGGTGATGTCGACCCCCCGTTCGACCGCGCGCCACAGGGCTCGCTCGACACGCGGCTCGTCGTAGGTGGCGTAGCTCACGATCACGATCTCTTGTGCGGCATCGTCGATGAGCTCTGCAACGACCGGAGCGGTCAGGCGGCCGGTCTCGATGTCCGATTCCGGCCCGGTCCACACCACGTCGACGTTCTGGCGACGAAGTGCGGCGTCGTAGGCGGCCGCCGAGGCGGCAAGTGCACCCGAGAGCCACGGGCCGATCTCGGTCGCGCCGTCGAGCAACTGCTCGCACGCGTCACGGACGAGGGGGCTCGGCGTCCTTGCTCGCAGTTCAAGCACCCCCGATCGCCCCCGAACGGCGGCGCGCGACAGTTCCGTGAGGTCTGCGCGGGGAAGTTGGCCCGCCAAGCCGGCGATCAGCGCGAGCTCCGCTTCGGTCACCGAGGCAGGGTGAGGCCGTCGTGGGTCAGGTCGACGAGGACGGCCCGGTCGAGCCAGCGGTTGTTGGCCTCACACGACGTCTCTGACACAAAGAGACAGGCGTGGCAGGCAGCCGCGTGCAATGTGTCGGAGGGGTCCAGCGGGACGTGCTCGGCACAGAGCGGATCGGACGAGCAACGCGCCGCGTCATCGAAGGCCAAGTCGAGAAGCCGGCGCAGGTGACGGGCTTCGCCGAGGGCCACCAACCCTCCGAGCGTGCCTTCGCTGTCGGAGGCAGCCGTCGTGAGAAGGATCCCTGCCGTACGCTCGTCGGGGCGACCGAGATAGAGCCGCTCACGGATGCTGGCCGACGAATAGCCGCACTCGAGGGCCACCTGGCGGATGAGGAGGTGTGGACCACCCTGGGAACGGTGGAGACCCGTGCGCTTGGAACCGATGGCGGGTCTTTGCAAGGCATAGCAGATGCAAATAGTGCTCCGATAGGCCCCCTTTCTGGTGTTGTACGAACAGGTGTTCGT
>JAKCCH010000173.1 GCA_021838945.1 Actinomycetes bacterium
CCGCATGTTCTCGACACTGCTGGCGGCCACCACGATCGTCAGGTCGCCGTCCTTGCTCACGGAATCGGACGGTCCGGCGTCGGACGCCTGCTGGAACCACATGTCGTAGGAGTAGGCGCCGTTGGCCGCGCCGTTGATCTCGAGCCAGAGCGCGAGGGACTCGCCGTTCTCCTCGTTGTTCCGGATCGCCTGCACCATCTCCCGGGCCGGGTCGGTGACTCTGAGCACGGTGTCCTCATCCACGTGCACGAGGCTAGTGGCTCGCGGCGGCATCATGGCTGCGTGGCAAGGGCCCCCACCGTTCTCATCATCCTGCCGACGGGCACGTATCGAGCAGAGGAGTACCTCGCCGCCGCCACGCGGCTCGGTGCGACCGTGGTCGTCGCGTCCGAGCATGCGCAGGCGCTCGCAGGCCAGATGGGTGACCGTGCCCTGGAGGTGCCGCTCGACGACCCTGAGCGCGCAGCCGCCCTCATCGTCGAGCAGGACGCTCGGATCCCACTCGATGCGGTCATGGCCGTCGACGACCAGGGCCTCCTCGCGGCTGCGCTCGCGAGCGAGAGCCTGGGGTTGTCGCACAGCCCGAGCACGGCAGTCCGGCTGACGCGGGACAAGGCGGCGATGCGGCGCGCCTTTGCCGCTTCGGAGGTCGAGCAGCCGCGGCACCTGGTCGTCACACCCGGCTCGCCCGACGCCGTGGCTCGCGCGGCGGCCGTGGTCGGGCCCCCGGTGGTCGTGAAGCCCTGCTCGCTCTCGGGGAGCCGGGGCGTCATCCGGGCCGACACACCGGACGAAGCCGCTGCGGCAGCCGGGCGGATCCGCTCGATCCTCGATGCGGAAGGCGAGCGGGCCGACAGCCCGCTCCTCGTGGAGGCGTTCGTGCCCGGTGCAGAGGTCGCCGTCGAAGGAGTGCTCACGGGCGGACGACTCGACGTCATCGCCATCTTCGACAAGCCAGATCCCCTCGAAGGCCCCTTCTTCGAAGAGACCCTGTACGTCTCTCCTCCGGCGCTCAGCGGAGAGGAGTGGGCCGCCGTCGAGCAGGCGACGCGTGCAGCCGCTGCGGCGCTCGGGCTCACCGACGGTCCCGTCCATGCCGAGCTGCGGCTCGCCCCACCCGAGTCGGCCGGTGCACCTCGCCGGCCCGTCGTGCTCGAGGTGGCGGCCCGCACGATCGGGGGCAGGTGCTCGAAGGCACTGCGGCTGCCCGGCGGCGCCACCCTCGAAGACCTCGTCGTCGCCCGAGCTCTCGGGCTGCCAGGGCCAGACCCGCGGCTCGACGGCCCGGCCGGTGTCTTGATGATCCCGATCCCGCGCTCGGGCATCCTCCGAGAGGTGCGCAACGTCGAGGAGGCCCGCGCGCTCGAAGGGATCACGGGCGTCGAGATCACGATCGCGCCGGGGCGGCCGATCCGGGCGTTGCCCGAGGGCGATCGCTACGTCGGCTTCGTCTTCGCGGCAGCCGGTACCGCGGCAGATGTCGAACGAGCGCTCCGCGCCGCCGAGGACCTCCTCGTGGTCGACGTCGACCCGGCGGATACGGTGATCGGGTGAAAGTCCTCCTCGTCTCGACGTACGAGCTCGGCCACCAGCCCCTCGGCGTGGCCGGTCCGGCGGCGGCGCTGCGGGCGCGCGGCTACGAGGTGGAAGTCCTCGACACGGCCGTCGTCCCAGTGCCGGACGACGCCGCCGCAGACGCGGACGCCGTCGTCTTCTCGGTGCCGATGCACACGGCGACGGAGCTCGCACTCGAGGTTGCCGGCCGGTTGGAAGCAGCCGGCAGCAGGCCGCCGTTCGCGTTCGCAGGCCTCTATGCGGGAGTCCTCGACGGCCACCCGTCTCTCCGGCCTGGTGACCTGCTCGTGGCCGGGGACGCCGTGCCGGCGCTTCTCGACTGGCTCGGCCTGCTCGAAAGCGGCGAAGACCGGTCGGCCGCGAGCGTGCACACTCTCACCGAGATCGGTCCTCCATTAGCCGCTGCGGGCCCCCCGCCGGCCAGGGACCTGCTGCCGGCTCTCGACCGATACGCCCGCGCTCTCCCTCCGGCCGGCACGGGCCCGAGGGTGGCGGCGAGCGTCGAGACGACCCGCGGGTGCAACCACCGTTGCCGCCACTGCCCCGTCGCCGTCGTGTACCAAGGGCGCTCGCGCCAGCTGCCGCTCGAGGCCGTGATGGCCGACGCCGAGCAGGTCATCGCTCTCGGGGCGAGCCACCTCAGCATCGCCGACCCGGACTTCCTGAACCGGCCGCGCCATGCCCTTGCGGTGGCACGGGCACTGCACCAGCGGTTCGCCGGCGTGACCTTCGACGCCACCATCAAAGTGGAGCACGTGCTCAGGCACCGCGCCATCCTCGACGAGCTCGCCGAGTGCGGCCTCACGTTCGTTGTCTCCGCGTTCGAGTCCACCGACGATGCCGTGCTCTCGGTCCTCGACAAGGGTCACACCGCAGGCGACGAGGCCGAGGCCGTCCGCCTGCTCCGGAGCGCAGGGATCGAGCCCCGCCCGTCGTGGCTCCCGTTCACACCCTGGACGACCCTCGACTCGGTCGCCTCGCTCCTCGAGCTCTCCGCCCGAGCCGACCTAGTGTGGAACACCGATCCGGTCCAGTACTCGATCCGGCTCCTCCTCCCCCGCGGCTCGCTCCTGCTCGAGCAGCCCGATCCAGTGCTGGCCACGGCGCTCACAGGCGAGGAGGATCACGGCTCCTTCGGGTGGAGCCATCGAGATC
>JAKCCH010000078.1 GCA_021838945.1 Actinomycetes bacterium
GAGGCGACTGCAAGTCGTGCTCCGAGCCGGATGGCACCCGCGTCTCCCAGCCCGGCCATGCCACGCTGCTCAGCCAGTCGCTGTGCCGCCACCGAGAAACCGATCGCCGCGCCCGGCACCGACCCCTCTCGCTCCGACCGCGGTGATCCGACAGACAACCGCACGAGGTGACGGTTGAACGATGTCACTGAGCTGACAATTTCGCGCTCACGTAGCTTTCGCAGGATCATCGGGGCGAGAGCCGCGACCCAAACAATCCCCAGGAGCACCAGAACAAACATGTGCACGCTCCTCGTACCGTCCTTGCTTCTCGAGCCACCCTACTTGAGGGTGCCTTGCGATTAGTGGATTTCCGAGCGGCGCCAACTACCGGATCGTCCCCCCGTCTTCTCCCACAGGGCGAGATCACCGATCGACATCGATCGGTCGGCCGACTTGCACATGTCGTAAATTGTCAGCGCAGCGACAGCACAGGCTGTCATCGCTTCCATCTCCACGCCTGTGCGATCGACCGCCTCGACCTGCACCTCCACCTCGACCTGGTCGTCGCCGATGGTGAAGTTGACAAAGACCCCTCCCACGAGAAGTGGGTGACAGAGCGGGATTAGCTCAGCAGTTCGTTTCGCCGCTTGGATGCCGGCAATACGGGCGGCCCCCAGCACGTCCCCCTTGTTGATGGCGTTGGAGGCGATCGCAACGGTCGTCTCGGGGAGCATGCTCACCTTGCACCGGGCCAGTGCTCGTCGGTGAGTCGTCTCCTTCGGAGTGACATCGACCATCCGGGCTCTCCCCAAGGGGTCCAGATGCGTCAGGCCTCGCTCGGACATCGGGGCAGCAGTCTAAGCGCCACCGACTAGGCGCGTCAGGCCGGTCCGGTGACCTGGGAGGATGATGCCCGGGAGTGGCTCAGCCGCCGATCTGGCTCATGGAACGGGTCGGGCGCACGAAGTCAACCCGCCCGATCCGGTGGCCCGACCATTTGCCGTAGACGGCGTCCTTCAAGAGCTCGGCCAAGTGTGCGTCGCTTGCACCCGAGCGGAGCGGGTGGCGCAGGTCGAGCTCTTCGATCGCGAACAGGCATGTCAGGAACTTGCCTTCCGCCGTCAGGCGCACCCGGTCGCAGTCTCCGCAGAAAGGCTTCGTGACCGATGCGATGACGCCGATCTCACCGCCGCCGTCTGCGTACCGCCATCGTGAGGCCGGTTCGGAGCCGTGTACCACCGGCTCGAGCGGGTAGACGGCATCGATCGTCCGCACGATCTCGTCGGCCGCCACGACCTGGTCGAGCGACCACGTGCCGGAGGCGTCGAGCGGCATGTACTCGATGAACCGGATCTGGACACCCTTGGAGCGGCCGTAGGCGGCGAAGTCGAGGATCTCGTCTTCGTTCTGCCCGCGTACGGCGACGGCGTTGACCTTGACGGGGTCCAGGCCGGCGCTGACGGCGGCGTCGATGCCTGACAGGACGTCCTCGAGCGCATCCCGCCTCGTGATCGCCAAGAAACGGTCCGCTCGCAACGAGTCCAGACTGACGTTCACCCTCGTCAGTCCCGCATGGCGCAGCAGCTCCGCCTGCCGGGCGAGGGTGGAGCCGTTCGTGGTGAGCGAGATCTCGACCTGACGCCCGTCGGGCGTGCGGAGTGCCGAGAGCATGGAGATCAGCCGGTGGAGGTCACGTCGGACCGTCGGCTCGCCGCCGGTGAGCCTGATCGACTCGATTCCGAGCTCGACGAAGAGCTCGGCGAGGCGGGCGATCTCTTCGAAGGTGAGGATCTCGTCGCGGGGGACGAACTGCATGCCCTCTTCCGGCATGCAGTAGGTGCAGCGGAAGTTGCACCGGTCCGTGATGGAGATGCGCAGGTCACGTGCCGTCCGGCCGAATGTGTCGACCAACGGCCCGGGGCGCGGCTCGAGCTCTCCCATCGGTGCAAGCCTATGGCGCTGCGCCGGCGCCATAGGCGGTTGAGATTGTGCGCGGCACGGCGACAGCAATCTCAACCACCTGCAGAGGCAGCCCTGCGCCACCCCGCCCCGGCCCGTGCCGCGGGAAAGGGCAGCTCAGACCAGCGGGCCGAACAGGATCACGTCGACGAGGTCGCCGACCGCCACGGCGACACCGGCCGGCACGACCGCCAGGGCGTTGGACGAGCTGAGTCCCGAGAGCTGGTGCGACTGCTGCCCGCCCGCCGACCTCACGACCAGGCGACCATCCGGTCCCGCCGAAGCCGTCACTCGGAGCAGGTTCAACCGCCCATCGCTCGACGGCCGCAGCCCGTCGAGCGCGACGGCGGGGATGCGGCGGGGGAGCGGCTCGGGCCAGCCGGCCATCTTCCGCATCGCCGGCAGTGCCACGACGAGGAAGCTCACGACGGCCGACACTGGGTTCCCGGGCAACCCGAAGAAAGCGACCGGCGGACGCACCTCCGGAGCAGCACCGCCGGTTCGCGGCAGCCAGGCGAGTGCGAGCGGCTTCGCCGGCCTGATGGCCACACCGAGCTCGAACGACTCGCCGCCCTGCCCAGCCGCCCGAGTCGCCAGCCGGTCGAGGACCACCTTCACGAAGTCGAACTCGCCTTTCGAGACGCCACCCGACGACAGCACGACGTCGCACGCCTCGCCGGCGTGCTCCAGCGCCGCCTCGAGGTCGGCTTCGGTGTCCCGAACCGTCCCGAGGTCGAGGACCGGGAACCCGGCGTGCCGCACGAACGCCCCGAGCGTCATCCGGTTCGACTCACGGATCTGCCCAGGGTGCAGAGGCACGCCGGCATCGACGAGCTCGTCGCCGGTCGACATCACTCCGACCACCGGCCGCCGCCACGTGCTGACCGTGGATCGGCCCACGCTCGCCAGCACGCCGAGATGTGCGGGCGTCAGGAGTGTCCCAGCGTCCACGGCCACCGCACCGGTCGCGTAGTCGGAGCCCGCCGGCCGAACGTTGAGTCCCGGTCCAGCCGAGTCCAGCACCCGGACACGGCCCTCACCGACTCTTTCTGTTCGCTCGACGATCGCTACTGCGTCGGCGCCGGGCGGCATCGGCGCACCGGTCATGATCTGCCAGGTCTCGCCGGCCCCCAACGGTTCGGTGGGCGGAGGGGCGCCGGCAGGGAGAACGCCCACGACCCGGAGCTCGACGGGTGCCGAGGCCACATCGACCGAGCGAACGGCGTACCCGTCCATCGCCGTGTTGGCGAACGGTGGGATCGGCTCGTCGACCACCACCTCGGACGCGAGCACCGCTCCCAGCGCCGCGGCAAGGGGCAGCTCGTCCAAGCCGAGCCGCGAGCAGCGCGAGAGCACCATCTCCTGAACCTGCTCGAGCGGAACGAGGTCCTCGACCGGGTGGACGTGGTCGACATGGTCCATCGTGCGCCTCCTACCCTCCCGCTATACTTAGCACTCGATACCTGAGAGTGCTAAACAGCCTCGTCCGCCGGAGATCCTGACCATGCCGACTTACGAATACGCCTGCAAGCAGTGCGGGGAGCATCTGGAAGTCGTGCAGTCGTTCAAGGACGACGCCCTCACGGTCTGCCCGAACTGCGCCGGCGAGCTGCGCAAGGTCTTCGGGAGCGTGGGGATCGTGTTCAAGGGAAGCGGCTTCTACAAGACGGACAGCCGCTCCGGCTCGACCGCCTCCAAGAAGAGCGAGGCCCCGAAGAAGAGCGAGAGCGCGAAGGAAGGCGCGAGCACGTCCTCGGCCTCCGAATCGTCGAACGGCTCCACCCCGAAGAGCAGCGGGAGCAACGGCTCCGCCCCGAAGAGCAGCGACTCCAGCGGCTCCACCTCGAAGAGCAGCGACTCGAAGTCCGCGGCTGCGGCCAGCTGACGGCGCGGACGGCAAGCTCAGTCCTCCACCGGCCGTACTGACGGCACGATCCGCGGTCTCCACGACCGTGCCGAGTCGAAGTGATGGCCGATGACCCGGCCCCGTCCCAACGCCTCCACGAGGCCGGCCGCGTCGGCGAACGGATCCACCTCCACGTACGCCGCTCCCACCGCCTCCGGCACGTGGGCGTCGCTGCCGGCGCCGGCGGCGATACCGAACCTGTGGCACGTCTCGGCCGCTTCCTCGTTCAGGGACTCGAGCGATGTCTTCCCGTTGCGAGCCTCGATGACGTCGACGAGCCCTTCGTCGGCGAGGCGCTGCAGGACGAGGCCTCCAACCCGATGCCTCATGGGGTCGAAGGGGTGTGGGACGTAGACGAGCCCTCCCTGCTCCCGAACGAAGCGCGCCGCCTCGAGCGCGCTCCGGCAACCTGGCGGGATCCGCTCCGACAGGAACAACCCGATGATCTCGCCTTCAGGTGTGCGCTGCTCCTGGCCGACGACGACCCGACAGGGCAGCTCATCTGCCAGCCGCAGCGCCCCGGCGATCGTCGAATGGTCCGTGATGCAGATCACGTCGATCGCCGCCTCCGCTACCGCATGGGCGAGCTCGTCCGGCGTCGTCGTCGAGTCCCCCGACCACATCGTGTGGAGGTGGCAGTCGACCCGCAACGCCCTCTCGGACGACCGTGGCAGTCCGAGATGCGGGTGTCGGGTAACCGCCGCGTCCGACGGTCGCCGAGGACCGTTCATCCGTTACTCGCCCCCGAGCGACATGTCGTCGATCGCCAGTGTCAGGCCGGCTGCCGAACCGGGCAGCCACTCGAGGTCCGAGCCGATGAAGCTCACGTGCTGGAGCATCCGCTGGATCGACGATGCGATGGTCATCTCCCGGACCGGTTCGGCGAGCGCGCCGTCCCGGATCATCACTCCTTGCGCTCCGACGGAGAAGTCGCCGCTGACCGCGTTCACGCCCGAGTGGACGCCGGAGACCGACTGGACGAAGAGACCAGTGCCGACGGCGGAGATGATCTCCTCCTGCGAGAGCTCCCCCGGCAGGAGCGAAACGGCCCTGGCGCCGACGCCGGGCGTCGTCCGGTAGCCACCGCGCACGGCTGAGCCGGTCGAGACGGTCCCTGCGACACGGGCAGCGTGGGTGTCGTACAGGTATCCCATGAGCTTCCCGCCCTGGATGAGCTCGTTACGCCGCGTGGCCAACCCTTCCGCGTCCATCGGGGCGGCACCGAGGGCGGCGGGGTCCGTCGGGTCGTCGACGAGTGTCAACGTCCCCGGCCCGAGCTCCTCGCCGACGCGATCGGCGAACAGGCTCCGGCCCTTCGAGACCTCCTCGCCCGACAAGGTCCTCGCGAGGATCCCGAGCAGGGTGGCGGTCACGCGTCGGTCGAGCACGGCGGTGAGGCGGGACGAGCGGGGTTTCTTGGCGCCGAGCATGCGCGTCGCCCGCTCTACCGCATCTGCCGAGCATGCGACCACGTCGAGGTCCCCGGCTGCCCGCCCGACCGAGTATCCGAACCCTGTCTGCGTGTCGTCACCCTCGCCGGCGATCGCGTTCACGAAGAGATGGCAGATGGTGCGCCTCGCCGCTGAGGAGATCCCCGTCGACGTCGCCACGCCCCACTCGGTCATGGCATCTGAGTAGTCGGAGCTGACCACCTGGCGGATCCGGGGGTCGCCGGCACGCACCATCCGCTCGACTTCGAGGGCGAGATCGACCTTGGCCTGTGTCGGGTACTCCGCCTGCTCTCCGCGCCAGAGCTCCAACGTCACCGGAGCCACGCCGTCGGGCCGTGCCAAGCCGGCATGCTCGTCGGCGGAGGCGTAAGCGACGTTGTCGCGCGCTTCTGTCAACGCCTCCTCCGCCGCCGTCTCGTCGAGCGCGCCCACCCATGCGAAACCCTGCCTTCCCTCCCTGACCACCCTCACCCCGACACCGGCGGACTCCGCCGACGAGAGTTGCTCGATCTCGCCGTCGTAGACGCGGATCGACGTGTCGCGGCCGTGTGCCACGTACGCCTCGACCTCCTCGCCGGACGCGACGTCCGCCCGCGCCGCGACTGCTTCCGCCAACTCCAGCAGCTCAGGCACCGGCCGTGCCGCCGATCGTCACGCCGGTGATGCGCAACGTCGGCTGCCCGCACCCGACAGGGACCGACTGGCCGTCCTTGCCGCACGTGCCAGGGGACATGTCGAAGTCGCTCCCGATCGTGTCGATCTTCGCGAGGACGTCAGGACCGTTCCCGATCATGTTCGCGTCCCGCAGCGGCTCGGTGATGCGTCCGTTCTCGATCAGGTAGGCCTCGGTCATCCCGAAGACGAAGTCGCCGGTCGCCGTGTTGACCTGACCGCCACCGAGGTGCGCCACGTAGATGCCGTGGGGCGTCTGGGCGACGATCTCCTCCGGGTCGTCCTCGCCGGGCAACAGGTAGGTGTTCGTCATCCGCACCATCGGCAGGTGGCGATAGCTCTCCCGCCGGCCGTTGCCGCTCGAGGCGCGCTGCCGGCGGCGCGCTGACACTTCATCCCACATGTAGTCGACGAGCACCCCGTCCTGGATCAGCACGTTGTGCTGCGCGGGGCGTCCCTCGTCATCGATCGCGAAGCTGCCCCAGTTCGGACCGACGGTGCCGTCGTCGACGAGCGTTACGAGCGGACTCGCCACCAGCTCGCCCACACGGTTCGTGTAGACCGACGAGTCCTTCACGATGTGGTCGGCTTCCAGCCCATGCCCGCATGCCTCGTGAAAGAGGATCCCGCCGCTCCCGCGCTGGAGGACCACCGGCACGACGCCCGCCGGCGCAGGTCGCGCCGAGAGCTTGGTGAGGGCTCGGTGCGCCGCCTCGGTGGCGACCTCCTCGACCGACGCCGTCTCGAACAGCTCGAAACCCACCGTCAGTGCCCGCGTCTCGTATCCCGTCTGCATGCCGGTGTCGCCCGAGGCAACGCACAGGACGGAGAACCTCGTGCGCACGCGGTCGTCACCGCTGAGGAGTCCCTCGCTGTTGGCGACCTGGATCCTGCGGCGGGTGTCTCCGTAGCCGACACTCACCTGCACGATCGAGTCGCTGCTCGAGCGAGCGGCGGCGTCCGCCCGCGACAGCAGCTCGACCTTCGCCGCCTTCGTCACGTCGCTCGGCAGGATGCGGACCTCGTTCGGAGCGGCCACGCGGCCTTCCTCGAGCGCGACGCGGCGAGCTCCACCGCCCCCCTCCCGGGCCACGGCGCCCGCCGCCTCCGCAGCAGCCCTGAGGCCGCGCTCGGTGAGATCCGCCGTATGAGCGAAGCCGGTCGTCTCACCGACGACGACCCGGATCCCGGCGCCGCGCTCATGACCGGTCGACAGCTCCTCGACCCGCCGGTCGTCGAGCGAGATGGCGCTCATGGTCCGGTCCTCGACGAAGACCTCGGCGAAGTCGCCGCCGCGCTCGAGGGCGCGCCGGAGGACCCGTTCGAGCACGTCCGGCTCGACGAGCGCTGTGCCGGCCACGGTCATGTCACGTCCTCCTCGCTGAGGGGCCGTATCGTAGCGACGGTGCCCGAGGACTCCTCTGCGCTCCAGTCACAGCAGTCGCCGCAGTCGCCGCAGTCACCGCAGTCGCCGCTCGAGCCGGGTGTCACGGGTGAAGCCGTGATGACGGTCGGCGAGATCGACCTCGCGACGGCTCTCGGATCGGGTGACGTGGCGGTCCTCGGAACGCCCCGACTCGTCGCACTCGCCGAAGAGGCGACGGTTGCAGCGGTCGCCCCCCGCCTGCCGGCCGGGCGCACGAGCGTCGGCGTCCACGTCGAGATCGACCATCTCACCCCGTCTGCGGCAGGCGACGAAGTTCGGGCGACCGCGACCGTCGAATCGGTGGGGGAGCGAGACGTCGAGCTCACGATCGAGGTCGCCGACGCCCGCTCGGGTGAGCTGCTCGCGAGAGCCCGCGTCCGGCGGGCGATCGTCGACCGGGAGAGGTTCCTCGGCAGGCTCGAGACCAGGCTCGAGACCAGGCTCGAGTCGAGCCATCAGGCGAGGTTGGAGGAGCGGGGGTAGGCGATGGCCGGATCTGTCAGCACGTTGACGAGATAGGGGACACCGGAGTCGAACCCCCGCTTCAGCGCCGGCCCCAGCTCCGCCGGGTCCCGGACGGTCTCGCCCGCACCGCCGAGCGCCCTCGCGATGTCGTCGTACCGGGTCTCCTGGCGCAGGTCTGCCGCGACGTCGTAGCCGTAGAAGAACTGCATGGGGTGTTTCTCGAGGCCCCAGATCCCGTTGTTGCCCACGACCATGACGACAGGCAGCTCGTGACGTACGAGGGTGTCCACGTCCATCCCCGAGAAACCGAACGCCCCGTCTCCGAGACACGCCACGACCTGTCTCGTCGGATGCGCCAGCCGAGCTGCCGCGGCGTAGCCGAGGCCGGTCCCGAGACATCCGTACGGCCCAGGCTCCAAGAAACACCCAGCCTGATACGAGTCCACCAACCTCCCCGCGTACGACACGAAGTCGCCGCCGTCGCCGATGACGATCGCATCCCGGTCGAGCACCTTGCGGAGCTCTCCGTACACACGCGCCGGGTGGATCGGCGTGGTGTCCGCCTCGAGCTCGGCACGTTCCTGCTCCCTCTTTGCTGCCTCCTCGTCGCGGAGGCGTGAGATCCAGGTCTCGTGCTCGGTTGCATCGTGTGACAGCTCGACGGTCCCGAGTCGCTCGAGGATGACCCGCAGGTCGCCCGCGATGGTGGACTCGGTCTCGGCGTGCGTGGCCCGGCGCTCCTCCGCATCGACGATGTGGATCACGGCCGCGTTCTCGAAGCGCCCGAACGACAACCGGAAGTCGAGTGGCGTCCCGACCACGACGACGACATCGGCCTGCTTCATGAACGCCCGGCTGCGCGAGACGCTCAGCTCGTGGTCGGCCGGGATCGTGCCGCGGCCGAGCCCGTTCACGAAGACGGGGACCCGCCTCGACTCTGCGAACGCGACGAGCTCGGACTCCGCCCTTGCCCAGTAGACGTCACTTCCGGCGACGCAGACCGGGCGCTGTGCACGGGCGATCAGATCCGCCGCCTCCCGGATGGAGCTCTCGTCCGGATCCGCGCCTGAACGATCGGAGAGAGCCGCAGCGTCGAGCTGCAACTCTGAGTGGCCGCCGAGGACGTCGAGGGGGAAGTCGATGAAGGCCGGCCCGCGATGCGGCGCCGTCGCTTCGGCCAGCGCATGCAGGACGAGAGCTGGGATGGCGCCGGTGTCGTTCGCCGTTGCCGCATATTTCGTCACTGAACTGACGATGGGAATGTGGTCGAGCTCCTGCAGCGAGCCGGACCCCCAGCGGTGATGGGGCGCGCGACCGCCGAGCACGAGTATGGGCGTCCCATTGAGATAGGCGCCCGTCATCGCGCTCACGCCGTTCGTGACACCGGGGCCGGCCGTCAACGCCGCGATGCCGGGCAGCCGCGTGAGTTTGGCCATGCCTTCGGCAGCGAACACCGCCGTCTGCTCGTGGCGGACGTCCACGATCCGCCAGTCGAGCTCGTGCGCCGCGTCGAGCAGGGGGAAGATGTGGCCACCTGAGAGCGTGAAGAGCGTGTCCACTTCCGGCTCGGCCGCCGCGATCGCTCTGAGGGCCAGTAAACCGCCGTGCAGATGGGGGTTGTCGCTCACGTCGCGAGCCTAAAAGGCGGGCAGGGGATCCACCAGTTCTGTGGGGCCGCTCAGTACGATCCGACGTGAGCGAAGGCGCCTCAGGAGGCGACGGGGATGGACGAGAGCGAAGCCGTAGAGCAAGAGGGAATCGGAGTAGCGACGCCGATCTTCAGCGTGTACCGGCGGGGATACGACCCCGAGCAGGTCGACCGCTATGTGACCGACCAGCAGCGCCGCCTCGACGAGGCATTGCACCGCGCCTCGGAGTCCGAGCGCAAGCTCGCTGCGGCCGTCGGCCAGTTGCGAGAGCTGCATCGTCGGGTCGCCGTTTACGAGAGTGAGCAACGCACCGCGCAGCCGCCCGCCCTCGACTCACTCGGTGAGCGGGTGCAGCGGATCCTGCAGGAGGCGTGGGAGGGCGCGTACAACCTCCGTCAGGAAGCTGAGCGCGAGGTGACCGAGCTGCGCGAGCAGACGCAGCGGGAGATCGAAGCACAGCGCGAGGCGGCGCAGGGCGATGTCGAGGAGTTGCGGGCGGTCGCGAGCGCCGAAGCTGCCGAGCTCGTCGACGAGGCGACCCGGCGGGCCCTGGCGCTCCGGGACGAGATGGACAGGCGACGCCAGGCGTACCTCGAGCGGGTCGAGCGTGATCGACAGAGGGCGGTGGCGCAGATCACGTTTCTCTACGATCAGAAGCAGCTGGCGATCTCCGAGCTCGCACGGTTGCAGGCGACGGTGGAGGCCACGATCGAGGAGATGGTGCGCAGCCCGCTCGGCAAGCCGGCCGCCTCGATCGCCGACGCGGCGGAGGCTCGGGGGCCGCGGGCCGATCCCGCCGACGAGGGTGAGCCGCTCAGGGCCGCAGGCGACGGCGCCGCGATCATGGGTGGTGCCGACACGGGGCAGTACCACTCGCTCGATGACGCCGGCGAGCTCGATGCGAACGCCGCCGACGAGGTGGCGCTCGAGTCTTCCGCTCTGGCCGACGACGAGCTCCTCGTCCCGGGCATCGCGGTCCGCCGCGATGCCGGCCCGTCTTTGTTCTCACAGATCATCGACGACACCGGGGCGCCGAGCGGCCTGATGGACGGCGACCCCGAAGGCGCAGGTGCCG
Organism: Actinomycetes bacterium; assembly: GCA_021838945.1. Taxonomy (GTDB): domain Bacteria; phylum Actinomycetota; class Acidimicrobiia; order Acidimicrobiales; family Bog-793; genus JAKCCH01. The sequence goes on from JAKCCH010000078.1 coordinate 10,586, forward strand.
ACGCGACCCTCGAGACCCTCGATGACACCTACGCCATGGATACACGGCCCGAGGACGTTCCGACCGGGCCGATGGACCGCTTGGAGTACGGCTACGGGTACTCCTCCTATGGCACCTACACGTCGTCCCCCGCCGCCGGAGAGGTGGAGTCCGAGTCCGAGCCCGGGGAGGCGGAAGTCGAGCCCGAGGTCATCGAGCGAGCCGATTCCGGACGGCCCTACGGCGGCGTCTACGACGCGGAGGCCGACGGCTGGGCTTGATCCAGCCGCTGCGCCGCGCCCCCGTCCCGTCCTCCCGTCGCTCCGGGGCCCGTCAGCTGTGTGAGATCCCGACGCCGCCGCGAGTGTCGGCACCGTAGCGACCCTTCGCTGCCTCGATGTCGAGCGGCTTGATCTCGGCGCGTCCAGCCAGAGCGGCCTCGTCGAGCTGGTCCGCCGGCACCACCCAGGCGACTTCGAACTCGATGCCGTCGGGATCCTTCGCATAGAGCGACTTCGTCGTGGAGTGATCTGACGCGCCGACGAGAGCCCCGACGTCCTGCAGCCGGTGCACCAGGCTCTCGAGCTCATCGAGCGTGTCGACCTCCCACGCCAGGTGGTAGAGGCCCACCTGGTTGCGCCCCGCCGTGGTCGGGCCGGCGGCTTCGCCGATCTCGAACAGTCCGATGTCGTGGTCGTTCGTGGATCCCGGTGCTTGGAGGAAAGCAGCCCCCCGGATGGCGTCGCCCATCCCGAGCCGACGGAACCCGAGCACCTCGGAGTAGAAGGTGGCGCTCCGCTCGACGTTGCGCACGTACAGGACCGCGTGGTTCAGGCGGGTGATCGGCATGGCCGGTTCAACATTGTCGTGGGACTGACCATTCCGCCTTTCGGCCCTCGCCGTCGAGTCAGGCCGTGATCACGCTTTCGTCTCGCCACCCTCGGCCTTTGGCGCCTCCGCCCCGAAACGAACCGTCACCACCATCTCGTCGGTCGCCCTCACCACGCGGAGCTCGAGATCGCCCTCGCCGTCGAGCGCGGCGTAGAGGTCGTCGATCGTGACCAGGGCACGGTCGCCGGCGGCGGTGAGCACGTCGCCTCGCCGCAGCCCGGCACGGTCGGCAGCTCCGTCTTCCTCGACGCCGCGGATGAGGAGGCCTTCGACGTCCGGCAGGCCCGCTGCGGCCCGCAGGTGCCTGGCAACGTGCGCCGGAGCGATTGCAGCGCCGAGCCGGCGCCGGACCGGTGCGTCGCCGGCGGCGAGCCTCGAGATGCGCTGCCGCAACTCGTCGTTCGCCACGACCGCCAGGTAGAAACCTTCCTGCAGACGGTGCGTGTTCACACCGACGATCCGGCCGGAGGCGTCGGTGGCCGGGCCTCCCGAGGAACCGCGCCCGAGCGGGGCCGTGTGCTCGAGCCCGCCTTGGATTCGCCGGCCGCGAGGGCCGCGGAACGAACGACCGACCGACGAGATAGTGCCGGCCGTCACACGCACGCCACGGCCTCGCGGGTTGGCGAGAGCGATGACGACGTCGCCGACCTCCGGCGCCGCGTCCGACCATTCACTCGGGTCGATCACCTTGGTGGCCCCGGTCTCGGCATTGAGCACGGCGAGGTCGCCGTCCACATCGGCGCCGGCGATCGAAGCGACCACCTCGCGCCCGTCGGGGAATTGGACGACCGCTTGGTCACCGCGCAGGTTGTGGGCGTTCGTGAGGACGAGGTCCTTGCCGACGACGAGGCCCGAGCCCTGCCTGTTGATCGCGACCACCGACGGTCCGACTCGCTCTGCCGCTTTCCGGATGGCGGCTGTCAGTTCTTCCAGTGCACTCATCCCGTCCACCTCCTTGCAGGTAACTAGTAACTTGCAAGTGACTATATACAGGGTCTTGTGGCCGCCGCAACGTGACCGGTTGAGATTGCCTGCGCCAGTGGGGCAGAAATCTCAACCGGTCACCGGGTGACGGCCCACCACCCCGCGACCGAGGAGGTGTAGACCACAGACGATGCACGACGCCGACCGCCGGACCGCAGTGCGCCGACCGGCAAGCCCGGCTCCGCTCGCTGACGCCCTCGAGCGGATCGGCGACCGGTGGACGCTCCTCGTGATCGCGGCGCTGTTGGCAGGACCGCTGCGTTTCGGAGAGCTGCAGGAGCAGGTGCCGGGCGTCGCCACGAACGTGCTCTCCGCCCGCCTGCGCGAGCTCGAGCGGCAGGGACTCGTCATCGCCGAGCCGTACTCGACGAGGCCGGTCCGCCTCGAGTACCGGGTGACAGCGAGGGCGGCGGAGCTCGAAGGAGCGCTCCGGCTGCTCAGCGCCTGGGCAGCGTCCGCCGGCGGAGAGCCCGAGCACGGGCACGAACCGCCGGCCCACGCCGTCTGCGGCACACCGCTCGAGGTCCGTCACTGGTGCCCGACGTGCCGGCAGGTCGTGGACGAGGACGAGGAGGTCTGGTTGTGACGGCGTACGCCGAAGCGCTCCAGCGCCTGATCGACACACCGCTCGTGCCCATGCCCGCCCATCCCGCCGGGGTGCCCTGGCCGGACCCGGACTGGCCGGAGGCCGACCCGCCTGACGGCATCGACCTCGAGCCGTTCCTGGAGGAGGCGTTCGACGACGACGGCCCGCTCGCTCGCACTTTCGCGGTCGTGGTCGTCCATCGAGGCTCTGTCATCGCCGAGCAGTACGGAGGCGAGCTCGAGCACTTCGATCGGCTGCCGGACGCGGTCGG
>JAKCCH010000079.1 GCA_021838945.1 Actinomycetes bacterium
TGTCGGTCGGGGTTGCCACGACGACGGTCTCGAGCCAGTCGGGGGGGTCGCGCGGCACGCGCTTTTGGAACCACGACTTGCCGAGCGCACCATCGGGGAAGCGCTGCAGCAGCGCCGGCCGGCGCCCCGCCGCCTTCATGAGCGGCCCCTCGATCGACAGGTAGTAGTCGACGAGATCGCTCTTGGTGGCTCCCGCTCCCGGAAAGTAGAGCTTGTCCGGGTTCGAGATCTCGACACTTCGGCCGGCGACCTCGACCACCCGGCTCGGTGCATCGCCCACACCCCCAAGGTAATCCACCCCGGAATCCACCTTGGGGTGGATGCCACTCGGCAGCGCCGGGCTCCTGCTCACGGCGCCCACCGTTCGCACAGCTCGAGAGACCATGATGGGTGCCGGTGGCGACGCGTCCTGATCCTTCTGCACATGCCCCACGGGCATCGCTGACCCGGCTGCTCAGCGCGGTGGCGCCTTGAGCACCTCCGGGGCCGAGCCGCCCCATGCCGTCCACGGGATGGCCCTCGAAGAGGTCGAGCCGGACTGGCCGCCGCTCACGGACAACGAGATCCACGCCCTCTTCGAGCGGGTGGGGGCGCCGTTGGCAGGCCTGCCCCCGGCCGAGGCGAAGATCGTCTGGCACAGCCCGCGACCGTTCTCAGCGGCCGCCCTCGTCCGCCTCCCCGGCGCCGGCACGATCGTCGTCAAGCGCCATCACGTCAACGTCCGCGACGCGGTCGCGCTCGCCCGCGAGCACGACTTCATGTCGTGGCTGGCCGAGCGGGGCCAACCGGTGGCAAGGCCGCTCGCCCCGCCGCTCGAGGAGGGTCCGTACAGCTACGAGATCCTCGCGACCGTTCCCGGCGAGGACCGGTACCGCAACGAGTGGTCGTGGACGCCGTTTCTCTCCCGGGGGGACGCCGCAGCTGCGGGGCGGGCACTCGCCCGCGTCCACCTCGCAGCCGAGGGCTATGACGCTCCGGCGCGCACGCCTGCACCCCTTTTCGCTTCACAGGCCGTCATCACGGCGCCGGATCCGGTGGATGCCATCGCCGCGCTCGCAGCCGAGCGTCCGGCGCTCGGGGACTACCTCGCACGGCACGAGTGGCGCGACGAGCTGGCCGAGGACCTCTCGACCGCTCACGATCTCGCTCGTCCGCATCTCGAAGAGCTTCACCCGCTCTGGGCGCACAACGACTGGCACGGCAGCAACCTGTTCTGGACGCCGGGCACGGTCGACCCTCCCGAGGTGACGGGCATCATCGACTTCGGGCTGTGCAACCGCACGAGCGCGGTGTACGACCTCGCCACAGCCATCGAACGCTCCTGCATCGGATGGCTGCAGCCCGCAGGTGCACGGCCCGTCCACGTCGACCAGGCGACAGCGTTGATCGCGGCCTACCGCTCGGTGCGCCCTCTCGCTCCGGGGAGTCTCACCGCGCTGGACCACGTGCTCCCGATCGTGCACGTCGAGTACGCGCTCTCTGAGATCGACTACTTCCACGGTGTGGTGGCGTCGGGCCCGAACGCGGATCTCGCCTACCGGGACTTCCTCATCGGCCATCTGCGCTGGTTCACGGGCGAGGAGGGCCGAGCCTTCCGCGCCGCGATCGGGTGACGGGCCGACTGCCTGCTCAGGCGCCGCTGGAGTTGCCCGCGGCCCTCTGCTGGAGCTGCACGAACTGGGCGAAGGCGAGGACGGAGCTCCGCCGCGGTGCGTGCAGGGAGGCCGACACGCCGTAGTCCTCGTAGGTCATGAACACCTGGGCGTGACCCGAGCCGATGGTCGTGACCGTGGCGATCCGGCGCAGCAGGTTGCTGCCGTCGATGGAAATCGTGAACGACATGGTGCCGAGCCCCTTCGCAGCGACCGCCATCAACGGCCGGACGTAAGCCGGCTGCGACTTCATGGCGGCCGCCAGGTTCCTCTGCATCTCAGCCTTGGAGATGGTCACCCGGTAGCTCGTCACGGCGACGCCGTCCACCGTGCCGGTGCCGATGCGCCGCACGCTGTAGCCCTTCTTTGCGAGGAGCTGGAGCTCGGCGAGTGGATCGACGCTTCCACCGAGCCCCTGCGACAGCTGCGAGGGAGTCGTCGGCAGCTCCACCCATCGCTTGCCCGGGTCGAACGCGCCGATCTCGTTGGTCCCGCCGACGGAGATGGACATGTAGGTCTCGTGGGCGATGGCGGTCTCATCGAGCCGGAGAGTGTGACCCCCGACTTCCTCGGTCAATGAGCCGACGAACCCGCCTCCGTTGCCGAACACCATCTCGCCCCTGCCGCTGATCGGCGTCGTCCCGGACGGCCCGGTTGCCTGCCCGCTGATCACCACCTCAGCGCTGTGCCGCGAGATCGTCGCCTGCAGCGCGGCCGACACGATCTGCTGGCTCGTCGCCCGGCTCGACGACGTGGCGGCGACGACGATGCCGATGACGGCACCGAGCACGACCACGACCACCGCTGCGCTGAGAAGGCGAACGCCCTTGTTCGACCTCGGCGGTTCGGGCGCCGCCACCTCGGCGGCCGGATCGACGAGCTCACCGGTCAGCAGGCTGGTCGGAAGGTCGGCAGAGGCCGGTGCCGATGGTGGCTCGTCGGAGTGATCGCTCATGGCACGTCCCTTCTCTGGTGCGGCCCGAGCCTAATGACCGGACCTCTCCATGTCAGGGAGACCTCAGCGCTCCTCTTCGTCGAGGTCCTCGGTCACCCGTTGCTCGTACCAATCGGCTTCGGGCACGTCGTCAGGCCGCTCCCCCGGCTCGAGAACCTGCTCCTCGCGTACCACTCGGGCTTGCTCGAGGAGGTCCGCCTCGCTGCCGGCGGGCTCCCGGCCGTCCTCGGGCAGGTCGATGCCCGCCGGCTCCGTCTCGGCCTCGTCGCTTCCCCGAACCGCCTCGTTCTCGCTCATGGGCGACCACGTTAGGGCTCGCCGGGAACCGGCAGGCCGGACTCGAGCCCACTCGGGACTTTCGGCCCTGCTCGTTCCTGGCCGGCCGGGCGGACAATCAGGGCATGGAACGAACCACAGCCAGGTCCCACAGGATCGGATCGTTCATGACGCCGCTCGTGCGCTGCGTCGACCCCGAGGCAACGCTCCGTGAGGCTGCCGACGCCATGCACGCCGAAGGCATCAGCACCCTCGCCGTCCTGAGGGAGGGCGAGGTCCTCGGCATCATCTCCGAGCGCGACATCGTCCGGGCGGTCGCCGAGAAGGCGGACCCCGAGAGCGCCAGCGTGTCGGAGTTCATGTCCGCCCATCCTCGCTATCTCACCGTCGGGGACTCGGTCACCTCTGCCGCACACGTGATGCTGACGGCAGGCATCCGCCACATCCCCGTCGTCGACGAGTGCGAGCTCGTCGGCATCGTCTCCATCCGCGACCTCGTCACCGAGTTGCTCGGACCGGAGCACGGATCTCTCGACGGGGCCCTCGAGGTGGAGCAGGAGCTCGCCCATCCAGGAGGTTGACGACCAGATGGCAACGACGACGATGGAATATGCGCGGCGGTTCGACCAGATCGGAGCCGGGGACGTCCCGCTCGTCGGTGGGAAGAACGCCTCGCTCGGCGAGATGTACCAACGACTCCGCTCGGAGGGCTTGCGCGTGCCGGACGGGTTCGCGCTGACTGCCGACGCCTACCGGTACATGCTCGACCAGGCCGGCGCGTGGGGGCGGCTCCACGAGGCGCTCGACGACCTCGACCCGACCGACGTCACCGACCTCGCACGCCGCGGCCAGCTCGCCCGCGACATCGTGTACGGAGCAGGGCTCCCCGAGGAGGTGAGGTCGGAGCTCATCAGCGGCTACCGCGCCCTCCAGGCTGAGTACGGCCCGGACGTCCGCCTGGCGGTCCGCAGTTCGGCGACAGCCGAGGACCTGCCGACGGCAAGCTTCGCCGGGCAGCACGACACCTTCCTCAACGTCCGCGGCGACGACCAGCTCGTCGACGCGTGCCGGCGGTGCTTCGCGAGCCTGTTCCAGGACAGGGCGATTCACTACCGGGTCGACCAGGGTTTCGATCACTTCAAGGTCGCCTTGTCGATCGGGGTCATGAAGCTCGTCCGGTCAGACCTTGCCTCGGCCGGTGTCATCTTCACTCTCGACACCGAGTCGGGCTTCCGTGACGCCGTGCTCGTGAGCGGCTCGTACGGACTCGGGGAGAACGTCGTCCAGGGTGCGGTCGAACCGGACGAGTTCTACGTGCACAAGCCGACCTTCGAGCTCGGGCATCGCGCCGTCCTCCGCCGGCTCATCGGCGACAAGGCCGTGAAGATGGTGCTCGTCGAGGGCGAGGCGAGCCGAACGACGCGCAACGTGCCGACCCCCCGCCACGACCGCACCCGCTGCTGCCTCGACGACACGGAAGTCCTCGAGCTGGCGGGCTCGGCGCTCGAGATCGAGCGCCACTACGGCGTGCCGATGGACATCGAATGGGCGAAGGACGGCAGCGACGGGCTCCTTTACATCGTGCAGGCGCGTCCGGAGACGGCGGCGTCCCGGCGGAGCACGACGGTGATCGAGACTTACGAGCTCGACGGGACCGGCGAGGTGATCGTCGAGGGGCGCTCGGTCGGCGAGAAGGTCGCGAGCGGGCATGCGCGGATCATCCCCCACCTCGAGGCGCTCGCGGGCTTCGTGCCGGGCGAGATCCTCGTGGCCGACACCACCACGCCCGACTGGGAGCCGGTCATGAAGACGGCTGCGGGCATCGTGACGAACCGTGGCGGCAGGACCTGCCATGCCGCCATCGTCGCCCGGGAGCTCGGGATCCCGGCGGTCGTCGGCTGCGGGGACGCGATGACCAAGGTGCAGAGCGGCGAGCTCGTGACCGTCTCGTGCGCCGAAGGAGACGTCGGGCTCGTGTACAGGGGCGAGATCGGCTACCACGTCGAAGTCACCGAGGTGGCGGAGCTCCCGCGCCCGGCGACTGCGATCATGGTCAACCTCGGCAACCCGGACGTGGCGTTCCAGACTTCGTTCCTCCCGAACGACGGTGTCGGGCTCGCCCGCATGGAGTTCATCATCAGCGAGTCGATCAAGGCCCACCCGCTCGCGCTCCTGCATCCGGACCGCGTGGAGAGCGAGGCCGATCGCAAGGCCATCGAGAGGCTGATCCAGGGCTACCCGGACGGCGCCGCCTTTTTTGTCGAGCGCCTCTCCGAAGGCATCGGCACGATCGCTGCCGCGTTCTGGCCCCGGCCGGTCGTCGTACGCATGTCCGACTTCAAGACGAACGAGTACGCGAGCCTCGTCGGCGGGTCGGCGTTCGAGCCGGACGAGGACAACCCGATGCTCGGGTTCCGCGGTGCCTCCCGCTACGCGCACCCTCGTTACGAGGAGGGCTTCCGGCTCGAGTGCCGGGCGCTCCGCCGGGTTCGCGACGAGATGGGGCTCACCAATGTGATCCTGATGCTGCCGTTCGTCCGGCGGGTCGCCGAAGCCGATCAGGTGCTCGAGAGGATGGCGGAAGAAGGGCTGCGCCGTGGGGAAGACGGGTTGCAGGTGTACGCGATGTGCGAGATCCCGAACAACGTGATCATGATCGACGAGTTCGCGAAGCGATTCGACGGCTTCTCCATCGGCTCGAACGACTTGACTCAGCTGACGCTCGGGGTGGACCGCGACTCCGAGATCGTCTCGTTCGACTACGACGAGCGCGACGAGGGCGTGAAGGAGATGATCCGGCTCGCCGTCGACGGGTGCCGCCGCAACGGGATCCATTCCGGGCTCTGCGGCCAGGCCCCGTCGGACTACCCCGACATGGCTGAGTTCCTCGTCCGGATCGGCATCGACTCGATGAGCCTCAACCCCGACACCGTGGTCAAGACCACCCGGGCGGTCCTCGAGCTCGAACGCCAGCTGGGGCGGTCTCCGAGGGTGGCGCACCACTGACGGAGCCTCCCCGCAGGCGGCGGATCTCGCCGGGCCGCTAGACAGGGATCGGTGCCAGAGCCCGACGACCGGTCGCAGCTCCAGTTCCGGCGTTGGACCGACCCCGCCATACTGGCCGTCGCGGCCGCAGCGGTGGCGTCCGGCATAGGCCAGTTCGGCGTCGTGGCGGCGCTCGGCAGCGTGGCCAAGGCGTTCGGTCACGCTGCGCCCTCGGGCTCCATCGCTGCTCAGGCGGGTCTCTCGGGCACCCAGCTCGGCGCCGGCCTCGCCGTCATCCGCCTCGCCTCTCTCGGCGGACTGCCGCTCGCGGGCCTCGCCGACCGGTACGGGCGCCGGCGGATGATCCTCGTGATGCTCACCGTCGGCCTCGCTCTCACGGCAGTGACGGCAGCGGCACCCGGGTACTGGTGGTTCGTCGGGGTCTTCGCTCTCGGCCGGCCACTGCTCAGCGCCACGAACGCGTTGACCCAGATCACCGCGGGTGAGGAGACCGGGGCACCGGACCGCGCCAAGGCCGTCGCCCTCGTGTCGGCCGGCTACGGCGTGGGAGCAGGGATCACGGCCATCCTGCACAGCCTGTTCGTGAAGACGCTCGGCTTCCGCGGCCTGCTCGCGCTCGCCGTCGTACCGCTCGTCCTCGTCCAGCTGCTGCGCCCAGTGGTGGTGGAGTCGCAGCGCTATCAGGTGTCGACGAACGAGCCGGAGCGTCCGCTCCCGGTCTTCGGCGTCGTCGGCGAGCGGCTCGGGCGGTTCTGGATCCTGATCGCAGTCACGTTCCTCATCTCGGTGATCACGGGACCGGCGAACACGTTCGTGTTCCTGTTCGCGCAGAGCTTCGTCCACCTGTCGGGTGTGGCAACCGCTCTGATGGTGGTCGGTGCCGGCGTGGGCGGGCTCGCCGGCCTGTTGACCGGTCGGTACATGGCGGACCGCGTCGGGCGCCGCGCGACTGCTGCCGTCGGGATGATCGGCCTGGCCGCCTGGGGCGTCGTCGCCTACTCCGGCGGTCGCACCGCCCTCGTTCTCGGTTACATCCTCGGAGTGTTCGCCGGCTCCGTCCTGGCACCTGCAGTTGGTGCTCTCGTGAACGAGCTCTTCCGGACCGACGTCCGGGCCTCGGTCGCCGGATGGGTCGTCGCAGCCGGCGTTCTCGGCGCCGTCACGGGACTCCTCGCTTTCGGAGCGGTCGCGGACGTGGGCAATCGATTCGGCTATTCGGCGGCGGTCGTGTTCCTGCCTGCCGCTCTCGGCGCGGGGCTGTTCTTCCTCCTGCCGGAGTCGAGGGGCCTCGAGCCCGAGGATCTCACCGGAACCACGGGACGGCACCGGCCGGCGACTCGATCAAGGCGGTCCCGGCGCGGGTGAGGGAGGGACTCGCCGGGCTCGGCTACAACTTGTACCCGATCATGCGCAGGAGCTGTTTGCGGTCTGCGACGTCCGCATCGGTCTCGACCCCGGCGGGCGGCAAACCGTCGACGACTCCGACGACACCTCGCCCGAGGTCGGTCTCGGTGACGAGGATCTCCAGAGGGTTGGCCGTGGCACAGAAGATGCCGCAGACCTCGGGGACCTGTTTCACGGTGTTGAGCACGTTGATCGGGTAGCCGTCCTCGAGGAACACGATGAACACGTGGCCGGCGCCGATGGACTCGGCGTTGCGGACGGCGAGGTCGACGAGGGCGTCGTCGTTGCCGGAGCGGCGGATGAGGCACGGCCCGGACGCCTCGCAGAAGGCGAGCCCGAAGCGCAGGTGAGGGCTGATGCCCGCGAGCGCTTCGTGGAGGTCCTCGACGGTCTTGACGAAATGAGACTGACCGACGATGACGTTCATGCCCTCGGGCTTGTCGATCGGGACGGCGGTGACCTCCACGGTGCTCCCTTCAGATGAGCTCGGATGAGCGGGCGGGCTCCTCTCGCGGCGTCGAGTCCCTGACGACTGCGAAACGGGTCATCGGCCGGTCGAGAGCGGAACGGTCCAGTCGAGTCGGGTCCCGCCTCCCGCAGCGGGCGAGACCATGAACCGCCCGCCTGCCAGGCGCGCGCGCTCTTCCAGGTTGCTGAGTCCGCTCGAGCGCGACACCTCACCGATCCCCACACCGTCGTCGATGACGGTGACGCGGAGACCACCTCCTTCGAGCAGGACCTGGACCTGCACTTCGGTGGCGTGAGCGTGGCGGGCGACATTCGAGAGGGCCTCCTGCACGACCGCCACGACATGGGCGCCGATCTCGTCCGGGATCGCTATGTCGATCGGCCCTTCGAAACGCACCGCCGGCGAGAATCCCAGCTGCTCCTCCGCTTTCCCCACCACTTCGAGCAGTTTGGAGCGCAGCTGCTGCTCGGGCGTCTGTGACCACGAGAGCCCGTAGATCGTGTTGCGTATCTCGCGGATCGTGTCGTCGAGCCCGTCGATGGCGTTCGACAGGCGCTCCCGCAGCTGCGCGCTCTCGATGAACGGGACGAGGGACTGCAGGGACATCCCCGTCGCGAACAGCTGCTGGATCACGTGGTCGTGAAGGTCACGGGCTATCCGCTCGCGATCGGTGGCGAGCATCATCTGCTCATGGTCGTGGCGTGAGCGTTCGAGCTCGAACGCGAGAGCCGCCTGCGCAGCGAGTGCCTCGGCCGTCGCCACCTCGCCGGTCGAGAACACGGGCTCCCCGACCGCCCGCACAGGCGTGAGAGCTGCGATCGTGGCGCCGCCGACCGCGATCGGCACGCCGAGCGTCGGACCGTCCGGCACGTCTTTCGGCAAATCCATGGTCGAGATGTCCCGCAGGTGGTGGATCTGCAGGACCTCCACAGAGGAGATGACGCGCCCGGCCAACGAGGTGTCCATCGGCAGTTCGCCGCCGATCAGCGGCGTCAGGGCACCCGATCCCCCTGCAACCTGCAACCGCCCGTCGGTCCGGACGCTGACGGCGCACGCGGCAGCGTGGAGGACCTCGGCGGCCCGGTCACAGATGAGCTGCAGGACCTCTTGCAGCGATCGCTCGGAGAGGAGGGCGAGCCGGATCTCCGACATGGCGGCGTGCTGGCGCTCGAGCCGCTCCTCCTCCGCCAAGAGCCGGCGAAGCTCCTCCTCGGCGCGCTTTCGATCGCTGATGTCCCTCGCGATCGCCGAGAAGCCCTCGACGTGCCCGCGCTCGTTCCTGAGCGGGGAGATCGAGACCGCGACCTCGACCAGCTCGCCATTCTTCCGCCTCCACATCGTGTCGGTCGCCTGCTGGTGGCCTCCATCGGTTGCGAGCTCGAGCATCTCCTCGAGAGCGATGGAGGACTCATCGGGAACGAGCAGCGACATGTGCCCGCCGATGATCTCCTCGGGCTCGTAGTCGAACAGGGTGACGGCACCCGGGTTCCACGTCGTGATCTTCCCCTCGAGCGTCGTCGAGAAGATGGCATCGAGCGATGAGCTGATGATGGCCGCCAGCTGGGCCTGGGCGGCCGAAGCGGCTCGACGTTCGGAGATGTCCCGGACGGCGGCCATGACGAGCAGCTCACCGCCGCTCTCGATCGGAGCGAGGCTGATGTCGACGGGGATCTCGCTGCCGTCCTGCCGCCGCCCGGTGAGGTTCAAGTCGACGCCCATCGGCCGCCGCAGCGCGCTGTCCTCGTAGTCGGCGCGGTGCTGGCGGTGCCGTTGCCGGGCGCGCTCGGGCACGAGCGCCTCGACGGCGAGTCCGGTCATCCCGCCCGACGGGTACCCGAACAGCATCTCGGCCTGCTCGTTCGCCGCCACGATCGTCCCGCTGCCGTCGACGATGACCGCCCCGTCGGGCATCAACGAGATGACCGCTCCGAGCAGCTCGTCGGAGAGCTGGCGCGGCTCGAACGGCTCTCCCAGACCACTCGCCACGCCAGTCAGGTCCTTCTGCACGATGTCATTTTTTCCGGATGACGGCCACTTCTTGTCAATGACCGTCGCTTTTCGACATTCGGGCGTTTCGGCCCTATGCCAGTGCTGCTCCTGAGGCTAAGAAGAATGCTTGGTGACGTCAACTGCGCCGCGAGAGCCCACGTCCGGTGAGCGACCTCCCCGCGACGTCGGAGGCGCCGCTGGCGTCACCCCCATCACGCCCCACCGCGGGGAGCGACTGCGATGGGTCAGCCTCGGCGTCCTCTGCGTGACGCTTCTCATCGTCAGCCTCGACAACACGATCCTCAACGTGGCGCTCCCGACGATCGTCCGCGACATGCACGCCTCCTCGAGCCAGCTCCAGTGGATCGTCGACGCCTACGTCGTCGTCTTCGCAGGCCTCCTCCTCGTCCTTGGGAGCCTCGGCGACCGGTTCGGCCGCAAGACGGTGTTCATCGCCGGGCTCGCCGTGTTCGCTGCGAGCTCGGCGGCGTCGGCCTTCAGCACGACGCCCGACCGGCTGATCCTCACTCGCGCCCTCATGGGAATCGGGTCTGCCGCGATCATGCCGTCGACGCTCTCGATCCTGACGAACCTGTTCACGGACGCGGCCGACCGGGCGAAGGCGATCGGGATCTGGTCGGGGGCGACCGGCCTCGGCGTCGCAGTCGGCCCGGTCGCGGGAGGATGGCTGCTCGCGCACTACTGGTGGGGGTCGGTCTTCCTCATCAACGTGCCGATCGCGCTGGTCGGGCTGATCGTCGGGATGTTCATCCTGCCGCCGTCGCGCAACCGAGAGAGCAGGCGGCCGGACCCGATCGGCGCACTTCTCTCGACGGCGGGCATGGCCCTTCTGCTCTGGGGCATCATCGACGCCCCAGAGCGTTCCTGGAGCTCCCCCCTCGTCATGGGCGCCCTCGCCGGCGGTGCGGTCCTCCTCGTGGCCTTCGTCGAGTTCGAGCGCCGGTCATCGCACCCCATGCTCCAGATCGCCCTGTTCGAGAAGGCACGTTTCTCCGCCGCGATGGGCGCCATGGCGCTCGTGATCTTCGCCCTCATGGGCGCTCTCTTCGTGCTCACGCAGTGGCTGCAATTCTCTCTCGGGTACAGCGCGCTGCAGACTGGCCTCCGCATCGCCCCGATCGCCGCCATCCTGCTCGTCGCGGCGCCGCTGTCGATGCTGATCACACGCTTCGTCGGCACGAAACCTGTCATCTTCGCCGGCATGACCACCATCGCCATCGGCCTGCTCCTGCTCAGCCGCCTCAGCGTGCACGCGACGTTCGGTGACGCGCTGCCTGGGTTCCTGCTCATCGGCTCGGGCACCGGACTCGCGCTCGCGCCGTGCACCGACTCGGTCATGGGCACGCTCCCCCTCGGGGAGGCCGGCGTCGGAGCTGCGACGAACAGCGCCGCGCTGCAGATGGGCGCGGCTCTCGGGGTGGCGATCCTCGGCAGCCTCCTCAACACCCGCTACGAGGGCCGGCTCGTCCCACCGCTCTCGCACTACGCCGTGCCGAAGGACATCCTCCAGCTGATCCTCGGCTCCCTCGGCGGTGCGCTCGCCGTCGCCCAGCACGTCGGCGGCTCGCTCGGTCGGGAGCTCGCCGGATTCGCCCGCGAGGCCTTCACGAGCGGGCTCGACCTCTCGATGCTCGTGGCGGCGGCCGTCGTCCTCGGCGGGGCGCTCATCGCGCTGCTGCTCGTGCCCAACCGGGCGAGGGACTGAGCTCGGTCACCGGACGCGGTCCGGCTGGGAGAGCCAGTCGTCCCCGCCGGCCGCTTTGCCGAGCCGGCAGCTACAGGCGGGCGAACAGCCGCCCGGCCTGCTCGGCCGCCTTTGCCCGCACCTCGTCGGGGTCGACGCGTGTCGGCCGCCCCCCTGCGAAGACCACCTCGCCGTCCACCACCACCTCGAGCGGCGAAACGCCCGGCGTGAAGGCGAGGTGCCAGGAGTCCATCGGCTCGTAGCTCCAGGTGACGCGGTCTCCCAGCACCTCCGGGAACAGCTCGGCGCCGGCCTGCATCCACGCCCACGGCGCCTCTGGGCTCGATGTCACGTCGAGCTCTCGCAGACGGACGTAGGCGATCCGGAACTCCTCGAGCATGTCGGCGCCGATGCCGTCGGTCCCGAGCACGACCCGCCCGCCGAAACGATCGGGCTTCTCGTACCCCACCCCGTTGTTCATGTTCGAACGCGGGTTGTGAGCGACCGTCCCCCGAAGCGGGCGGTCGAGGTGGACGCAGTGTGCGAGCAACCAGTCGTCCCGGCTCACCGGCTCCAGGCGGGCACCTGCGGCGCCGTCGCCGGTCCCCTCGGAGACGTGGATGTGGACCCCACGCCCGAGATCTGCCGCGAGCCCGACGACTGACTCGAGCGTGGCGTCCGAGAGCGTGAAGCACGCGTGTGCCCCGACGTACCCACGACCCCCCGCCTCGAGGAAGCGCTCGTTCTCCGCAAGGCCGGCCGCCGCACCGTCGAGCCCGTTGCGGTCGGTGACCTCGTAGCAGCAGGACACCCGCACGCCGACCTCGGCACAGGCGTCAGCGATCACGGAGAGGGAGCCCTCGATCGCGTTCGGCGACGAGTGGTGGTCGATGATGGCGGTCGTCCCGCGCTCGAGCGCCTCGAGGGCACCGAGCATGGCCGACCAGCGGATCATCTCGAGGTCGAGCGCGCGGTCGAGCCGCCACCAGATGAGCTCCAGGATCTCGTCGAAGTTGCCGGGCGTCCGTGGAGGTGCCGGCATGCCGCGGGCGAGCGTCGAGTAGAGGTGGTGGTGCGCGCAGACGAGGCCCGGGGTCGTGGCTGGCGGGGTGGCGCTCATCGTGGACTCACAGTATGTGCCTCACGCGGCCGCCCATCGGTCTCAGCTCGCCGACCGGTGCTCCAGCGACTCGACGAGGAGGGGGCGCAGCAAATCTCGGATGGAGATCATCCCGACGACGTGGCCCTCGTCGTCGCTGACCGGGACGTGGCGCATCTCCTCCTCGAGCATCACGTACGCCGCCTCGTGGATGAAGTCCTCGCCGCGTACGGTCACGACCGTCTTCGTCATCGCCTGGCCGACCGTCGTCGCGTCGGCGTCCCCTCCCCTGGCCAGGTGGATCACGATGTCCCGCTCCGACAGGACCCCGAGTGCGTGGGACCTGTCTCCGACGACGAGCAGGCCGACCCCGGAGTCCCACATCCGCTCGGCTGCCTGCCGGAGGGTGGCTTCCGGTTCGATGAAGAGGGGCTCGTGTTGACCGAGCTCTGCAAGCTTGTCCGTGACAGTGACTGTCATCATCCCTCCCCGGTGGTCGGTCGACACCTTCCATGGAATCCCACTGCACGACGACGGAACAGGGCCGAAGGTCATATGGCGAGCCATCGGACCCGACTTCGGCGGCTCAGCTCGTCCATCCCGGACTCGCACGGCCGTGAGCAGCGCGTTCATGAGCCGAAGAGGGTGATCCTGCAGGCGCTGTAGGGACAAATCGGTGATTGACCAGT
>JAKCCH010000174.1 GCA_021838945.1 Actinomycetes bacterium
AAGGCCGCCCCTTATGCCTGATGCCCGATGCTCCTGGGTCTCGAGCACCATTTTGGAACATGACCGAGAGAGCGCAGCCGTCGCGAATGGGACGCCGGCGCGCCAACGGGTCGCCGCATCCGGCTAGGACCGCTGCGTCGTCACCTCTGGCGACGGCGTCGTGCTCGGCGTCCTCGATCAGTCGGCGCTGGCCGGCGACGGCGACGCCCCCGCGGGCGATGCCGTGCGGGCCGGTCCGTCCACGTGCGCGCCCACGAAGACCTGCACGACCTCGCCGGCCGCATGCACGCCCACAACGTCACGGCCATCGTCGTCACCGACCCGGAAGGCCGGCTCCTCGGGCTCCTCCACCGTGACGACGCCGACGCTGCCCCCGCACACACGCACGACGAAGAAGGCCGGAAGAGCGGCTGAGCCCCAACGAACTGGCGCCGGCGCAGTCGCCAGCGCATTCTCCGACGAGCGCCACCGTGGCTACCGACGCCAAGTCGATCACGGACAGGAACAACACGGGAATCATGGTTACAGGGAACCGCCGGCAGTCGGATCGCGCCCCTCGGTGTTGTCAGGGTAGCTGCGAAGGGCCGCCGGTTCTGGCGGGTCAGGGCCGAGCGGTCGGATCCGATGCTCGATGGGCTCAGTATTCGCCCTTGATGACGAAGTACGAGCCGCGGATCGTCCCGGCCAGCTTCGACTTTTGTCGCGCGAATTTGAACCCGCTGAGCTCGGCGGGGACCTCCATACCTTCGGAAAGCTTGAACCCAACCGCTCGCTTCTTCGGGTCGTCGCGCGCGTACATAACGTTTATCGAGAGCCCGTTCTCGTAGAACACGTACGGCCACCGGACGTTCTCGACCTCGACGGCAGCTACCTCCAGCGGAGGCGAGGCGATGATGATGTCGCGCTCCACCTTCAGGATGCGATGCACCCAGTCGACGACCTCTTTGGCCCCGTCGGCCGGTTCGACGGTGAACACGAAGTCATACTTGTTCTTGAAGTAGCGAGCCTCGTTCGCGCGCAGGCCAGCCAGCGCAGGCGCCACCGGGGACGACTCCAGGCCGGTGGTGGAGACGTTGACGAAGTCGACCGCGTAGCTCATGGCGTCGCCATCGTACGCAAGGGCGCCGCAATCAACACAGACGGCCCAGGAGAGGGCATACCGCGCCATGTCACGCGGTGTTGGATCGGCCGCCAGGCCATGTCACCGATGTGGACGAAGTTGCCCCGGGGCGGCACTGATCAGTGCAGGTACCCGGTGCATGCCCTGGGCGGCCCTAGGGCAACGGCGCCGCCGACAGCTCGGGTCAGGCGCCTGTGCCCTAGGCACGAGACGCGCTAACCAGCGTTTCAATGGTGGCGGGGGTTCACGACCATCGCGCGACTTCGGGCCTCAAACCCTACGAACCCGCTGGTCAGGGCGCTGCCCTATGCAGCCGCCTGAACGGTTGCACTGCTCAATGTCGGTCTTCATGGGATACGTCCCGAGAAACTCGACTACGGGGTCGCACCTTCGGGTCGCGACCCGAAGGTCAGCCGCACGAGACGGTGGCCTGGGCCGTGCCGAGGAACCGGAGTGATTGCTCACGCGGACCTAACCTTCGAGGGCGGCTGCCAGCCATCGACAGGCCTCGCGACCGAACTGGGTTCGCCCGCGCCTGGGACCGACTGCCTCGGACATCGTTGAACCGCCCCGAGGGACAAGGTCGAGCCGCGTGGTCAGTCGGCGCCAGCGCTCTCCCGCTGGGCAGCGAGTGCGACGAAGCCGGCACCAGCGACCGCACCGCTGCGTACCGGTTCGGCGACGGGCTCGTCATTCGGCGCCTGGAACAGGGTCGACCGAGCCTCGACAAGCCTGCAGCCAGCCACAGCGAGCATGAGGTGGTGCTCGGCCAGGGTCTGGAAGCGAGCATGGCTGTAGAAGGGATGGCCGGCGCGCCCCTTCTCTTCATACGAGCGGCCCCAAGCGCTGTCGAGTGGGACGAGGCCGACCACGAGACGACCGCCGGGCCGAAGGACGCGGCCCACGTCGGCGAGCACGCCTGCGGGGTTCTCGACGAAGCAGAGCGTGACGATGAGGGCGACCGCGCCGAAGGTGTCGTCGGCAAACGGGAGCTGGCTGCCGACGCCGCGCAGCACGCGGACGCCTCGCGCCCTGGCGAGGCGCGGCGGCGCTTCCGCAGGGTCGAGGCCGACGTCGATGCCTAGTGCGGCGGCGAAGCGCCCCGAGCCGACCCCGACCTCGAGCCGTGGGCCGGCCGTGCCGGCGAACAGTGGCCGCAGGGCGCCGAGCTCGAGGTCGAACAGCACCCGTCCGGACGCCGTGTCGGACCAGGCGTCGTAGCGGTCGGCGAGGTCGTCGAAGGCCTGTACCGCCCGGTTGGCTTTGGCCCGCATGTCGGTCCTCCCAGCTCCGCGCCACGCTCGATGTGTCGGTGCCTGCTATTCTATGGATCTATGGAGCATGAGCCGGGGCGCCGTGCCGATCTCTACGAGCAGCTGGCTCGGATCGGCAAGGTGGTCGTGCACCCCAAGCGCATCGAGCTGCTCGACCTACCTGCTCTGCCAGGCCGAGCGCAGCGTGGAGGCGCTCGCCGAGGCGACGGGGCTCAAGCTCACGACCGCGTCCGCGCACCTGCAGGTGATGCGCCAGGCGCGCC
>JAKCCH010000080.1 GCA_021838945.1 Actinomycetes bacterium
GTCTCAACGTGAGTCCGCGACCGGGCCCTTCGGCAGGCCAAGAGCGCGCTCGGCGACGATGTTGCGCTGGATCTCGCTAGTCCCCGAGAAGATGGTCTCGGCGCGGCTCATCAAGAACACCTGCTGCCAGTGGCTGGTCCGGTAGCCGGGTCCATCGGGCCGGATCATGGCCTCGGCACCGAGGAGGTTCATGGCGATGTTGCCGAACCGCTTGTGGTACTCGGACCAGAAGAGCTTGTTGATGCTGGCCTCGGGGCCGGGCTCTCTCTCGGCGGCGAGGTTGGCGAGGAGGCGCAGTCCCGCGTACCGCATCAGCTGGACGTGCGTGTAGGCCCACGCCAGGTCCTGGCGCACGAGCGGGTCCTCGTGCCGCCCTGTGCTCTGTGCCTTATCGACCAGCTCCCAGAGCTCGCGCTCGTAGCGCAGGTGCTGGGTGGTCGCCCTCCCGCCGCGCTCGTTCCCGAGCGTCGTCATGGCCACCCGCCAGCCGTTGTCGATCCCTCCGATGACGTTGAACAGCGGTGCCCGGGCTCCGTCGATGATCTCCTGGCAGAAGCCGCTCGCTCCCGACATCTGCCGGAGCGGCTGCAGGTCGATGCCGTTGCTCGACCCGTCGGGAAGCCGCATCGGGACGAGCACGTAGGAGAGCCCCCGGTGCTTCGGGGCGTCGGGGTCGGTCCTGCAAAGGACGAACATCACGTTGGCCTGGTGGGCTCCCGAGGTCCACACCTTCTGCCCGGTGATGACGATCTCGTCGCCGTCGACGACGCCACGTGTCTCGACCGCCGCCAGGTCCGAGCCGTGGTCAGGCTCCGAGAAGCCCTGGCAGTAGCGATCGAGGCCGGCGATGATGCGGGGGAGGAACCAGGCCCGCTGCTCGTCGGTCCCCTGCACGATGACGGACGGCCCGACGAGCGACTCGCCCATCCCGCGCAGGACGCGCGGCATCGCGGCACGATGGAACTCCTCGTTGAGGACGGACATCTCCATGCCCGAGAGACCGCGGCCACCCACCTCTTCGGGCCATTGAGGGCAGATCAGCCGGTGCTCGGTGAGGTCGGCCTCCCACCTGCGCCAGGCATCAGCCCGATCGTCGCCCCAGTCCTCCTGCTGTCCGGCGTAGCCGGGCTCGACGTTGACGCCTGCAAGCTCGTCCATCCGGTGCTCGGCGAGGAAGGTGCGGATCTCGTCCTGGAACGACCGCAGGCCTTTGTCCAGTTCGAGCTCCATACGCCCCTTCCTGTCCGGTGCTCACAGAACGTACTCCTCGAAGTCCGGCGACGACGGAGCGCCGCGCGTAGCATGTCACCATGGCTGACGCGGCTGAGGTTCTCTCCAAGGTCCCGATCTTCTCGATGTTGTCGAAACGTGAGCTCGCCAAGCTCGCACGCGACGTCCACGAACGCACGGTGCCCGCCGGCTCGGTGCTCACCGAGCAGGACGAGTTCGGCACGATCTTCACGGTCATAGCCGATGGCCAGGCAACTGTGACGGTCCACGAGAAGACGGCCCGGGTGCTCAAGTCAGGTGACTTCTTCGGTGAGATGGCGCTGATCGACCGTTCTCCGCGATCCGCCAGGGTGACGGCAGACACCGAGGTGCGCTGCCTGATGCTCACCCAGCCGGTGTTCCGTCCCTTCGCGGTCTCTCATCCCGAGACGATGTGGGCCCTTCTCGAGCTCATGGTGAAGCGGGTGCGCGACGCCGAGGCAAGGGCGGACTCGGGACAAGGCTGACGTCTGGTCGTCCCCGAGCTCAGGGCGCGAGCCCAAGGCCCGAATCGGAGATCCGCCCGCGGCGGTGAGATGAGAGAATCTGCTGCGGCCTGTCATCCGGTAGCGGGCCCGCAGACGTCTACCAAGCGTGACGGTGGTGGTGAACCGAGAGCCGGAGCTGGTTGGATGTCTCGTGGGTGATGGCGGCAGCGCCGGCGGCGCAGCGGACGACCGCCACGAGAGCTTCGAAGCGTTCTTCGACCGGCTCCTTCCGAGGGCGGTCAGCGTCGGGCGGCGCATCCTCGGCTCGCGAAGCGATGGTGAGGATGCGGCGGTGGAGGGTCTCGCTCGCGCCTACTTGCGCTGGGACGAGCTGTCCGGAGCTTCCTACCGCGAGGCCTGGGTCCTGCGGGTGACGGCCAACGCCGCCTACGACCAGCTGCGGCGGCAGGCGAGAAGCAGGAAGTTCGAGTCGGCCGAGGCAGCGCCGCGAGATGAGATGCGTGCGGTCGACCTGCGTCGGACGCTCGTGCCGATGTTACGGCGCCTGTCCCGGCGCCAACGGGAGGTCGTCATCTTGAGCCACATGGTCGGCCTCAGCCACGAGGAGATCGCGGGCGTGCTCGGCTGCTCGATCGGATCGGTGAAGGTCCATGCCCGGCGCGGTCTCGAGCGACTACGGGGCGACCCGGCATGGCAGGAGGCTTTGGCGGAGGAGGAAAGATGAGCATCAACGGATCATCGGGCCGGAGCGACCGGGACGCCTTGTGGCGGCGGACGATGGAGCGAGCGGGCGGCCTGGCAGCAGGCCGGAGGCGCCGGCAGCGGCTGCTCGTCACCGCTCCGGTGGTCGTGCTCGTGCTGGCGCTCACGGCTGGCGTGGTGGCCGCCGTCGTCGCAACGGGCGGGTCGGCGGGGCGGCATCTCGGAGCCGCAGGTCACGGGCATTCCGGCACCGCGCCGAGCTCCACGATCCCGAGCTCGACGATCCCGGGCTCGACCTCGACCGTCCCCGGCACGACGGTGCCCGTGCACCACGCGGGCGTCGTCAAGGGCTTCGACCCGATGTCGTTCACCGCCGTCAGCCTCGACCACTGGTGGGCGCTCGGCGAGGTGCCCTGCCGGCACTCGCACTGTGCCGCCATCGTCGAGACAGTCAATGGCGGCGGCACGTTCTCGATGGTCCCGGTGCCGGCGGGCCTCGCTCCCAAACCCAACGGCGAGACCCAGATCCGCTTCGCCAACTCGACCGACGGGTACGTCATCGACTCACAGCTGTGGGCGACGACTGACGACGGTTCTCACTGGGTGCGCCAGCAGCTGCCGGGGACGGTGACAGCTGTCGAGACAGCTGACGGCGAGGCCTTCGCGATCACCTGTGACACCCAGCAGTGCGCTCTCGAGGAGGCAGCGGTGGGATCGGGTGCGTGGCACACCGTCGCGCTCCCCAAGCAGCTCCCGAACGTGGCGTTCCTCTCGGTCGTCGGAAGCCGGGTCGTCGTGACGAGCGGGGCCGGCCAGCCCCCGTCGGTCTCCTACGAGCTGTCGACCGACGGGGGCTCGACCTTCTCCGTGGGGCCGACTCCCTGCTACCCGGGGCTCGGAGGCCACGTCTTCGCTGCGGTGAGCGCGCCGAGCGCTCTGTGGGCCGCCTGCCCGACGGGAATGCTCGCGACCCCTTTCATCTCGACTGACAACGGCTCGAGCTGGAGCGGGGCGAACCACTCGCAAGGAACCGAGTTCTCGAACGGGCTCGGCATCGCCCCCATCTCTGCGAGCACCGCGCTCGTGTGGCCATTCGACAACACAGGTGGGCTCGCCCTCACGACGAACGGCGGGCAGAGCTACACCGCTGTCCTCGACCGTGGCATCGGTGCGACGACGGTCTGGGCGGGCTACAGCGACCCGCAGAGGGCCTACGCGATCTTCGCGACCGGCGTCTACTCCGGCGAGTTGTGGATGTCCTCGGACGGCGGCCAGACCTGGAGCCAGGTCCACTTCACGAGCTGACCGCAGCAGGCGCCCCCCGGCCACGTGGCTGCGTAGGGTGGACCTTTGTCGTCGATGCTGACATCGGGCTGACACTCCTGAGCGACGAGCGGCCCCGCTCGACCTTTAGGGTGTCGCCTGGCAGCAACCTGACACAGGGAGAACGATGATGGACAGCAACGACCGTGCGGTCCTGCCGGGCAGCGAGCGCAGCGAAGCGCCCGGGGCGAGGGTGATCGGCCCCGTCGCCGAGGACGAGCCGGTCCGCGTCACGGTGCTGCTGAGGCGCCGTGCCGAGCTCCCACCCGAGGTGCTCGCGGGCGAACGCCGCCTGAGCCTGGCCGAGCTCAGCGAGGCTCACGGAGCCGATCCCGAGGAGATGCGAACTGTCGCCGAGGCCCTCTCCGGCGCCGGGGCGCAGATCGTCGAGGAGGACCCCGGGAGCCGCCGCATCGTCGCCCTCGGCCCTGCCGGTCCCCTGGCACGCCTGTTCGGCACGACTCTCGAGAATGTCGAGAGCACGAGCCCGGCGACGGGCGGCGGTGCGGTCCGCCACCGCCAGCGGACCGGTGCCCTCAGCGTCCCTTCGGCGCTGGCCGGGATCGTGACGGCCGTTCTCGGCCTCGACGACCGCCCGCAGGCCGAGCCGCACCTTCGCGCGATCGCGCCGGAGGCGGCCAAGGCGTCGTTCACTCCCGACCAGGTCGCAGCGCTCTACGACTTCCCCGGCGGTACGGACGGCACCGGGCGCACGGTCGGGGTGATCGAGCTCGGCGGCGGCTTCGCACGGTCGGATCTCACGAGCGACTTCGCGATGCTTAACCTCGCCGTCCCGAGCATCACAGCCGTAGGTGTCGACGGCGCCACGAATTCGCCCGGGGTCGACACCAACGCGGACGGCGAGGTCGCGCTCGACGTCGAGGTCATCGGGGCTGTCGCGCCGAAGGCGGCACAGGTCGTGTACTTCGCCCCGAACACCGACGCCGGTTTCCACGACGCCGTAGCGGCGGCCGTCCACTCCTCGCCCACCCCGGTCGCCATCAGCATCAGCTGGGGGCAGTCAGAGGACGCCTGGACCGCGCAGGGGCGGGACGCCCTCGACCAGGCGATGGCCGACGCCATCGCCGTCGGGATCACCGTCACGACGGCGGCCGGCGACAACGGCAGCTCTGACGGCGTCTCCGACGGTCAGCCCCACGTCGACTTCCCGTCCTCGAGCGCCTACGCCCTGGCATGCGGGGGGACCCGGCTCGAGGCCGATCCGGCGACGGGCATACAGGGCGAGATCGTCTGGGACGACCTGCCGACGGGAGGAGGCGCCACGGGAGGTGGCGTGAGCGACGTCTTCGCCACCCCTGCCTGGCAGCAGGCACTGTCGCCGACGCGTGCCGGCGACGGTGCTCCCGGCCGGGGCGTCCCCGATGTCTCGGGTGATGCCTCGCCCGAGACCGGCTATCTCGTGATGGTGGGTGGCACCGAGCAGGTCATCGGAGGGACGAGCGCAGTCGCGCCCCTCTGGGCCGCCCTCGTCGCTCGCCTCTCGCAGCCGCTCGGGCGGGCGCTCGGCCCGCTGCAGCCGATGCTCTACGCGGGCGCAGTGCCCGGGGTGGCCCAGGTGGGGTGCCGGGACGTCGTCTCGGGCAACAACGGCGCCTACAGCGCCGGGCCGGGATGGGACGCCTGCACCGGCCTCGGCTCGCCGAACGGTGCCGCGCTGCTGGCGAAGCTGGCCGGAACCCCTAGCGGCTGACGGGACTCGCCGTCGCGGCGGAGCCGACCAGACTGTCGACGAAACGGGTCACGCTGTCGCCGCCTCGCGGACCGAAGGCGGCGCTGCCGACGAGGCGACCGCCTCGCTGCACGAGAGAGTCGGCGAGCTCCCACACGGCGCCGCGCGGGTTGACGCCGTAGGTGCAGAACGCCGCCACCGGGGTGTCGCCGAGTTGGGGGAGGCTCTTCACGAAGTGCCTGGCCGCCTTCGCCGGCCGCACTGCCGCGACGACGAGACCCTCGACCCAGGTGCCGACGACGAGCAGGTCGGCGGCGGCGACCTCGGGCACCCCGACCTCGGTGAGGGCGGCGACGGTGACCTTGCTCCCGTGACGACGCAGCTCGGCGGCGATCTCCTCCGCCTTCGCCCGCGTGTGCCCGCCCCGGCTCTCCACAGCGATGAGAACCGAGCCGGGGGTGGCGTCGAGGCCTGATCTTCCGTTGCCGAGCCGGGAGAGGAGGGCCTTTGCGGCCCGGCGTCCCTGTGCCATCGACTCGACGACGGTCGAGGGGCCGACGAGGGCGTCGCCCGCCACCCAGACACGCTCGGTGGCCGGTATCGCCGACGTGCTCAGCGCCGATTCACGACCGAGCGCCAGCTTGCCGACCGGCTGGTGCCGGGCGAAGTCGGGCGCGTCCACGGCGAGGATGCCGCTTGCCTGCCATGCCCGGCTCGGGAGGCCTTCGGCCACCCTCGTGACGATGCGCGGGGGGAGCGAACTGGCGAAGTCGGCGTACTTCCGGTACCCCATCGCCATCACCACGAGGTCGACGCCGACGGTCTCCTCGCTCCCGGCGACGACCTCCGGCCTCTTGGACGCACTCGACTGACGGGTCCGCTGGAGGCACGCCGACTGCACACGCCCCTCGCTCCCCTCGAGACGGACGAGCGTCGTCGAGAAACGCACGTCGACGCCCTCCTCCCTCGCCTCGGCCAGCTCGTCCGGGCGGACCGGAGCAAAGCGCTCGTTCATCCACTCCACGCAGGTCGCCTCGGCGCCGAACCGCCGTGCACTGCGTGCGACGTCCATCGCCGTGTTGCCGCCGCCCACGACGAGCACTCGCGCCGGCCTGCCATCTCGAGGGCTCACGGCCTCGAGACACGGCAGCGGCGTGTGCTCGCGCAGTGCGGTCTCGGCCGAGGTGAGGAACTCGGTCGCATCGATGACGGACCCGAGGTCCCCACCCGCGACCGGTAGCCGGATCGCAGAGCCGGCGCCCATGGCGAGCACGACCGCGTCGTGCTCGCCGAGCAGGAGCTCGACCTCGGCGGGCGTGACCTCCACGCCGCAGCGGAGCTTCACGCCCGCCTCGACGAGCTGATGCCACGGGCGCTCGGCCACTGCGGCCGGGAGCGTGAAGTCGGGGATCCCCCAACCGAGCAGCCCACCGGGCTTGGGGTCGCGCTCGAGGACGGTGACCTCGGCCCCGGCCGCAGCCAGATCCCATGCGGCTGCGATCCCGGCAGGTCCGGAACCGACGACGGCGACGGACAGCCCCCGTCCCCGCGTGCTCGTCCGCATGAGCGGTGGCACCGGAGCCTCTTCGGTCACGAAACGCTCGAGGGCGCCGATGGCGATCGGCGTGCCTCCGGCGAGCGACCATGTGCAGGCGCCCTCGCACTGCAGCGCCTGGTCGCACACGCGGCTGCAGACGTCGGGGAGGAGCGTCGTGCGGCGCAGGACCTCGTGCGCCCCGGCGAGGTCATGGTCCCGGATCGCAGCGATGAAGCCGGGGATGTCGTTGTGGACCGGGCACCCGCGCACGCACGTCGGGTCGGGGCACTGCAGGCAGCGCGTCGCCTCCGACAGCGCAGCATCGAAGCTCGTAAAGCCGAGCCGCGTCTCCGCCAGAGAGCCGAGAAGAGGCTCAGGGCTGTGCAGCGCCGCCACGGGCGTCCGCTCGCCGGCGAGGAGAGGGCCGCTCACGTCGATGGCCGAGAACGGGCAGGTGCGGAGGCACTGCCGGCAGCCGACGCAGGTCGCGTCGTCGGCGACGACCGTCCAGGTGGCGACGTCCATGGCGAGAGCGCCCGTCGGGCAGCGCACGACGCACTCCTGGCAGCCGGCGCACCGCTCCGTCACGACCGTCACGTGGGGAGTGACCGTCACGTCCGGCGTCGTCGTCGATCGCAGAGCCGTGGGGCTCGGGAAGGTGGTGGTCATCTCTCCGCTCCTAGTTGGCTGCGTGCATGAGCACGTAGAGGACAGCCATCGCGATGCCGATGGCGAGGGCGACTCCGGTCGTCGCGAGGCGTGTGGCGACGGGGCGAGCGGACACGGTGGCGAGGTCTCGACCTGCGATCCGCCAGCTCGTCCACATGGCCGCAGCGGTCCCGAGCGCCACGACCGCGATCTGCGCGACGACGATCTTCGGCGCGTCGAGGATCGAGTACGAGTAGAGCGACGACTTCGTCGAGCCGGCGCCGGCGAGGTGCCCGATGGCGGGCACGAGCGCCGGCACGTGCTCGAAGAATTTCGGGAGCTGGCGGGCGAGGTAGTCGGCGCCCGTGATGGGGATCAGGCCATAGGCGAAGGGCAGGAAGAAGGTCCGGAAGCGGCTCGTCCGGCTGACCCACGACGTGCCGCCGGCGGGCACGGCGAGATCGCGCCGCAGGAGGAACCTCGAACCAACCTTCCCGAGCAGGGCCACGGCGGTGACGACGACGGCGATGATCCCGAAGTAGTCGATCGGGTTCGGGTACTGGGGGAAGTGCGTCACGCTGTTGAGCCACTTGTCCATCGCGGCGTAGGCGTTCGTCGCGTTGAACTGTTGGTACATGACGAGGCCGAGCAGGATGACGATGCCCCAGGCGACGTCTGGGCGCCGCCGCGTCGGAGCGACGACCGATGTCAGCGGCTTTTGCAGGTAGAGCCCGACGTTGCCCGAGGGGCACGCCTTGTAGCACTCCGAGCAGAGCCCGCAGAGCAGGTTGGAGTCGGCGCTACCGGGCCAGGTGTACCACGGGCAGCCGTATCCTTCCTCGCCGCCGCGCATGCAGTCCTTCGTGGCGCACTCGATGCAGCGGTTGCGGTCCTTTGTCCTGAAGCCCGTCACCGAGCCGATGGCCCCGACCGAGCCGATGAGCGCCGAGAGCGGGCAGAGGTAGCGGCAGAACGTGCGGCGCTCGAACACGAGGAAGAAGATGAGGGCCGAGGTCACGATGCCGAGCACCATGATGCTCGTCGCGATCGGTGCGCCCGGTCCGGCGATGTTGAAGTACTCCTCGACGAAGGTGAGCCCGAGGAAGGTGCCCACGGACATGAGGAGCCCGTACTGTGCGAGCTTCTCGGGCATCTTCCGGCCGAGACCGAGCCTCGTCTGGGCACGACGCCACAGCGCCCGGCGCTGGATCCACTCGGCGAAGCCGCCGAAGGGGCACATGGCGCACCAGGCCCGGCCGACGACGACGATCATCACGAACACGAGGCAGAACCAGAGGAACCACGTGATCGCCGTCGCGAAGTTGAGCTTGGGCTCGACCGTCCCGAGGATGCCGATGAAGATCACCAGCCAGAAGATGATCTGGTTGGGAAGTATGAGGAGGAACTGGAACCTCCGGCTCCTCACCGCCCTTCCCACCTGCGGGATCCGGGTGATCTCGAGGCCCGGCGCCGGGTCTGTCGAGTCGAAGCGCTCGAGTCCCTCACGCGCTCGCGGTCGCAGCCTGACTGCTACCGAGATCGGATCCGGGGGTGTCTCCTCGACCGGGGCGGCTACCTGATCCCCACTGGTTCTCGCTTCCTCGACGACTGTCATGCTCACTCCCAGCGCAGGTCGTAATCTGAACTCAATCACCACACGTTGAGTTACACGATAGTGAAATTACTGACACAACGTCAAGTCACGGACTACACTTTGAATCGTGAGCGTGTCGTCGCTGGAGGAGGGGAGGGCTCAGCGGGAGCCGGCAGTCGTCTCCGCGCCCCGCAGGATCTCCTCGAGTGCGTTGTCGAGATCGGCCTCGAGCGATGCGGCGATACCGAGACAGGCGAGGAGCAGCGCCAGATGAGCCGTCAATCTCATGGTGAGCCCGAGGCGTCCGACGTGGCAGCGGATGATCGCCGCGTCGTGACACCGAGTTTCCACGGAGGGGGCATCGTGCTCGCGGACGACCACAAGGTCGTGCGGGAAGGGACCCGCCAGATCCTCGAGGCAGCCGGGATCGCCGTCGTCGCCGAAGCGGCGACCGCAGCAGAGACGCTGCAGCTGGTCCACGACCTCTTGCCCGCGACCCTCGTCGTCGACCTCCGGCTGCCCGACATGAGCGGGGTCGAAGTCGTGCGGAGGATCTGCGAGGCAGGCCTGCCGGTCCGCTGCCTCGTGCTCTCAGCTTTCGACGACAACGTCTACGTGGCCGAGGCGCTCGCAGCGGGGGCCTACGGCTACCTCCTGAAGACGGCGACCGCGTCCGAGCTCGTCGCGGCCGTCTCGGCCGTGGCAGAGGGAACGATGGTGCTCGACCGTGCCCTCGGCGAAGCGATGGTGCGCCGGCTCCGCGACGAGAACGCCAGCGCTCTCGCCGATCTCACGCCGAGGGAGATCGACGTCGTGCGCCTGATGGCGCGAGGCAAGTCGAACAAGGAGATCGCACTCGACCTGCAGCTCGGCGTGAGGACGATCGAGACGTACGTGTCGAACATCCTCACGAAGCTCGGCGTGCGGTCGAGGACCGAGGCGGTGCTGCGTGCGATCGACAGCCGGCTCGTGTCGGTCGAGCCGCTCTCGCGAGGCAGACTTGCCCGCGGCTGAGATCCGCGTGCGGGAGATCGCCGCCCGCCTGAAGCACCCGCCCGTCGGCGAGCCTGCCTTCTGGGTCGTGCAGGCCATGGTGGTGGTCCTCGCCGTGCTCCACCTCGTCGTCGACCTGCAGTCGTCGAGCGGGCAGGGATCGTTCCCGACCGGAGTTCCCGTCGGGCTGCTGCTCCTTCCCGTCGGCTACGCCGCATTGCGCTACGGGCTGTCGGGCTCGGCTGCGACGGCGCTGTGGGCGATCCTGCTCTGGCTGCCCGACCTCGCCCTGCCCGGAGGGCGCGGCCATCCCGACGACGACGTCGTCGAGCTCGCGCTCGTCCTCGGCGTGGCGATCTTCGCCGGTATCTACGTCGAACGCGAGCACTTGCAGCGGGAGCGGGCCCGCGCGCTCGAGGCCGAGAGCCGGGCGGCCGAGCGCCGCTTCGCGCACCAGCTCCTTCGCGCACAGGAGGAGGAGCGCACCCGCATCGCGCGAGATCTGCACGACGATCCCGTCCAGCGTCTCATCCAGCTCGCCCGCCACCTCGAGTCAGGTGGTGGCTACGGCGCCCGAGCCGAGCTGCTCGAGGTGGTCGGACGGCTCCGGGAGCTCACGAGGGGACTCCGACCGGCCGGGATCGACGAGCTCGGGCTCGTCGCCGCACTCCGCGGCATGCTCGACTCGGTCGAGGTCACCGAGAACCTGAAGACGGTGATCGACGTGACGGGAGAGCCGGTGCGGCTCCCGCCGGACACCGAGCTCGGCCTGTTCCGCATCGCTCAGGAGGCTGTCGGCAACGCCGTGCGTCACGCCGCGCCATCGCACGTGACGATCGATGTCGAGTTCGGCCGTGAGTGGTTGACGATGGCGGTGGGGGATGACGGGGCGGGTTTCGATCCGGCGGAGGCGGAGCGGCGCGTGGACGGTCACTTCGGCCTCCGCGGCATGCGCGAGCGAGCCGAACTCATCGGGGGAACGCTCGACGTCAGCTCCTCACAGGGTCGGGGGACGGTCGTGAAGGCGCAAGTGCCTCTCGGGTGAGTCCTCGCCGCCCGGACCGGCTTCGCGCCGGTCGGCGGTGGGTATGTCGCCGCCTACTTGTGTCCTCCCGACGAGCGCCCGGCACCGCGCGGTAGCAAGCTGGTCAGGCGATGAGGTCGCCGTCTTCGAGGTCGAGCGCTGGATGGGCCGGCGAGGACGGTGCGGCTCGCGAGAGCGGGGGGCACGACTCCTCGCTGCGCGAGGCGACTGCGTCTGCGCCCGACACGGAGCCAACTCGTCAGAAGAGGCCCCGATGGCGGCGACGAATGCTGCAAGCGACGGTGATCCTCGCGTCCTTCCTCCTCGCACTGGTGCTGGCCGCCGTCGGATACGAGCTGTCGCTGCCGAGCGTGAACGACGCTCCGGCGAAGGTGGCGGCGATCGTGCGGGCACATCACGGTCAGCTGGCCCGGCTCCCGCTTCCCACGAAGCTCGCCGAGGCGATCGTGGCGGTCGAAGACGAGCACTTCTACTCGAACGTCTTCGTGAACGTGTTCGACGGAGCGGCTCGCGCCGCCGTCGCCTCGATCAGGCGCAGCGGCGATCCCGGGGGCAGCACCATCGCCCAGCAGCTGGCCAAGCAGCTCTACCCGCACGGTCCGGGTCTCGCCGGCACGTTGGAGGAGATCGGTCTCGGGGTCAAGCTGTCGCTCGCTTACTCCAAGCCGCAGATCCTCGAGATGTACCTGAATTCCATCTACTACGGGAACGGCTTCTGGGGCGTGGTGCAAGCCGCACGCGGGTACTTCGGCGCTCGCCCGGGACAGCTCAGCTGGGCAGAGGCTTCCATGCTCGCCGGCCTACCGCAGGCTCCCTCGGCCTACGACCCGCTCCAGCACTTCGCGCTGGCGAAGGAACGCCAGCACCACGTCCTCGACCGGCTCGTGGCCAACCACGTCCTCACGAAGGCGCAGGCCGCTGCCGCCTATCACGCCCCGCTACCGCTCCGGGGTGCTTCGACACACTGACCGTCAGGCCGAGGGCGCGAGGGCGTGCAGCTCCTGCTGGCGCTCGGTCTCGTCGCTCATGATCTCGCGCAGGAGATCGACGGCGGTGAGAACCTTCGGATAACGAAGCGAGTAGCAGACGCTGTTGCCGCGCCGGGCGGCGACGACGAGCCCGCGGTCGCGGAGGATGGCGAGATGCTGGGAGGTGTTCGACTGCGGCGACTCGAGCAGCTCGCTCAGCTCTGACACCGTGAGCGGTCCGCGGCGCAGCGCGTAGAGGAGCGTGAGGCGCTTCGGGTCGTTGAGTGCCTTGCACATGCTGGAAGCGAGCTCTTCGAGCTGGGATCGCAGACGCGCGTCCACGGGATGGTCTGCCACGGTTCCAGGTTACGGCGTCGTCGGGTGCTCCGCCAAGGAGCTGTGTCAGGTGCCCTTGACTCGTGTACCGGCGGGTGTTAATAAAAGTTCCGTCAGCGCAATCAGCGTATGCAGATATGCGCAGCCATGCATATCCCGGTGTGGGGCTGTCCCTCCCGGGGTGCGAAGGGGAGGGACATGTCTGAGCTGCAGCCGACGTCGACGCTCGATTGCACAGGCCTCCAGTGCCCGCTGCCCGTCATCAAGACCGCCCAGGCCATGAAGGAGCTCGACGTCGGAGCGGTGCTCGAGCTCCTCGCCACCGACCCCGGAGTGGAGCCCGACATGAAGGCGTGGACGTCGCGGACCGGCAACGAGCTCGTCGACGTCCGCCAGGAGGGCAACGTCTTCCACGTGCT
>JAKCCH010000175.1 GCA_021838945.1 Actinomycetes bacterium
GCCTGTACGAAAAGGCCAAGACGTCGATGTGGAACGCCCAGACGGACCTTCCCTGGGACACCGAGGTCGACCAGGAGAAGCTCGTCGCCGAGCAGCAGTTGATGATGGGCCCGCCCCTCCACACGATCGTCGACCTGTCCGGCACGCCGCTCGCGAAGTGGGGCGAGAAGGAGTGGATCCAGCTCGGCATCGAAGGGCAGAACTGGACGCTCTCGCAGTTCATGCATGGCGAGCAGGGCGCACTGGTCTGCACGGCGAAGGTGGTCGAGTCCGTGCCGTGGATCGACGCCAAGTACTACGGCGCGACTCAGGTCATGGACGAGGCGCGCCACGTCGAGGTCTTCGCCAAGTACCTCGAGGAGAAGCTCTCCGGCCACTACCCGATCAACGCCCACCTCCGCCTGCTGCTCGACGACATCATCGCCGACAGCCGGTGGGACATGACCTTCCTCGGCATGCAGATCATGGTCGAAGGCCTCGCCCTGGCCGCGTTCGGGTTCATGCACGCGATGACGCAGGAGCCGCTTTTGAAGCAGCTGCTCCGCTACGTGATGTCCGACGAGGCCCGCCACGTCGCCTTCGGCGTCCTCGCTCTGCAGGACTTCTACCAGGAGCTGTCCGGCCCGGAGATCCGGGAGCGCCAGGAGTTCGCGTACGAGGCGGCTGTTCGGATGCGCGACCGTTTCTTGCAGCAGGAAGTGTGGGACCGCATGGGCGTCTCGCCGAAGGACGTGCTGCCGTTGACGATGGCCGCCCCGGACCAGGCCGCCTTCAGGGTCATGCTCTTCTCGAAGATCGTGCCGAACCTGAAGAAGCTCGGGCTGCTCGACGCCGGCGACGGCTGGCTGCGCGAGAAGTTCACCGAGCTCGGCGCCATCCAGTTCGAGGACTGGGCAGACACCGAGGAGGAGTACGCCAACTTCCAGGTGGCTCGAGGTGAGCTGAAGACCGCCTGACACAGTTCCGCCGCTGCCCGTCCGGACGGGGAGCCGAAACGGGGAGCGGTGCCAGCGGCCCGACGGGTGGTGCCTGGTAGCGTCGGGGGAGTGGTGACGCGAGGTCGTTTCGGCCGTCTCGCGACGGCGATGGTCACGCCGTTCGGGGAACGAGGCGAGCTCGATGTGGGTGCTGCGATCACGCTCGCGCGCCATCTCGCCGGCAACGGCAGCGAGTCGCTCGTGCTCGCCGGGACGACCGGGGAGTCGCCGGTGCTCTCGGACGAGGAGAAGCTCGAGCTCTGGCGCGGCGTCGCCGAGGCCGTCAGCATCCCCGTCATCGCCGGGTCGACGACGAACGACACCGCCCATTCGGTTCACATGACGAGACAGGCCGAGCAGGCGGGCGTCGCGGCGGTCCTCGCCGTGACGCCGTACTACAACCGTCCTTCCCAGACGGGCCTCACCCGGCACTTCTCGGCCGTCGCCGAGGCGACCGAACTGCCCGTGATCCTGTACGACATCCCCGTCCGCACGGGGAGGAAGATCGCGGCCGACACGATGATCCGCCTGGCCCGCGAGCACCGGAACGTGGTCGCAGTGAAGGACGCGTCGGCCGATCCGGCCGGGACGGCGCGGCTCATGGCGGAGGTGCCCGCCGGGTTCGAGGTCTACAGCGGTGACGACAACCTCACGCTCCCGCTCCTGTCGATCGGAGCGGTCGGCGTCATCAGCGTGGCGGCGCACTGGGTCGGTCCTGAGCTAGCGAGGATGATGGACGCGTTCTTCGCCGGCGACGTCGCCGAGGCGGCACGGCTCAACCGCGAGCTCGTGCACGTCGTGGCGTTCCAGTCGAGCGACGAGGCTCCCAACCCGATGCCCGCCAAGGCGATCCTGCGGGCGATGGGCCTGCCGGTCGGCGAGTGCCGTCTGCCCCACGGCCCGGCCCCGCAGTGGCTCGAGGAGCGGGCCGAGGCGGTCCTCGCCGATCTCGAAGCTTGGCGGCGGGCGAACGACGCGACGAGCTCCGTGCACGCGAAGACCGCATGACGCCCCGGCCACCACAACGGCGGGGATGAGGAGATGAGCGAGCGGGTACGGATCGCGTTTCTCGGGGGGTTGGGCGAGATCGGGCGCAACTGCGCCGTCATCGAGCAACAGGGCCGCCTCGTCGTCCTCGACTGCGGCGTGCTGTTCCCGAACGCCGAGATGCCCGGTGTCGATCTGGTCCTGCCTGACCTCTCGCTGTTGCGGGAGCGGGCGGCTGACGTCGACGGCATCATCCTCACCCACGGCCACGAGGATCACGTCGGCGCGATCGCCTACCTCCTGCGGGAGGTGAAGGCGCCGGTCTACGGGTCGGCCTTCACCCTCGGCATCGCCCGCAACCGGCTCGAGGAGGCCGAGCTCGCCTCGTCGGCACAGCTCATCCCCGTCCGGGACGGCGAGCGCCGGACGATCGGGCCCTTCGAGGTCGAGTTCATCCCTGTCACGCACTCGGTGCCGCAGGGGTTCGCGGCGGCGATCCACAGCGCGCAGGGCGTGATCCTCCACACGGGTGACTTCAAGCTGGATCTCATGCCGGTCGACGGACGCCGGACCGACCTGTCGAGGATCGGGCAGATCGCCGCCACGAGCGGCATCCGCCTGCTGCTGTCCGACTCTACGAACGCCGAGGAGCCC
>JAKCCH010000176.1 GCA_021838945.1 Actinomycetes bacterium
ACTCACCGCCCTCGTCACCCGCCCAGGTGAGGGAGCAGCACCACTCGTACAAGCGGGGCTCGAGCCCGCGCGAGCGCGCGTATGCGATCGTGCCGTCGGCGGGGTAGGCGATCCCGTTCAGTCCGAGGTCGACTGCGGCGGCGTCGAGCTCGACCTTCATCGCTCCCATCGGCCGGGCGCAACCGAGGTTCACCTTCGTCTCGGGCATCGCGATTCGGGCGGTCTCGAAGAAGCGGACGACATCTTCGACCGGTGGCGGCGGCAGGTGAGCCATCGGGGTGCCGACGAGCGGGACGAGGACGACGAGGATCAGGGTCGAGACCCGGTGGCGCCGGATCATCTCGAGGGCGGCGTGCTCCCCGAGGAAGCGGCCGTAGTGGAGGCCGAGGACGATGTGGGGGATGATCCGCAGTCCGGCGTCGGCGAGCAGTTCGAGCGAGCGCTCGAAGTCGGCGGCACGCAGGTCGAGGTGGTAGACGTCGCGGATCGTCTCGTCCGCCCCGATGATGTCGAGCATGACGCCGTCGACGCCGGCCGCCGCGAGGTCGCCGGCAAGGGCCGGTGAGACGACCCCCGAGTGGACGATCACCTTCATGCCGAGCTCGTCGCGGATGCGGGGGACGTGGGCGAGATGTCGCCGGAGGGGCACCCCTCCCGAGCGCGTCGACCCGCCCGAGACGAGCAGGCCGTCGCTCCCCTTGTCCTTGAGGGAGCGGGCGAGGTCGTACAGGTCGGCCCCGGCCCTCACCGAGACCATCCCCTCGAGCACCTTGGCCTGGCAGTGGTCGCACTGCAGCGCACAGGCGGCGCCGGTCACCGACACCGGGAGGAACCGGCGTGGGTTGCCCGGCCTCCACTCGGAGGTCTCCCATCGCTTCAGCCCGGGTGCGTAGAACTCCATGACGTCGGGGAAGTTGGCCCGCCGGAGCGAGAACGCCTCGGT
The DNA here is from genome assembly GCA_021838945.1 of Actinomycetes bacterium. Taxonomy (GTDB): domain Bacteria; phylum Actinomycetota; class Acidimicrobiia; order Acidimicrobiales; family Bog-793; genus JAKCCH01. The sequence goes on from JAKCCH010000176.1 coordinate 944, forward strand.
GGGGCGGGTGGACGGGACCGCAGTCACTCGGCGAGCACCCCTTCGCGTCGGTATCTCTCGACGCGCAGAGCGAAGCTCGGGATCACCCCGTCGCCCGTCACGAGCGCGTCGATCTCGTCTTCCGGGCCGGAGAGCTCGATCTCGACGAGCCAGGCTCCGTACGGATCGTCCTCGACGAGGGACGGGCGGGCGAGCACGGCCTCGTTTCTCGCTCTGACCGTGCCGGAGACCGGGGCGAGGAGAGGACCGACGAACTTCTCCGCCTCGAGCGAGCCGAGGGGCTGGCCTCGCGTCACGACGGTCCCGACGGTGACGACGGCGAGCTGTGCGAGGGTGCCACTCGTCTCGGCACTGAGGGGATCGAGGCCGATGCGGGCCCGGTTCCCGCCGATGACCTCGACCCACAGGTCGGCCTCGGGGTCGTAGGCGAGGTCGAGGCGCACCCGGTAGCCGGAGACGACGGCTACTTCACCGACATGCCCTGTGCTCATCACACCTCCCCGCTCGCAGCGGCCGCCGTCACGAACACCCCCGAGCGCACCTTGAGCTGCCAGCTGCTCGGCGGCCGGAGCGACGGCCCCGCCAGCCACTCGGGGGACTCGAGTCGCCTGTCCCATCTCTCGAGCGCACCGTGCTCGAGCACGGTGAGCTCACCCTCGAACGGTTCCCGGCCGAGCGCGTGGGAGTACGAGCGCACCGCCGCCGCCTCGAACGCCACCGGGTCGACCGAGCTCCCCTCCTCCGGTCCCACATAGCGCCGCATCAGGCGCAGGGTCTCGGCTGCCGTGTCGTCGCCCGGCGTCCGGATGAGGGCGGCGGCAGCGGCGTGATCGAAACGCTCGATCAGGTTCCCGACCACGACGACGGCGCGGCCGATCTGGCCGGCCCCGTGACCGCAGACCTTGCGGTCGCCGACGACGATCTCGCCGGACGAGTCGAGGTGCGCAGGCAGCCCGGCGGCGGCAAAGGCCGCCACAGCGGGGGTGAGCAGCCGGGTCAGTGCGTCGCTCCTCGCCGCCGGCACGGCCGCGGCCGGCACGGTGACCTGGAAGAAGAGCTGGTGCTCGTCGAGGTAGACGGCTCCGCCCCCGACCATCCGGCGGTACACGGGCACGGCCGCTCGGCCACAGGCCTCGAGGTCGACGAGTCCGAGGTCCTGGTGGTAGCCGACCGAGACGTAGGGCGACTCGGGGCGCATGAACGAGAGCGTCGGCGGCGCCCCGGCGGAGACGCCGTCGGCGATGGCGTGCCACAGGCTCTGGGAGCGGAGCGGGGACACCCGGCCGAAGCGGAGCACCCGCAGTCCGGCTCTCGAGTCCGCTGCCCTCTCCTCAGCTCGCACCCGGACCTCCCATGGCCTCGTCGAGGAGCTCGACGATGTCACGGACCTCGAGGTGGTCGTTTCCCGTCGACTTGGCGGCGTCCTCGAAGCGCGACACCTCATAGGGGCAGCAGACGGCGAGGATCTCGGCACCGGTCTCCACCGCCTCGCGCACGCGCCGCTCCGACAGGCGCTCGGACGTGTGGCTCGATGTGAAGCCGTCGAGCCACATGCCACCCCCGCCTCCGCCGCAGCAGTAGCCGTTCTCCTTGCAGCGTCCCATCTCGGCGAGCCGGATGCCCGGGATCGCCTCGAGGAGCCTGCGCGGGGCGTCGTA
>JAKCCH010000081.1 GCA_021838945.1 Actinomycetes bacterium
CCGCGCTCCGAGCCATCCGAGATCAACGTGAAGAACGAGAAGGCCCTCGAGTGGCTGCGCAAGGGAGCTCAGCCGACGGAGACGGTGAGGAAGATCCTCAAGATCTCTGGAGTCTGGGGCGAGTACGAGGCCGCAAAGCCCGAGAAGAAGGTGGCGACCCGCACCCGCGCGCGTGCGGGCGACAGCAAAGCGACGAAGAAGACGGCGTCCGCGGCCGCCGCCTCGGCGCGGTCCTGAGCCCGATGTCGGACCACGAAGGAGACGCACCGGCCTTCGAGCAGCCGGACTTCTCGAAGTTCGCCGGCGAGGGCGACGGCGAGGGGAACGACGACGGTGGCGACGCCGGCGAGCCTGAGCCCGGATACGCGGAGGACAACGAGGGAAACGAGACCGACAGCGGCAGCCGGGCGGCGGCAGTGCTCGAGCACATCGCCACGTCGATCGTCTTCGAGAAGGAGGCCGTGCTCGTCGAGGAGCGAGAGAACCGCGGCCAGCTACGCCTCTCGCTGCACGTCGCGCCGTCCGACATGGGGCGGATCATCGGGCGCCGCGGCCGTACGGCCCAGGCGGTGCGGACGCTCGTACGAGCTGCCGCAGCCGCTGACGGTCACGACGCCTTCGTCGACATCGTCGACTGACGCTCTTGCCCGGGCCCGGCGACTGACGGCCTTGCCGGCGCCGACATCGCCGACATCGCCGACCGACGGCGAGTCGCTCCTCGAGGTCGGTCATGTGGGCCGCGCCCACGGGCTGGCGGGGGACGTCGTCGTCCACCTCGTGTCGAACCGTCCCGAGCGCGTGCGGCCCGGTTCGGTGCTGCAATTGCGGGAAGCGGACGCCGGAGCAAGCCACCTGCGAGACGTCCGGGTGGAGGCCTCCCGTCCCCAGCAGCGCCGGATGATCGTGCACTTCGAGGGCGTGTCGACTCGGGAGGCGGCCGAGCAGCTGCGCGGGTCGACGCTCTATGGACGGCCGATCGCCGACCCGGAGGCACTGTTCGCGCACGAGCTGATCGGCCTCGAGGTCGTCGAGGTCTCGGGCCGCTCGCACGGGAAAGTGGCCGCGCTGCAAGCGAATCCCGCCAGCGACCTCTTGGTGGGGGAGGAGGGGTGGTTGGTGCCGCTTCGTTTCGTCGTGGAGCGGGACGGGCACCGGATCGTGGTCGACGTGCCCGAGGGGTTGTTCGAGTGAGCGAGGTGCGGCACGAGCCGAGCCTCCGGGTCGACGTGCTCACGATCTTCCCCGAGGTAGTGGCGGCGTACTGCGAGACGAGCATCGTCGGCCGCGCCCAGCGGGCGGGGCTCGTCGAGGTGCGCGTCCATGATCTCCGTGCCGCCGCGCAGGACCCTCACCGCTCCGTCGACGACTCACCATTCGGCGGCGGCGCCGGGATGGTGCTGGCGCCGGGTCCGGTGTTCGCCGCCGTCGAGATGATCCGGCCGGCCCGGCCGCTGTACTTGATGTCGCCGGCAGGGCAGCGCTTCGATCAGGCGGTGGCGGAGACGCTCGCCGGCCGAGGTGCGTTCTCGCTGCTGTGCGGCCGCTACGAGGGGGTCGACCAGCGCATCGCCGATCACCTCGTGGACGGCGAGCTGTCGCTCGGGGACTTCGTGCTCGCCGGTGGCGAGCTCGCTGCTCTCGCGATCGTCGAGGCGACGTCCCGCCTGGTCCCCGGCGTGCTCGGCAACGAGGAGTCGACCGGCGACGAGAGCTTCGCCGGCGGGCTGCTCGAGTACCCGCAGTACACGCGCCCGGCAGAATTCCGCGGGTGGAGGGTTCCCGAAGTGCTCCTGTCGGGAGACCACGGCCGAGTCCACCGCTGGCGGCGAGCCCAGGCGCTGCGCCGGACGCTCGACCGGCGACCCGACCTGATCGACGCCCGGGGTGGGCTCTCGGACGCCGAGCGCCGGCTGCTCGAGGAGTTCGGTCTCGCCGACGGCTGACCCGGGGTCGGCCGGCGCTGCGGCGGCGCCGCAGCGGCCCCCGGCCGGGGCTGCGGTGCTGCCGTCCGCGGCCCCTCCCCGGCCCGGCTAATCTGGACGGGCCAGGAGCACGGGCCAGACCTGCTTCGGAGGCCTGCTCTGCACGTCCGACGACCTGCGCCGACTTGCCGAGCCGGCTCCCGTCGACCGACACCCGTCCATCGTCCGAGGAGCGAGAGCTGCCATGAACCCGACCGATCTCGTCGACCGCGCCAGCTTGCGCGACGACGTTCCCGAGTTCTCTCCGGGTGACACCCTGAAGGTGCACGTCCGGGTCGTGGAGGGTAACCGCGAGCGGGTGCAGGTCTTCCAGGGGGCCGTCATCCGCCGCCAGGGCGGTGGTGTGCGCGAGACCTTCACGGTGAGGAAGGTGAGCTTCGGCGTCGGCGTCGAGCGCACGTTCCCCGTGCACTCGCCGATGATCGCCAAGATCGAGCGCGTCACCGAGGGAGACGTGCGGCGGGCGAAGTTGTACTACCTGCGGGACCGCATCGGAAAGGCGGCCAAGATCAAAGAGAAGCGCACACTGACCCGCTGATGAGCGCCGAGGAGGACCTCGACCAGTTCGAGGCAGAGGTCGAGCTCGCGCTGTACCAGGAGTACCGCGCGGTGCTCCCGATGTTCCGCTACGTGGTGGAGACGGAGCGTCGTTTCTATCTGGCGAACGAGGTGAAGGTCACGCCGCATTCGTCATCGGGGGCCACGTATTTCGAGGTCGAGCTGAGCGACGCGTGGGTCTGGGACATGTACCGGCCGGCTCGTTTCGTGGCGTCCGTGCGAGTCGTCACCTACAAGGACGTCAACGTCGAGGCGCTGGGGGACAAGGAGTCCTAGGACCCGAGCTGGCGGCCTCCAGGCCCTGCCAGGTCCCTCCGCCAGCGCCTCCGGCTTTTCAGGTCTTCCAGGGGCCGGTCCGGCTCACGACGCTGACTGGCAGGCAGAACGCATCGTTTCTGGCGCGATTTGGCTGCCACTTTGCGTGCGTAGCGCGCCCGACCCGCCGAGAAACGGAGCCCCACCCCGTGCCAACCCCCCACCCCCACGAGCTCGGTCGCGCCGGCGAGGAAATGGCTGCATCCTGGTACGTCGAGCGCGGATACGAGATCCTCGCCCGCAACTGGAGGTGCCCGGCGGGCGAGGCGGACCTCGTCCTGCGGCGTGGCCGCCTGCTCGTCGTCTGCGAGGTGAAGACCCGCTCGGGGACGGGTTACGGCACGCCGGCCGAGGCTGTCGGTCGGCAGCGCCAGCGGCGCCTCAGGAGGACGGCTGCGATGTTCCTCGAAGCCGAGCGTGAGCGGGCGGAGGGGTTCAGGGGGAGAGGGATCCGCTTCGACGTGGCCGAGGTGCTCGGGGGCGTCGTGACCGTGATCGAGGACGCGTTCCGGGACTGACGCCCTCGAGCGCTGTCGAGCTCTCGGGCGGTCGTGGCTCAGGCCTGGTCGCCGAGCCGAGGAGCAGGTGGTGGAGGTGGCGGCGGAGGTGGAGGTGGTGGTGGCGGAGGAGGAGGCGGAGGCGGTGGTGCCGATCCGGGCTGCTCCCATGGCGTCGGCGACTTCCACTCCGACAAGGCATCCTGTGACACCTGGCCCCCGTCGCGCACGTGGTCGCTCCACAGCCGGCCGTCCCAGTAGCGCTCCTCGTGGACGCCGTCCGGGTCGGGATACCAACCGAACAGCGGCGGGGTGCTCGAGGGGCTCAGGTCGCCCGGCGCGGGCGGGCGCCAGCCTCCCGGACCGGGGCGGGTCGCAACCGAATCGGGCCACGGATTGGGTCCACCAGCAGGGTTGCCGCGCACAGGCGCGTCCCAGGGCGCTCCCCAGGTCCCGCCGGCGCCGGCCTGGCCGGGATTCCCGGCGACGTCAGAGCTCGGAGCACCGTAGCGAGTGCCCGGATAGCCGGACCGTGGCGGGAGTCCCCCGAACGGGGAGCGACCGAAGCCGGAGCCGGCCGCAGGACCGACTCGACGTGTCGTCAGGCGAGCCACCATCTCGAGGAGCAGACCGAACGCCGGTAGCAACGCCGACACCACGCCCCAGGCGATGGCGGGCAGCCGCCAGGGAGTCGTGCCGATCCTGCGCCGCGTCCAGACGGCGAACCCGTAGCCGAGGAGGCCGTAGAAGACGAGCAGGCCGACGTAGAGGACATCGTTCGCGGCGCCGCTCGAGGCTGCCAAAATTCCCGACGTTCCCATAGTCGCTCCGATCGTCTCTGTCAAGAAGGCTAACGCTCGGAGGGGTCGGTTACTTCCGAATGCGGCATCCCCACAGATACTTCGCAGGTAACTCCCAGCTCGCCTCGCTGTCCCCTGGCAGGCGCTGCGCCGTGTTGGGTCGCCTCGCAGAGCGTGCTCGAGCCGTCGGGTCAGTGCAGGCCGTGTCGAACCGCGTGCTCCTGGCATCGGCTGTGCCAGTGCCGGCGCATCTCGGACTGGCCGAGCGGAACGATGACGACGTGGCCGGTGCCGGCCCTGATCTCCTGATTGCAGCCCGGGCACACGTAGTCCTTCCGGGCCTGGAAGGGCTGGACGCGCTGGAGCTCGGCGGTCCGTCCCGTCAAGGGGTCTTGCACGTACACCTGCCGAGCGCCTCCGAGGCTGGGTCGTCTGCGGTGCGGTGCCACGGCTGAATTATCGTGCACGGATGGATGTCCTCTTGACCGAGCAGAGCGGCGGCCTGCTCACGTTGACCTTGAACCGGCCGGAGCGGAAGAACGCCGTCAACGGCGACCTGTGGCGAGCGTTGCTGTCGGCGTTCAGGGAGACCGCGCATGACGAGACGGTCCGAGTGGTCGTCGTGACCGGTGCCGCCGGAGAGTTCTGCGCAGGCGCCGACCTCGGCGATCCCGAGGCTGCGGCCACCCACCAGTACCCGAGGATGCGGTTCATCCACGACGTCGCACTCGCCCTGCACCGTCTCCCTCAGCCGACGATCGCCAAGGTGGACGGAGTGGCAGTCGGCGCAGGCTGCAACCTCGCTTTCGGGTGCGATCTGGTGGTGGCGAGCGAGCGGGCACGTTTCTCGGAGATCTTCGCCCGGCGTGGGTTGTCGCTCGACTTCGGCGGCTCGTGGCTGCTCCCCCGGCGCATCGGCCTTCACCGTGCGAAGGAGTTGGCATTCTTCGGCGACATCCTCAGCGCCGCCGAGGCCGAGCGAATGGGCCTCGTCAACCGGGTGGTGCCCGTCGACGAGCTCGACTCGTTCGTCTCGTCGTGGGTGGAGCGACTGGCTGCCGGTCCTCCTCTTGCCCTCACCGCCTCGAAACGCCTCCTCGACTCGTCCTCGTCCCACTCCCTCGCCGAGGCGCTCGAGCAGGAAGCCGTGGCCCAGTCGGTGAACATCGTGTCGGAGGACGGGCGCGAGGCGATCATGGCCTTCCTCGAGAAACGGGACGCGAACTTCTCCGGCCGCTGATCGCACTGGCTTACCGACCTCCTACCTCCCGCTGTCGCAACCCCGCTGTCACACCCCCCGTCTAGGTTGCTCACGGGGTTTCGAGCAGGTCGTGAGCCCGACCGGTCGGTTCTGCCGACGGGGTGAGAGCGGCCTCTCCTGACTGTTGCAGATGCTCAGGAGGGTTCATCGTGCTCGCTGGGATCGAGTCGGCAACGCTGCTCGGGGTCGAAGGACGGCGTGTGCTCGTCGAGGTGCACGTCAGCAGCGGGATACCGGGGTTCACCGTCGTCGGGCTGCCCGACGCCGCCTGCCGGGAGGCCCGCGACCGCGTGCGAGCGGCACTGCTGTCGAGCGGGCTTCCGTGGCCCGCGAAGCGCGTCACGGTGAACCTCGCCCCGTCAGGGTTGCGCAAAGCTGGCTCCGGGCTCGACCTCCCCATCGCCGTCGGGTTGATGGTCGCCGTCGGAGAGCTCGCCTTACGGGACGTGCAGGACTGCGCCTTCATCGGCGAGCTTGGGCTCGATGGCTCACTGCGCAGCGTGCCCGGCATCCTGCCTCTCGTCGCGGCGCTCCGAACCGAGGCGGTGGTCGTTCCTGCCCGCGCATGTGCCGAGGGCTCTCTCGTCTCGGGGATCCGCGTCCGAATGGCCGGGACGCTGTGCCAGCTCGTGGAGGTGCTGCGGGGCCGGCAGCCGTGGCCGGAACCGGACGAGCACGACGAGGCGGACCTGCCGATGGTGACGAGCCCGGCGCTCGACCTCGCCGACGTGCGGGGCCAGCCGCTCGCCCGCAAGGCGCTCGAGGTCTCGGCGGCCGGCGCCCACCACCTGCTGCTGGTGGGACCGCCGGGGGCAGGCAAGACGATGCTCGCCGAGCGGCTCGTGGGCCTGCTCCCGCACCTCACCGACGAGCAGGTGCTCGGGAGCTGCCGGATCTTCTCAGCAGCTGGGCTGCCACTTCCTGAGGCGGCGCGGACGGGCCGGGCACCGTTTCGTGCGCCTCACCACGGCGCATCAGCGGCCTCGGTCATCGGCGGCGGCACGGCGTGGATGCGGCCCGGCGAGGTGAGCCTCGCGACGAACGGAGTGCTGTTCCTCGACGAGCTGGCCGAGTTCCAGTCCCCGGTGCTCGAGACCCTGCGCCAGCCGCTCGAGGAGCGCGTCGTTCGCGTCGCCCGCGCCCGAGCGACCGTGGAGTTCCCCGCCTCCTTCCTGCTGGTCGCAGCGATGAACCCGTGCCCGTGCGGGCGAAGCGGGAACACGGGCGAGTGCCAGTGCTCGCCGGCGCAGGTCGAGCGGTACAGGAGGAGGTTGTCAGGTCCGTTGCTGGACCGTTTCGACCTGCACGTCGCCGTCGGGCGTCCGCGCACCGACGACCTGTTCGCCGGTCGGCCGGGGGAGTCCACCGCGGTCGTGGCCGCCCGGGTCACCGCTGCCCGGCAGCGGGCTTCGACACGGGGAGTCCTGGCGAACGCGTTCATCCCCGCCAACCGACTGGATGAGCTGGCGCCGCTCTCGCGGGCCGCGCGCGCCTTGCTCGAGCGGCGCATGGAGAACGGTGAGCTGAGCGCCCGTGGTCTCGGCCGTGTGCGCCGCGTCGCGCTCACGCTCGACGACCTGGCGCAGCGGGAGGGGGAGCTGAGCGTGGAGTCGGCCGTGACGGCACTCGAGATGCGAAGCGGCCGGGCAGTGCTCGAGACCGATCGGAGGTGGCCGGCGTGAGCAGCGCGGGCAGCGCGGCTGACATGAGCGGCGCGGGCAGGGCGGGCAGCGGGAGCGACGGGCTTGGCGGGCGAGGAGGGCGTCACGTGAGCGACGACGCCGGTAGGGCGCCGGCACCGGCGCAGGCGCCCGAGGACGAGGATCTCGCCTATGCCACCGGCGTCGCGAGCTTGCCCCTCATGACTCCGCAGCGCCTGAGGCACCTCCTGCACGGGCGCCCGGCAGCCGAGGTCTGGGTGCAGCTCCGGGACGAGCCGTCATGGGCAGCCGCGGTGCTGGACGAGATGGCATCTTTCCGCGACGGCGTGATGCTGCGCTCGGATCCGAAGCGCGGTCGGCCCCTGACGGTTGCAGAGGTGGCCGGCGAGTGGCAGCGCCACACTCGGCGGCTCCGGGTCGCGAGTCTCTGGCCGTCGCTCGCCGACCGGGAGATCAGGACTCTCCGCCATGGACGGCACGGGTATCCGCGCAGGTTGGTGGAGGATGGAGAGGCGCCAGAGCTGTTGTTCGTGCGCGGCGACCTCCGCGTGGTCGAGGGTCCGGCGGTCGCCATAGTCGGGACCCGGCGTGCGACGCACTACGGGATGGAGGTCGCAGCAGAGATCGCGGGCGACCTCGCCCGCGCAGGTGTCTGCATCGTCTCCGGGATGGCTGCCGGCATCGATGCCGCCGCTCACGAGGGGGCGCTCGGGGCGCTCCAGGCGGGGCCGGCGGTCGCGTTCCGCGCCTCACTCGCCTCGCTCGAGTCGGACGCGTCGGCCGCGCTGTCGGCGTCGTCCGCGTCGTCCGCGTCGTCCGCGTCGGCGGGGAAGGACGGCAGTCCCGCCCCTCTGACGGAGGGAAGGCCTCTCGGTGTTCTCGGCGGAGGCGTGGACGTCTACTACCCGGCGCGCAACCGTCGACTGATCGATCGGGTGAGGCTGGCTGGTGCGGTGATCTCCGAGACACCCCCCGGGGAAGCCCCGGAGCCCTGGCGCTTCCCGTTGCGCAACCGCATCATCGCGGCTCTCGCACAGGTGGTGCTCGTGGTCGAGTCGACGAGATCGGGCGGATCGATGCACACGGTCGAGGCAGCGCTTCGTCGTGGCCGCGAGGTCTTCGCCGTGCCTGGTTCGGTCCGGAGCCCGAGCTCGGAGGGTACGAACGAGCTGCTGAACGCCGGAGCTCACGTGGCTCGCGACGCGACAGACGTGATGGTCGCGCTCGAGGCAGCGTGCAGCGCCGAAGGGATCCCGCCTCCGCGCCAACAGACGGGACGGGGAGCTGCTGGCGCGAACCGGCTCGGTCGTGACGCGGTCAAGCGGCTCCTACAGGGCTGCTCGGACGACGAGCAACGCCTCTACGGGGCACTCGACGACCACCCCACCACGGTCGACTCCCTGTGCGAGCGGGTCGACCTCGGGCTCGGTGCCGTCCTGCTGGCGCTCGACCGCCTCATGGAGCTCGGACTGGCAGCTCCGGCAGAGGGAGGGTGGCGGCGATCGTGAGGGGAGCTCGCGCACCGCCCTCAGCTCGACGCAGCCAGGCGTCCTCGGACGGTCCGGTCGAGGATGCCGAGCGTGGCGCGGAGCGCGCCCTCCGAGATGACCGGGAAGATCTTGGCTTCCTTCCAGACCGGGTCGATCTCGGACCAGTCGTAGTAGGAGGTGACGAGCGTCTTGCCCTCCTCGTCGGTGGGCTCCAGCCGGTATCCGTAGACATGGCCGATCTGGGGCCTGATCTGGCCGAGGATCGTCCACGCGATCTCCCGATCGGGCTCGAACCGCTTGATGGTGACCTCGACGTCGTAGAGCCCGAGCGGGTAGTCGTTGAGCGCTTCTCGGTCCATGTGGACGACGAAGGAGTCCCCGACAGCTCCGACCGGGTCGCCGTCCGCGCTCATCAACATGCCCGACGAATCGATGGCGACATGGCCGGCGGGATCACGCAGCACGTCGAAGATGGGTGTCGCATGTGCGGGGATCGTCCGGGTGACCTCGATCCGCTCCGCGACCTCGATTCGCTCCGCGACCTCGTCGCCGGAGTTCGCCTCGTTCTCGGCCGTCACAGCTCGACTCCAGCTCTGTCGTGCCGTCTCGGTGTCGCTCGCGCCTGCTCAGGCCGCTCAGGCCGCTCGCAGCGCCTTCGACGGGTCGACGGCCTCGACGCCGAGCGCCTCGGCGACCGCCTCGTTCGTGCACTCCCCGCCGACGGTGTTCACACCTCCCCGCAGTACGGGATCGGAAGCGACAGCTTCGCTGACACCATGTTCGGCCAGCTCGACGACGTACGGGAAGGTGGCGTTGGTGAGGGCGTAGGTGGACGTGTGCGGCACGGCGGCGGGCATGTTGCCGACGGCGTAGTGGAGCACGTCGTGGACGAAGTAGCTCGGGCTCTCATGTGTCGTCTCGTGGGTGGTCTCGATGCAACCCCCCTGGTCCACCGCGACGTCGACGATGACCGCACCCGGCCTCATGTTGGCCACCATGTCGTCGGTCACCACGACCGGTGCTCGGCCTCCCGCGACGAGCACCGCCCCGATCAGCAGGTCGGCGTCGGCGATGGCGCGCTCGATCGAGCCGCGGTTCGATGCGATCGTCATGATCCGACCCTGGTGGATCTGGTCGACCCAGCGCAGGCGGTCGATGTTGCGGTCGAGCAGCAGTACCTCCGCCTCCATGCCCTGTGCGATCCATGCGGCGTTCCAGCCGACGTGGCCGGCTCCGATGACGACCACTCGAGCGGGGCGCACGCCCGGTACGCCGCCGAGGAGGATGCCGCGCGTGCCGTTGCGCTTCTCGAGCATGCTCGCCCCGACCTGCGTCGCGATCCTCCCGGCCACCTCGCTCATCGGTGCGAGCAGGGGCAGGTCTCCGGTCTCGGTCTGCACGGTCTCGTAGGCGATGCCGGTCGTCTTCGACTCGAAGAGCGCCTTCGCCACTTCGGGGTAGGCCGCCAAGTGGAGGTAGGTGAACAGGACGAGGTCCTCGCGCAGATAGACGAACTCGGATTCCTGCGGCTCCTTCACCTTGCAGACCAGTTCGGCGCCCCAGGCGTCCTCGCGGCCCACCATCCGCGCTCCGACCGCGGCGAAATCGTCGTCGGCGAACGAGGAACCGAGCCCTGCGCCGGTCTCCACGCGCACCTCGTGGCCCCGAGCCGTCAGCTCGCGTACGCCGTCCGGGGTCATGGCGACCCGGTTCTCAGCAGTCTTGACCTCAGCCGGGATTCCGATGATCACCGTTGATCCCCTTCCTCAACTCATGGCTCGGCTTCATGCTGCCCGATCGTGGCGCGCAGCGCTATCCGCAGACCGCAAGCGAGAGAAGCGCCGCGAGCTACCGACGACCAGCCTCCAGTACAAGGTACGTACGATATTCGTTGAAAAGCAGGCTGTAAATCACAAATCCGTCGTGAGAGCACCGTTGCGCGACGGATCGAGAGTTCGGTTCCGCCCGGTGTCACGCGTCCGAACCCGTCACCGCCCGCTGCGGTCGGCGCTTCTCCCTCGCTGTAGGGCTCCTGCCCGCCAGCGGGAGGACGCCGGCAGTGCTGTCACGGGCGGGCACCGGGACCCCACCGGGCCGCCACCGGGAACCGTTCGAGCGAGCGGTAGCCTGCATCGACCCGTCATGACGTCGACTCCTCCTGCCCCTGGCCCATCTCCTGTACCGAACAGGGATCCCGACTTCCACTCGTCCCCTCTCCCCGACGGGCGATGGCCGCTGCTCGAGCGCATCACTTCGCCGACGGACGTGAAGGCACTCTCGCTCGAGGAGTGCAACGAGCTCTCGTCCGAGATCAGGTCCTTCATCGTCGAGTCGGTCTGCCGGACCGGCGGCCACCTCGGTTCGAACCTCGGAGCGGTCGAGCTCACGATCGCCCTCCACCGGGTCTTCGACTCGCCCGAGGACGTCATCGTGTTCGACACCGGCCACCAGGCCTACGTCCACAAGATCCTCACGGGACGACGAGAAGGCTTCTCGCACCTACGACAGGCACGTGGGCTCTCCGGCTACCCGAACCGGCACGAGTCACCCCACGACGTCGTCGAGAACTCGCACGCCTCGACAGCCCTCAGCTGGGCGCACGGCATCGCCGTCGGCCGCTCGCTCGCCGAAGGGCGGGGGGAGCGACCCCGCGACGGCAGGATGCGACACGTCGTCGCCGTCGTCGGCGACGGGGCCCTCACCGGTGGGATGGCTTACGAGGCGCTCAACAACATCGGCCACTCCGCGGCTCGCGTCGTCATCGTGCTCAACGACAACGGGCGCAGCTACGCACCGACCATCTCGAAGCTCTCCGGCTCGCTCACCCAGCTGCGGCTCGACCCGCGGTACGTCCGCGTGAAAGGTGCCCTGAAGGGCGTCGTCGAGGACATGCCCGTCGTCGGGCGCGTGGCCGGGCAGTCGTTTCGGGGGCTCACGTCCGCCCTCCGCGAGGTCGTCGAGCCGCACGTGTTCTTCGAGGCCCTCGGGGTCCGCTACACCGGCCCCCTCGACGGTCACGACATCGCCCAGGTCGAGCAGGCCCTCAGGCGCGCCTCGAGCTGGCCCGGGCCGATCGTCTTGCATCTGCTCACGAACAAGGGGAAGGGCTACGCCCCCGCCGAGGAGGACGACGTCGCCCGCCTCCACGACTACAAGGTCACCTCTCCTCGCGCCTCACGCTCTTTCTCCGAGGCGACCGACACCGTCCCGGTCCCGACAGAGGCCCCGGGCGAGAGCTACACCGAGGCCTTTGCAACAGCCCTGTTGGCCGAGGCGGCGAGAGACGAGCGCCTCGTCGCCCTCACCGCCGCCATGCCGGGGCCGACCGGGCTCCTCTCTTTCGAGGCGGCCTACCCCGAGCGCTTCTTCGACGTCGGCATCGCCGAGCAGCACGCCATGGCGGCGGCGGCCGGCATGGCGAGAGAGGGCCTCCACCCGGTCGTGTGCATCTACTCGACCTTCCTGCAGCGCTGTGTCGACCAGTGGAACCTCGACGTCGGCCTGCATCACGAGCACGTGACCGTCGTGGCGGACCGGGCCGGCATCACCGGGGACGACGGGCCGAGCCACCACGGCATCTACGACCTGCACACGGCCCTTTCCATCCCCGACCTGGCCGTCTACTGCCCGGCCGAGGCGGCCGAGGTGGCACCCCTCCTCCACGACGCCCTCGCCTATGAGGGACCGAGCCTCGTGCGCTACCCGAAGACCCCCTCCATAGGCCCGCTCGGGAGAAGGGGGGAGCCGGGGCGCCACCGCCTTCTTCGCGAGGGAGACGACGACGTCGTCCTCGTCGGCATCGGCAAGCTCGCTTCTGCCGCCCTCGAGGCCGCCGCCATCCTCGAGAGCAGCGGCGGGCCGCGTCCGACCGTCCTCGACCCGCGCGTCATCCGCCCGGCCGACCCCGACCTCGTCGCGGCCCTCAGCCGGGCACGCCTTCTCGTCACGGCCGAGGACGGCCTCGTTGAGGGTGGGGCCGGTTCCTACCTCGCCCGCCTCGCAGACGAGGAGGCGGCCGCCGAGGGACGGGAGGGACCGCGCAGCCTGAGCCTCGGCGTCCCTGTCGGCTTCCTCGCCCACGGCAAGCCGGACGACATCCTCGAGAGCCTCGGCCTCGACG
>JAKCCH010000082.1 GCA_021838945.1 Actinomycetes bacterium
TCGAGTGGGGAGCGAAAGATGGCGTAGTCGTCGAAGTGCACCGGCACCGCAACCCGTGGCTTCACGAGCTCGAGCATTCGCACTCCCTCTGCGTCATCCATCGTCAGCAGGATGCCGGCGAGCCGCGTGCCGCCGAGATGGATGAAGCAGACCTCGATGGCCGGATGCCGGCGCGGGATCTCCTCGAGGTCGCGGTGGTACCGGGTGTCTCCGGTGACATAGATGCGGATGAGCGGCCGGGCGCCTTCTGACACCTGGAGCAGCGAGCCCATGAGGGGGGGCACGACGGGAGACATGGCGGCCGGCGCGTGTTTCGCCGGGAGCGCCTCCACCGACAGGGTGCGCTCGCCTCGGCGGATCTCGTGCCTCTCCCAGGTGTCGAGCGCGGTCACGTCGGTGAACCCGCGGCGTCGAAGCTTCTTCGCGGCAGACGGCTCGGTGACGATCGGGGTCGCCTTGTCCAGCTCCTTGCGCGTCGTCCGGTCGAAGTGCTCGCCGTGGTAGTGCGAGAGCACGAGAAGGTCGAGTGGCGGCAGCTCGGGGATCTGCATCGCCGGCTCGGTGAGCCTCCTTTTCCGAAGGCCCATCCCGAGCCGTGTCTTCTCTCCTGAGTGCAGGAAGTTCGGATCGGTGAGGATGGTGAAGCCGCCGACGCGCAAGAGGACCGTGGCCATCCCGATGAACGTCGCCTCGCCTTCGACGCCGTGCTGGCGAACATCGCCGTCCATGGCCATGAGAGAGGCGTACCCGAACGGGGCGCCCATCTACGCCTGCCGACCCGGGGCCGCCTAGGCCTGGCAGTCCATCACGAGCTTGCCCAACACCTTGCGATCGGCGAGACGGCCGAGCGCCTCGTTGACGGACCCGAGGGGAAGGGTCGCACCAATGACGACCTCCATGCGTCCGTCCGCCAGCGCCTGGAGGCTCTCGCGGACACCGCGCACGATGGCCTCCTCCGGCTCGCCGAGCCCGCCGTACCCGAGCACGGACAGGCCCTTTCGGTAGAGCGCCTGGAGCGGCACCTCACCGATCGCGTCGGCCGACGTGCCGAACAGCACCAGGCGGCCCTTCGGCGCCAGCGCCTCGATGGCGGCTCCGGTGAACCCGCCTCCGAGAGGGTCGAACACGACGGTGGGGCGGAGCCCCTCGAGGGCCGGCACCAGCGCCGCCGCGTCGGCCGTGACGACGCGGTTCGCACCGCGCTCGGCCACGAATTCCCCTTTTGCTACGGAGCTCACCTGGCCGACGACGTGGGCGCCGAGCCTGCTGCAGATGGACACGATGGCACTCCCGACCCCGCCGCTCGCCCCGAGCACGAGCACCCGGTCCTCAGGCGACACGCCGGCCCACTCGGTCACGCAGCGCCATGCCGTCGTCCCGGCGACCCCGGTCGCGGCCGCCACATCGGAGGCGACGCCGTCCGGGACGTCGATCACCTTGTCCGCCCTCACGATCGCGTGGCTCGCCCAGAGGCCGTCTCCCGGGCGCGCGATTGCGGCACGGTTCACGAAGACCCGCCGTCCGGCCCCCACCCCGGCCGTCACCGTGCCTGCGGCCTCGCTGCCGAGCGTGCGGGGAAGTGCCAGGTCGGCGCCGACCCGCCCGAGCACCTGGTACCGGTCCACCGGGTTGACGCCGGCATAGGCCAGCTCGACGAGCAGCTCACCGTCGGCCGGCTCGGCGAGGTCGATCTCCTCGACAGCCACAGGGCGCCCGAGCTCGACGAGCCGGGCGGCGCGTGCCTTCACGCCACCATCATCCCTCGCGCGCGATCTGGAGAGCCTTCATGTGTCGCCCGTACCCGGAGGGGAAGCAGCGCAGCCTTCGCCCACCCTTGTTGTCAAGTTGGCCTGATGGCCTTTTCGCGCCAGCTGAGGAGGGGTAACCACTTCCGGTGGACAGCCGGCGCCGTGACCGGTATGCGCGTTACGTCGTCATCGGCCCACGGTCACCTCGAGAAGCGCGGGAGCTCGTGCGGCGAGCTGTGAGCGACGCGCACTGGTGCGGAGATCTGGACGGCGCCGTGCTCTCGGTGAGCGAGCTCGTGACGAACGCGATATGCCACACCGGCGCCGTGCGCCGCGTCGAGGTGACGGCCGACGAACGGCTCCTCCACGTCGAGACCGCCGACGAGGGCGCGGGCAGGCCCGAACCGCTCGACGTCGGCCCTGACGCGACTTCCGGAAGAGGTCTTTCCATCGTGGCCGAGATCTCGGACGCCTGGGGCGTCCGGGCGAGCAGCCATGGCAAGGTCGTCTGGTTCGAGATGGCCGCCGGCCGGCCTCGCGCCCGGGGCCGGTTCGCATCGTGAACGGGGCGTCCCTCGCTACGGGAGGCGCGTCAACCTGCTCCCGTGGTCGAATGGTCGCCGTGGCGTCAGGCTTCGACCTCATCACGTTCGTGACGGACTACTGGCTGGAGGGCGGATTCGTCGGGGCGCTGCACGCGGTCGTGGACGAGATCGTGGCCGAGCGCAGCGGCAAGCGGGTGCGGATCATCGATCTCGACCACTCGATCCCGCCCCAGGATGTGCTGCTCGGGGCGCTCCGGATGGAGCGACTGCTGCCGTACACGAGACGGGGCGTCCACGTCGGCATCGTGGACCCGGGCGTCGGCACGGCGCGCCGCCCTGTCGCCGTGCGCGCCGGCGGACGCGTCTTCATCGGGCCGGACAACGGCCTGCTCATGTTCGCCGTCGACGCTGCGGGTGGCGCCGCCGAGGCAGTGACACTGGAGCGCTACCTGCTCCCGCACCCGTCGGCGACGTTCCACGGGCGCGACATCTTCGCCCCGGCGGCCGCGCACGTCGCGTGCGGGATGCGCCTCGACGACCTCGGTGCTCCGATCCCTCCGGCATCGCTCACCCGCCTCCGGCGTCCCGCCCCCCGTGCACTCGACGGTGGTGGGGTGGAGGTGCAGGTGGTGCAGCTGGACGGTTTCGGGAACGTGCAGTTCGGCGCAGCGGGTGAGGCGCTGCATGCGCTCGGCCAGGCGGGCGACCTCATCGTCCTGCAGAAGGCCGGGGGAAAGGCCGGCGCAAGCGAGCGCGACGGTGAAGCCGAAGGCGTCAGCGAAGGCGTCACGGCCCCGATCGGGACGGCGTTCGGCGACGTGGACCCGGGCGAGGCAGTCCTCCTCGTCGACAGCGACGGTTGCGTCGCCCTGTCCGTCAACCGCGGCAGGGCCGGCCAGCTGCTCGGGCGCCTGCACCCGGGCGACACGGTCATCCTGCGGCCGCAGGCAGACTGATCAGATGGCGACCGATCCCGCGACCCTCGAGCGCACCGCGGCCACGCCCGCCACGAGCGAAGGCGAGGTGGAGGGCGACCACGAGCGGATGTCCCACATCGTCCTCGAGGGTTACCACCCTGACGAGAAGCCCGACGAGTTCGTCTCCCTCGGCCCGAGCGTGGTCGAGGGGATCGTCAACGGGACGCCGGTGCGGGCGCTGTGCGGCAAGACGTGGGTGCCGAACCGGGACCCGAAGCGTTACCCGCTCTGCCCGACGTGCAAGGAGATCGCCGAGCGCATGGGCTGGGACGTCCCGATCTCCTGAGCCCGAAGTGCAGCTGCCATCCGCACGACGATCTCCTCGAGGATCGCAGGTGACGTGCCCATGTTGAGGCGGACGTGGCCGCGGCCCGGCTCACCGAAGTCCAGCCCGCGGTTGAGCGCCACACGGCCCCGTTCGAGGAACACCGCCGCCGGGTCGTCGCCGAGGCCGAGGGCCTCGCAACCCAGCCAGACGAGGTAGGAAGCCTGCGGTCGCTCCCAGACGATGCCAGGAAGCTCTGCCGACAACAGCTCGGGAAGGATGCGCCGGTTCTCCTCGAGCTGGCGGAGGGCTGACCACAGCCAGCGCCGACATCCGTCGGCCGTGAAGGCGGCCACCGTCGCGACGAGGCCGAGCTGTGACGGGAAGAGCGCCTCCCACCGAGCCCCGAGCGCTTCGTTGACATCTGGCGAGCTGGTCACCACGAGCCCGCACTTCAGCCCCGGCACGTTCCAGCCCTTCGAGGCGGAGTGGAACACGACCGCGCGCTCGGCCATCGGGTGGTCGAGCGACAGGAAGGGCACGAACTCCGCCCCGCTCATCACAAGGGGAGCGTGGATCTCGTCGACGATGAGGAAGGTGCCGTGCTGTTGGCAGATGTCTGCCACTTCCAGCAGCTGTTCGCGGCTCCACACCCGTCCGAGGGGGTTGTGCGGGCTGCACAGCAGGTAGGAGCAGACCTCCGGCCGGGCGAGCGCCTCGTCGAGACCGGCCAGGTCGATCTCGAAGTCGTCTCCGACGAGCGGGACCGGCACCACGGACCGGTCCGTCTGCTCGGTCCGAAACAGGAACGGCGGGTACACAGGCGGGTTCACCACGACGCCGGATCCCGGCGGTGTGCAGGCGGTGAGGACCGTCGCCACCCCGGTCATCACGTCCGGGCAGGCATGGACGTGCTCCTCGGCCACCGCCCAGTCCCACATCTCCTTCGCGTACGGGGAGAAAGCCGCGCCGAGCGCCCCTTCGTGCGGATATCCGAGGTCGCTGCGCCCGACCGAGTCGACGACAGCGCGCCGGATCGGCTCGGCGACGTCGAAGTCCATCTCGGCGACGAAGGCGGGCAGCACGTCGTGCCCATGCCTCGCCCACTTCTCGCTCGTGCGCCGGCGGAGCTCGCCGAGGTCGCAGGCGCCGAGCCCGGGCGCGAGCGGTTGGTGGAGGAGCTCAGGCACCCGCCGTGTACAGGTCCTGCGTGATCCCGTCGACGAGCTGGGTCGAGACCGTGTGGTCGAGCTCGCCCCGGTCGCGCAGCTCGACGACGGCGGCCACCGGGTCGGGGTCGGAGAACAGCTGGTCGTCCCGGTAGTCGACCGGGCGGCCGGTCGGGTCCGTCGTCCACCACGAAGCCTCGAGGGCGATGCCGTTCGGGTCCATGAAGTAGATCGACCGCAGGAAACCGTGGTCGACGATGTCGGTGACGCCACACTCGTTCGACTTGAGCCGGTCACGAAGCCTCAGCAAGGCGTCCTCGTCGGGGAGGTTCATCGACAGGTGGTCGAATTGGGCCGCCCGTTCGTAGGGCACGCCGGCCGGTTTGGCGAACGCATCGATGTGCTGACCGGTGTACTCGAAGAACGCGACGGTGTTGCCCGGCGCGACCTCGAAGAAGTAATGGCGGAAGGCCGGCGTGGCGAGCGTGGTCACGAGCCTCGCGTCCAGCACTCCGTGCCAGAAACGAACGGTCGCATCCATGTCCGCCGTCACCAACGCAAGATGGTGCACGCCACGCCAGTGCACGGTGTCGGGAGTAGCAGCCATGCCCTGAGGCTACGCCCCTGGCGGGGACGAGGCGGCTGCGCCACGATTGGCGCTGTGAACCGCCAGATCGACCTCAACGCCGACCTCGGCGAGGTCCCGGGCGACCTCGCTCTCATGGGGACCGTGACGAGTGCGAACGTCGCCTGCGGTGGCCACGCGGGCGATGCGGCGACGATGGCAGCAGCAGCAGCGGCGGCGGCCGGGGCTGGGGTCCATGTCGGGGCGCATCCGTCGTACGTCGATCGCGAGGGGTTCGGCCGCCGCGACCTCGAGGTGGCCGCGGACGTCGTCGCCGGCCAGGTCGCCGAACAGGTCGGACGCCTCTGTGAGCTCACGCCCGTCCACTACGTGAAGTTGCACGGTGCGCTCTACCACCGGGCGAACCGGGACGCTGCGACGGCGCTGGCCATCCTCGACGCGCTGGAGCCGTTGCCCGTGCGGCACGTGCTGGCACAGCATGGTCACCTCCTCGAGCTGGCGAGGGAGAGGGGGTGGGGCGGGACCGTGGAGGGTTTCTGCGATCGTGCGTACCGGGAGGACGGGACCCTCGTCGACCGGCGTGAGCCCGGTGCGGTGCTCGCGGACCCGGCCGACGTGACGGCTCAAGCGGTGCGCTTGGCGTCGGGCGGGCACTTCGGCTCGTTGTGCCTCCACGGTGACACACCGGGCGCCGTGCACCTGGCGGGGGCGGTGCGGGCGGCGCTCGAAAAGCAGAGCGTCGAGATCCGGCCGTTCACGCAGTGACCGAGCTCAGTCGACGTCAGTCGACCTCAGTCGACCTCAGTCGACCTTGCGGGCTGCCCCCTTGTCGGCGGAGAGCGCCATCGAGGCGTACGCGCGGAGCGCTGCGGAGACCGGGCGCTGCCGGTTCGTGGGCTGCCAGCCCTTCGCATCGCGCTCGGCGCGCCGGCGCGCCAGTTCCTCCTCGGGAACCTCGAGGATGATCGCCCGTGCGGGGATGTCGATCGAGATCGTGTCGCCGTCCTCGACGAGGCCGATGGCTCCCCCGGCCGCCGCTTCCGGGGAGATGTGGCCGATCGAGAGGCCGGTCGTGCCGCCGCTGAAGCGGCCGTCGGTCACGAGGGCGCAGACAGCTCCGAGACCGCGCGCCTTCAGGAAGCTCGTCGGGTGCAGCATCTCCTGCATCCCCGGACCGCCCTTCGGTCCCTCGTAGCGGATGAGGACCACTTCGCCGGGTTGCACCTCGCCGGCGAGGATCATGTCGACGGCGTCCTCCTGGCTCTCGGCAACGTGTGCAGGACCGCGGAAGCTGAGCTGCTCTTCGGGCACGCCTGCAGTCTTCACGACGCAACCGTCGGTCGAGAGGTTGCCCTTCAAGATCGCGAGGCCGCCGTCGCGCGAGTACGCGTGGTCGGCGGCGCGGATGCAACCGGTCTCGGCATCGTGGTCGAGCTCGTCATACCGGGCGTTCGACGAGAACGGGACGGTCGTCCGGATGCCGCCCGGGGCGGCGTGGTACAGCTCGAGCGCCCGCTCCGACGGCGACGCGGCGCGGACGTCCCACTCGGCCAGCCACGACTCGAGCGAGGGCGAGTGCACGCTGTGGACGCTCTTGTCGAGGAGACCTGCTCGGTCGAGCTCACCCATGATCGCCGGGATGCCGCCGGCGCGGTGGACATCCTCGAGGTGGTACTGCGAGCTCGGTGCCACCTTGCAGAGGCAGGGCACCTGGCGGCTCAGCCGATCGATGTCGTCGAGGTCGAAGTCCACCCCTGACTCGACTGCTGCTGCGAGCAGGTGGAGGATCGTGTTGGTCGAGCCGCCCATGGCGATGTCGACGGTCATGGCGTTCGAGAAGGCCGCCCTGCTCGCGACGTTGCGCGGGAGCACGCTCCCGTCGTCCTTCTCGTACCAGCGGCGTGCCAGGTCGACCACGGTGCGGCCTGCCTCGACGAAAAGCTGCCTGCGGGCGACGCTCGTCGCGAGCGTCGTGCCGTTTCCCGGAAGCGAGAGCCCAAGGGCTTCTGTGAGGCAGTTCATCGAGTTGGCGGTGAACATGCCCGAGCAGGAACCGCAGGTGGGACACGCTGCTTCCTCGATCAGGCGTAGCTGCGAATCGGACACCGACTCGTCGGCCGAGGCCGTGATCGCCGT
Source organism: Actinomycetes bacterium (assembly GCA_021838945.1). Taxonomy (GTDB): domain Bacteria; phylum Actinomycetota; class Acidimicrobiia; order Acidimicrobiales; family Bog-793; genus JAKCCH01. The sequence continues at coordinate 7,427 of JAKCCH010000082.1, forward strand.
GATGAGGTCGCTCGACGCGGTTCCGGCGCCGGTTGCCGCTCCCGGTCGGCCTGCCTCCATCGGCCCGCCGCTCACGAAGACCGTCGGGATGTCGAGGCGCACCGCGGCGATGAGCATGCCCGGCGTGATCTTGTCGCAATTGCTGATGCAGACGAGGGCGTCAGCCTGGTGCGCCTCCACCATGTACTCGACCGAGTCGGCGATGAGCTCCCGGCTCGGGAGCGAGTACAGCATCCCGTGATGGCCCATGGCGATCCCGTCGTCGATGGCGACGGTGTTGAACTCCCGGCCGACGCCGCCCGCTTCGGCGATGGCCTCGGCGACGATCTTCCCGACGTCGCGCAGGTGGACGTGCCCGGGTACGAACTGGGTGAAGCTGTTGGCGATCGCGACGATCGGTTTGCCGAAGTCGGACTCCTTGAGGCCCGTCGCCCGCCAGAGGGCGCGCGCCCCGGCGGCCTGGCGACCTTCGGTCGTGATGCTGGAACGTAGCCGTGGCATGTCCCATGATCCCATGATGCGGGGAATGCGCCGGATGGGTGACGAGGCTGTGCTCCTCGACGTCGAGGGGGGCCACCGCGCCGCCCAGGCGCTCGCCCGCACGATCCGTGCCCGGGACGTCGTCCCGGGGGCAGGCACTGTCGGCGTTGTCGGCTCGTCTCGGCACGTCGAGGCCGTCGGCGCTGGCGTGGCCGTCGACGCGGGCGTGGCCGTGGAGCCGGAGCGCCCGCCGGTCACCCATCAGATCCCTGTGGTCGTGGACGGCGAGGACCTGGCGGAGCTCGGGCTCGCAGCGGACGAGGTCACCCGGCTGCTCGCCGGCTCGGAGTTGGAGGTGGCGTGGCTGGGATTCATGCCCGGCTTTCCCTACCTGGTCGGGCTCCCTCCGGAGCTGGCGGCGCTGCCGAGACGGCGAGTTCCGAGGGCGCGGGTCCCGGCCGGCTCGCTCGCCGTCGGCAACGGATATGCCGGGATCTATCCCGGAACGAGTCCCGGCGGCTGGCAGCTGCTCGGCCACACCGGTGTCTGCCTGTTCGAGCTCACGCCAGAGCCTCGGCCGGCATTGCGGCCGGGCGACCGGGTGCACTTCGTGCCAGTTGCCGTGGTCAGCGCACCCGAGCCTCTGCCGAGGCCGCCGGTCACCGGCGATGCCCTCGAGGTGGTCGATCCCGGTCCGCTCCTCCTCGTCGAGGACGGCGGTCGCGCCGATGCCGGCCACCTCGGGGTGCCGCGGGCCGGAGCAGCCAACTCCTGTTTCCTGCGGATCGCGAACCTCGCGGTCGGGAACGACGAGTGGGCGCCTGCACTCGAGTTGGCCGGTGCTGTCCGGTTGCGGGCGAGGCGGGAATTGCTGCTCGCGCTCGCCGGGGACGCGCCTCTCGTGGTCGGGGGCACCCAGCTGCCAACGGGGACGGTGGCGGCGGCCGGGACCGGGCAATTGATCGAGATCGGCGCTGTACGCAGCCGAGCACGAGCGGTGCTGGCGATCGCCGGTGGCGTCCAGCAGGCCCCGCTGTTCGGCAGCTACTCCGGCGACGCCGTGTCCGGGCTCCCTCCGGGACCGCTTCGCGCCGGAGACGTGTTGGACGTGGGCGGACATCCCGAGCGCGCCCGCGTGCGCTTCTCACTGCCTCCTCCCGAGGTGCCGGTGCGTCTGCGGGCCATCGTCGGGCCGGACGAGGGGCGGGCGGAGGCGCTGGTCGGGGCTCGTTTCGTCGTCGACCGGCAGAGCGACAGGACTGGAGTGCGGCTGCGCCCGGCGCCCGGTGCAACCGATCGCACGATGTCCGCGTCCGTGCGCCCCGTGCCGTCGCACGCGGTCGTGCCCGGCTGCATCCAGGCCCCGCCCGGCGGCGGGATCGTCGTGCTCGGCCCGGACTGTGGGCCAGTCGGCGGCTACCCGGTCCCGGCAACGGTGATCACAGCCGACCTCTGGCGACTCGGCACCGTGGTGCCCGGCGACGAAGTCGAGATCACGCTCGTGTCGCTGGAGTCCGCCAAGGTCTGCGCAGAACGGCTCGACACCTGGATCGCCGGAGCCGTCACTGGCTGGTACCCCACTGCCTTCGCGTAACCTCGTCCCCTGTGCCGTTTCCCTCCGCCCGGACCGACGCGGTGGCGGCCAAGCTCCTCACGCTCGTCGAGCAGGTGCGGGCACTCACCGTGCTCCCCGTCGCCTGGGCGCGGGCGCTCTCGGACCAGCAGGACCTGATCGACGCAGACGTCGCCCAGTGGCTCGAGGTCTTCGGCGTCAACGACGGGAGGCATGGGCTCCACAGCCTCCTCTACGCCTTCGGCGAGTACCGCGCCCTCTACTACCACCGCCTCTCGCACGGCAACGCGACGGGGGCGCTTCTCGCCAGGCTGCTCCGGCGCTGGTGGAAGCCGACGGAGGGCCTCGAGCTGAGCACCCCGGAGATCGGATCCGGCCTGTTCATCGCCCACGGTCACGCCACCTGCATCGCGGCCGCCAGCATCGGCAGGAACTGCTGGGTGCACCACGGCGTCACGATCGGCTGGGACTACCGCGGAGGGCGTGCCCCGATCATCGGTGACGGGGTCTTCTTCGGCACCGGCGCCGTGGTGCTCGGCGAGGTCACCGTCGGCGACGGCGCGAGGATCGGAGCGAACGCGGTCGTCCTGTGCGACGTTCCTCCCGGCGCCACCGCAGTCGGCGCGCCGGCACGAATCATCCCGGCGGCCGAAGGCACGCAGCCGGGACCGGATGGGAAGGAGCCGGTTGAGCTCGATGCTCGGGCGGCCTCCGAACGCCAGGCCACGCTCGACGCTCAGCGAGTCGCGAGGATCGCCACGAGCAGCGCCAGCAACACCACGGCCAACACCACGGCGTAGAGCCAGCCCTTCCCGACGCTGAGGCTCGCCCAGCGCGGACGTCTTTCGAGGCTGCCGTAGAGGCTGGCGTCCCAATCGTGCTGCGTCCAGCCTCGCGGTACCCGCTCGGGCGAGCCGGGTGGTGCCGACTCCGTCTCGGGCAACACCTCACCCTTCACCTCGCTGGCGACGGGCTCATTGTCTCGAGCCTGTGGCCCGTGCACCGCCTCGTCCCGGGCTCGCCCACCCTCTCCTGGTGTTTCGCTCACAGCAAACTCTACGGCTGACGTGGCAGGCTGGACGCTATAACCGTCTCGAGGCCGATGCGATGAGAGGTTCCGTCACCATCTTGAAGGTGGCAGGTGTACCCATTCGGGTGCACTGGAGCTTCTTGCTGCTCGTGCTGTTCGTCTTCCTCTCCTCACAGGGCATGACCAGCGCATTCATCGTGGACTACGTGCTGTTCCTGCTTGCGTTGTTTGCTTCCGTCACGATCCACGAGCTGTCGCACTCCGTCGTGGCGATGCGGCTCGGTCTCAAGGTCCGAGACATCGTGCTGCTCCCGATCGGTGGTGTCTCCGAGATCGAGGGGATGGGATCCTCGTCCGCCTCCGTCGAGGGCCGTATCGCCATCGCCGGACCCCTTGCAAGCATCGTGCTCGGGAGCGTGCTCCTCGGCCTCGCGGCGCTCACGCACGAGCCGATCTGGCCACCGAGCCTCGCAATCACCGGCAGCGATTGGCTGATGAGGCTGGGCTGGCTCAACCTCGCCCTGGCCGCCTTCAACCTGCTTCCCGCGCTCCCGATGGACGGCGGGCGGGTGTTCCGTTCCCTGCTCGCCCGGAAGCAGAGCGAGGTGCGGGCGACCCGTATCGCCGCAGTGGTGGCCGGCGTGCTCGCGATCGCCATGATCGGCGTCGCGCTGCAGATCAACGACTTCTTCCTGATCCTGATCGGCCTGTTCGTGCTGATGGGGGCCAACTCTGAGTGGCAGGCGGCCAAGCTGAAGAGCTCGCTCGGAGCGCTGAACGTCGGGGCCGTCATGCACGCAGACTCGACGACCGTTCCCGCGACCGTCCCGGCCACAGAGGTCTTCGCCTGGCTCGCCCACTTCCCCGGGCGCGCTATCGCCGTCGTCGACGAGCTCGGGAACTACGTCGGTATCGTGGATGCGAACGACGTGGCGGGGGCACTGCAGGACATGGCCGTCGGGCAGGCTGCAGACCGCCAGGCTCGCACTCTCCGCCCGGACACGGCGTTGTTCCCGGATGCCGTCGAAGCGTTCCAGCTGTCACGCCGCTCCGACCTTGCCGTGCTCGTCGACCGCCGGGTGGTCGGGATCGTGTACCTGCCGATCGTGACGGACGCCCTCATGCGCGCACGCAACGGCGCCGGACCGTACGGACCCCAGTCTCCCCGTGCGAGCGCGGGTGCGGGGGTGGGGAGTGGTATCGGTGGTGGGGGTGGCGGTGGCTTCGGCGGCTTCGGCGGCTTCGGCGGCTTCGGCGGGGGGTCGTCCGGCATCTGAGACGACACGTCTCGCGCCACGGGGCGAGTCCTCCGGCCTCGCCGGCCTCGCCGGCGGCGGGCCCGCTGCATTTTGTGAAGCCACACGGTCGCCGGCGACACACCAGCTTCACAAGTTGATCGCCACGTCACCGGCCTCCACCACCGCCAGAGCGATCCCGCGAAAAGGCCGCCGGCAGAACCGGCGGCCTCCTCCCAGATCTCCGGACGAACGCCGGACGATCACCGGATCCGGCGCATGCCGGACCCGACCGGATTCCGAATCAGAGCGGTCGGACGTTCTGGGCTTCGTCGCCCTTTCGGCCCGGACCGATGTCGAACTCGACGAGCTGACCCTCGCTGAGGGACTTGTACCCGTTCCCTTGGATGTTGGAGTAGTGGACGAACACGTCGTCACCGTCCTCACGCGAGATGAACCCGTAGCCCTTCTCGGCGTTGAAGAACTTCACGGTTCCTGTTGCCAATTGCTTGCTCACTTCCTGACTGCGGCCCACTTTGGGTCGTCTGAACTGCCTCCCCACTGCGGGACGGCTCCGGCAGGATAGCCGCTGTACACGCCTGAGCGGGCTGGAACGCCCTGACCTGCTCAACCGAGGCTGAAGGCGAGCGCCCCTCCCAAGCACACCACGCCGACCACGAGCCAGGTGACGTAGTCGTTGACCACTCCGCTCTAAAGACCGTCGAGCGCGTCCGTGATCCAGCCCGCCGGCTTGACGAGCAGACGCACGGGCAGCCG
>JAKCCH010000177.1 GCA_021838945.1 Actinomycetes bacterium
GTGGGTGGAAGTGGGTCATGTACGCCTCCATCAGCACGACGCCCGCAGCCTCGCACGCGTCGCGCATGGCGAGAGCGTCGTTGGCGGTCGGAGCGAGAGGCTTCTCGCAGAGGACGTGCTTGCCGGACGCCGCCGCGCGCTCGGCCCACTCGCGGTGGAGCGAGTTCGGGAGGGGGACATAGACGGCGTCGACTGCCGGGTCGTCGAGCAGGGACTCGTAGTCGGAGTATGTCGCTTCGGAATCCGAAAGGCTGGCCGTTGCTGCGAGCCGGCACGCTCCGGAACCCTCGATCGCCGGGATCACCGCCGCGCGGGCGACGATCGAGGTCGAACCGATCACCCCGATGCCGAGCTTCCTGCTCATGGCGCTTCCGACACAGCCAGCAGCCCGCCGGGGTCAGTCCGCCGGACGGCTCAAGGTGATGGGGACGTCGCCCTCGTCGGTCGAGCGTTGCGCCGCTTCGAGCAGAGCCACCACGTCACGGGCCGACTCCGGCGTGACCGCCAGCGGCTCACCGAAGATGAGGTGGTCCGCCAGGTTGCGGTGGAAGGGGTACCGCTCCGGGGGAACAGGAGGGAGCCGGGTCTCGGTCAAGCCGTAGCCGGGCTCGTAGCGAGCGAGGGTCAGCTCGACCGGTGCCTCGGCGTGGTGCAGCTCCTCGCCGACGTACCCGACACCGGGGTCGACGCGCTCGACCCGGATGGGGCGGTAGTGACCACCGACCGTGCCGCGTGTTCCCTGCACGTAGAACTTCGGCCGGCGGATGGCGGCGACGTCGCTCTGGACGAATTCCGCCTCTCTCCCGTCGGCCCATGTCAGGTGCACGCGGACCTGGTCGAGGTTGGTCACGTCGCGCCACACCCGCTTGTGCCCGTGGGCGACGAGCCGGTCCGGGAAACCGCCCATGAGGAGCAGGATCCAGTCGAGGTGGTGCGAGCCCCAGTCGTAGACGGCTCCACCCGAGACGGCGACCTCCGAGTGCCACGCCCGGCACGGGTGCTCGAAGCCTCCGACGAACGTCTCCACACTGAACAGCTCTCCGAGCATGCCGGAATCGACGGCGCGACGTATGGCGAGGAAGTCGGGATCCCAGCGGCGGCTCTGGTGCACGGTCAGCACCAGTCCCTCTGCGCGGGCGCGGGTGAGGAGCTCATCTGCTTCCCTGACTGTCAGGCACATCGGCTTCTCGAGCGCGACGTGCTTGCCGGCCGCGAGAAGGTCCCTGGCGAGCTCGAAATGTGTCGACGGAGGGGTGGCGACGACGACGATCTCGACGTCGTCGTCGTTCGCCAGCTCGGTCACGGTGCCGTAGGGGCGCAGCCCCGGGAACTCCTCTTCGGCGGCCTTGCGGCGCGCCGGGTCGAAGTCGCAGGCGGCGATCATCTCGAGGCCGGGCGTGGCGTCGGCGGCCAGGCCGTGGTACAGCCCCATGCCGCCGTAGGGGCCGTAGCCGAGGACGGCAAGCCCGACCTCGCGGCTGCGGTGCGACAGCGCTCCGACCGGGACGAGCGAGCGACGCAGCAGGGTGCTCAGCTCCGGGTGCGCGAGCGCCGGTGCCTCCGTCCCGAGACCCGAGACGACGACACGCCCCGTCCCGATCCGGCGCTCGAACATGACGACGCGATCGGTGAAGGCGATGCTGACGTTGAGGACGGGTACGTCGTCGTCGCGGGTCGGCTCGACCACGACCGGACGGTCGACGATGGAGAACTCGGCGGGCACGCGGTCGGTGAGTCCGTGGGAGATGCGAGGGCCGACCTTCGCGTACCACTCTGCCGAGGGTTGCGGCACGAGTGTGCCGATTCCGAGCCACTGTGCCCAAGCCGTGCCGGCGTCCTCCGGAGAGGTGACGAAACTCAGGACCGATGTCCCGGACCTCGCGGCTGTGGCGAGACGCTCGATCCACGTGGTGCTGAGGTGAGACCCCGAAGAGCCGTCGACGATCACCGCACCGAAGCCGACCGGATCAGGCAGGGACTCGGTGGACACCTCGGACCGAGGATCGAGGACTTCGGTCGTTACGGCCGTCGAGCCGGGGACGAGATGACGGAGAGGCTCGCAGCGGCTGCGGTCAGCGGTCAGGACGAGAGCGCGCGGCGGGTCCGGCCGGAGTGCGTCAGGGTGCGAAGGCGGCGGCGCCGTCATGGGGCGAGACTAGTGGTGGGTGCGAATTCCGGCGTCCTCGGCGCGATCCAGTGCGCCTCTTCTCAGACCCCCGGCTTCACTCCGCGGACCACCGCTGCCTCGTTCACGACCTGGACACCCTGTACGTCGGTGAACCCGGCATCGACCATCATCTTCTGCCACGCGGCCATCGAGACCGGCCGCTCCTGGGTGCGGAACAGGAAGCGGGCGCCGTTCTTGACGATGCGCCACCAGCCCCCAGGACCCATCTTGAGGAGCAGGACCACCTTCGAGGCAATGATCTCGCGGTCGCGCTGGTCACCCCCGCGCCCGAACATCATGTCGCCGATGACGAGTCGTCCGCCCGGGCGGAGCCATCCGTAGGCTCGCCGGACGAGCACCGGCTTGTCAGCGTCCCTGAGG
>JAKCCH010000178.1 GCA_021838945.1 Actinomycetes bacterium
CCGACGGCGCCTCGTCCCCGTACATGCCGGTGGCGGCCAGCGTCGAGAGCTCGAGGAAGGGCGAGCCGGGATCGAGGAGGCGGTCGATCCGGGCCCGGGGCAGGAGCTTGCCCCTCGCCTGGTGGCGCCGGCGGGCCTCTTCGGGGCCGCCGGCCCGGGCCCGCTCGAGCCGGTCCGACAGCTCCGCGCCGAGCTCGGCGTGGGCGGCGGCGTTGCGGTCGAACACCTCGCCGTGGGAGGGCGCGGTGCACGCCAGCACCGGGTACCCGTCGCCGTCGGTCATCGTCCCTCCCTCCTGTCACCCGTCCTACCACCCCGGTCCGCGCCGCCACCCGCGCCGTCTCCCGGGACGTCATCCGAGTCGGCCACGGGAGCCGACCGGGGGTACGGCCCCTGTTAACGATCGTTAACAACAGGACGCATGTTAGCGATCGTTCACGGCGACGTCCACCATCTACGATGCGCGGGTGCCCCGCGCCGACCGCAAGCCGGCCGCCAGCTCCCCCACCACCCACGACGGCGGCGGGTCGCGGCGCGACCAGATCCTCGACGTGGCCGCACCGCTGTTCGCCGACCGCGGGTACCACGGCGTCTCGATCGACGACCTCGGCTCCGCGCTCGGCGTCACCGGACCCGCCCTCTACCGGTACTTCCGCAGCAAGGACGCTGTCCTGGCCGCCCTCCTGGTCGGCATCAGCCGCTCCCTGTTGGCCGGTGGCCAGGCCCGGGTCGAGGCGGCCGCCGACCCGGGGGCGGCACTGGCGGCACTGGTCGAGTGGCACGTCTCGTTCGCCCTCGAGAACCCGGCGCTGATCACGGTGCAGAGCCGCGACCTGGCCAGCCTGGCCGGTCCCCAGCAGCGGACGGTCCGCAGGCTCCAGCGCGCGTACGTCGAGATCTGGGTGGGAGCCATCCAGGCCCGACACCCGTCGGTGGACGACGCCACGGCCAGGGCCGCCGCCCACGCCGCCTTCGGCTTGATCAACTCCACGCCCCACAGCGCCCGGCTCGACCGCACCGCCATGGCGGCGCTCCTCCGGCGGATGGCCACCGCCGCGCTGGCCGGGGTGACGGCGACGGTCCACTAGCCGCAATACCGTTCAGTTAGTACTACACGAGTGTAGTTTCGGGGCATGCCCCGTGCCGGATGGACGAAGCCCGAATCGGAACGCCGCCTCTCGGACCTCGTGTCGGTCGGCGTGCTCATGCGGACCTTCCCGCCAGCGTTGATCGACGAGTTGATCGCCGAGACGGGGAGGAAGGAGCAACGCCACCGATCGTTGCCGGCCCGCACGATGGCCTACTTCGCGATCGGGATGGCGCTGCATTCGGAAGGCTCCTATGAGGACGTGCTCGCACTGTTGAGCGACGGCCTGTCATGGGCGACCGGCGACGAGCCGGTGCGATTGCCGTCCAAGTCGGCGATCTTCCAGGCTCGCTCTCGCCTCGGCTCGAAGCCCTTGGCGGCCCTGTTCTCCCGGGTGGCCCGACCGCTCGCCGGTGCGAACACCCCCGGGGCCCATCTGGCCGGGCGACGGCTGGTGGCCATCGACGGGACGTGCCTCGATGTCGCGGATACGGCGGAGAACGACGAGTTCTTCGGGCGTCCCGGGGTCAACAAGGGCGAACAGGCGGCGTTCCCCCAGGCGCGGGTGGTCGCCCTCGCCGAGTGCGGCACCCACGCGATCGTCGATGCGGCGGTGGGCGCGTACACGACCTCGGAGAACACGCTCGCCCGCGAGGTCATCGACCGCCTGGAGCCCGGCATGCTGCTGCTCGCCGATCGCGGGTTCTGCGGGTTCCCCCTGTGGAACCGGGCACAGGCCACCGGAGCCGATCTCCTCTGGCGGGCCATGGGCTCGATGAAACCCCGGCACGTCGAGACCCTGGAGGACGGGACGTGGCTGGCCGAGCTGAAACCTTCGGGGAACGCCGGACGCCACGCGGACGGTCTCACCATCCGGGTGATCGACTACGAGATCGACGACGGTCGGGACAACGACACCGGCTACCGGCTCTTCACCACGCTCCTCGATCCCGACGAAGCACCCGCAGAAGAGCTCGCCATCGCGTACGCGCAGCGCTGGGAGATCGAAGCCGCCTTCGACGAGTTGAAGGTCCACCAGCGGGGACCCCGCACCGTTCTGCGCTCGAAATCACCGGACCTCGTGCTCCAGGAGATCTGGGGCCACCTGTGCTGCCACTTCGCCATCCGGACCCTCATGTGGGAGGCCGCCGATGAAGCCCGGGTCGACCCCGACCGGGTCAGCTTCGTCGCAGCACTCCGCATCGTGCGCCGCTCGATCACCGCGGCGCGCGATTTTTCCCCCTCAGGGTGCTGAACGCGGATGGCGGCATGCCATCGCGCTGCTCTGCCGGCGCCTCAACCCCGCCCGACGTCACCGGTCCAACCCGAGGCTCGTCAAGCGCAAGTACGTCAAGTGGCATGTGAAGCGAGCACACCATCAGGACTGGCCCCAGCCGACCGGACCGCCCATCGCCAGGATCCTACGGTCCTAACTGAACGGTATTG
>JAKCCH010000083.1 GCA_021838945.1 Actinomycetes bacterium
GGTCGAGGTGCATGACGAGAGCGAGGCGGAGCGGGCGCTTGCGGCGGGTGCATCGCTCGTCGGCGTGAACCACCGAGACCTCCGGACGTTCGAGATCGACGCGTCCCGGGCGGCCCGAGTCGCCCAGGTGCTCGGCTCCGGGGTGGTGAAGGTCGCCGAGTCCGGCATCCGTGGCGCAGCTGACGTCGCTCCACTGCTCGATGCCGGCATCGACGCGGTGCTCGTCGGCGAGGCGCTCGTGACCGCGCCGGATCCGGCCGGGGCCGTCCGTTCGTTGGCTGCCCTCCAGGCAAGCGGGGCCCACTGATGTGGGTGAAGATCTGCGGGATCACGAGTGAGGAGGACGCCCTTCTCGCCGTTGCGATGGGGGCGGACGCGGTCGGCTTCCTGTTCGCTCCTTCGCCGCGCCAGATGAGCCCGTCCGCCGTGCATGCCATCGCCCGGCGGCTCCCGCCTGAGATCCTCACGGTGGGCGTATTCCGCGACGAGCTGCCCCAGCGCGTCGTGGACATCGTGAACAAGGCCGGCCTCCGTGCCGCTCAGCTCCACGGCAACGAGACGCGTGAGGACTGCGGGTACGTGTCGGTGCGCGTGCCGATCGTGCTGAAGGCCTTCGCGGCGGGGGACGGGCGCCTGGCACGGGCGGAGGAGTACGGAGCCGACATCATCCTGATCGATGCTCCGTCTCCCGGCTCCGGCAAGGTCTTCGACTGGCGCCTCGCAGAGGGAGCTCCGAAGGGGCGCCGTGTGGTGCTTGCCGGTGGGCTCGAGCCCTCGAACGTCGCCGACGCGATCCGCACCGTCCATCCGTGGGGAGTCGACGTGTCCACCGGGGTGGAAGCCTCACCCGGAAAGAAGGACCCGGCGAAGGTGCGGGCTTTCATACAAGCTGCGCGGGCCGCAGAGCCCGACCCTTACGAGCCGGAGCTCGACGGCGAGGCCGCGCCGTTCGACTGGCAGGAGGAGACGAACCTGTGACCACGCTCGGCGAGCTGATGCGAGAGCCGTCCGCGTCGGGGCGGTTCGGGGAGTACGGGGGTCGCTTCGTCCCCGAGTCGCTCGTGCCTGCCTGCGAGGAGCTCGACCGCGCCTTCCGGAGCGCCTGGAGCGACCCGTCGTTCCGGAGTGAGCTCGACCACCTGCTGCGCTCCTACGGCGGCCGCCCCACGCCCGTCACGGAGTGCCGCCGCTTGTCCGAGCGCCTCGGGGTCAGGCTGCTGCTGAAGCGCGAGGATCTCAACCACACCGGGTCGCACAAGCTCAACAACGTGATCGGCCAAGCGCTCCTCGCTCGCCGCATGGGCAAGAGACGCCTCGTCGCCGAGACGGGGGCGGGTCAGCACGGCGTCGCCACGGCTACCGCGGCGGCTCTGTTCGGGATGGAGTGCGACGTCTACATGGGCGCCGTCGACGTCGAACGCCAGGAGCTCAACGTCTTTCGCATGGAGCTGCTCGGAGCGTCCGTGCATCCGGTCCAGTCCGGGTCCCGCACCTTGAAGGACGCCATCAACGAAGCACTGCGGAACTGGGTCGCCACCGTCGAGACGACGCACTACTGCATCGGCTCGGTCATGGGGCCCCACCCGTACCCCTACATCGTGAGGGAGCTCCAGCGGGTCGTCGGTGACGAGGCACGGCGCCAGTGCCGGGAGATCCTGAAGTCCGACCCCGACATCGTGGTCGCCTGTGTCGGCGGTGGTTCGAACGCAGCAGGCACCTTCGCCGGCTTCGTCGACTCCGGGGCGCGCCTCGTCGGCGTCGAAGCGGCGGGCGGAGCCGCCGTACAGCACGGCGTGCCCGGCATCGTGCACGGTATGCGCTCGAAGTTCCTCCAGGACGAGGACGGCCAGATCCTCGAAGCCGAGTCGATCTCCGCCGGTCTCGACTATCCCGGTATCGGCCCGGAACATGCCCAGCTGGCGGACGCCGGACGGGCAGAGTACATGGAGGCGAACGACGACGAGGTGCTGGCGGCCTTCCGGCTCCTCGCAGAGACGGAAGGCATCATCCCGGCCCTCGAGCCTGCGCACGGTCTGGCCTGGATCGTGCGCGAGGCGGGCAAGTCGATCCCGAAGGGCTCGGCCGTGCTGCTGACACTGTCCGGGCGTGGCGACAAGGACGTGGCACTCGTGAGGGAGCGCTCGCGGTGAGCGGCACCGTGCCCGAGCCGGCGGTGTCGGAGTCGGCGCCTGCGGCGTCGCTCGAGGCGCACCTCCGTACCCTTCGCGACGCCGGGCGGAAGCTCCTCGTCCCCTACGTGACCGGTGGTCTCGGCGACGACTGGCTCGCGGCCGTCGAGGCTGCTGCCGCGGCGGGCGCGGACGCGATCGAGGTCGGGATCCCGTTCTCCGACCCGATGATCGACGGGCCGGTGATCCAGGAGGCCTCGGTGCGTGCGCTGGCATCCGGCGCCACGCCTCATTCGATCCTGACGGCGCTGGCGGGCGCGGATGTGGGCGGGACGCCCCTCACCGTGATGACGTACTACAACCTCATCGCGCGGGCAGGGTTGCGCCGCATGGCGAGCTCGCTCGCCGAAGCGGGCATCTCCGGGGCCATCCTGCCGGATCTGCCGGTCGACGAGCTCGATCCTTGGCGGGAGGAGGCAGAGGCTGCCGGTGTCGAGACGGTCCTGCTGGCGGCGCCGACGACGCCGGAGGACCGGTTGAGGCGGATCGTGGCTCGCTCACAGGGCTTCCTGTACGCCGTCGGTGTGATGGGCGTCACGGGCGAGAGGGCTTCACTGGCGGCATCGGCTCTCACGATCGCTCGTCGTTGCAAGGAGCTGACGGACCTGCCGGTCATCGTCGGGATCGGCATCTCGACGCCGGACCAGGCAGCCGAGGTGTGCCAGGTCGCTGACGGCGTCGCCGTCGGCTCAGCGGTCGTGCACCGATTGCTCGACGGGGACGGCCCCGACGGAGTCGCCAAGCTCGTCTCGAGCTTTCGCGACGCGCTCGACACGACCCCGTGAGCGAACCCTGACCCTCCGAGACTCCCTCGCTATCTTCGTGGGCGGTGTTGAGCTACGGAGTGGCGGTGACCGGCGTGGTGACGTACCTGTACGCCGAGGGCGCCCCGGGACTCCGCCTGTTTCGTCGCCTCAACGCCTCAACGCCTTGTCGCCTCGTCGACTGATGCATGACTATGCAGCGTGCCGTATACTCATGCCATGAAGGCTGGCGTCGTCGGCGCATCCGGGTACCTCGGTGCAGAGCTGTTGCGCCTGCTCGCAGATCATCGGGAGCTCGAGGTGGCAGTGGTGCAGGGGGAGTCGTCCGCAGGTTCGGCGGTTGCCGAGCAATACCCGTCACTGGTTGGCGCATACGGGGACCTCATGGTGGAACCGCTCGACCCGGATCAGCTCGACGGGCTCGATGCCGTCTTCGTCGCCGTCCCGTCAGGCACCTCGCAGGGGGTCGTGGCCGCGCTGCACGGCCGCACCGGCCTGGTCGTAGACCTCGGCGCAGACTTCCGTTTGAAAGACGCCGCCGCCTACCCGGACTGGTATGGCTTTGAGCACTCCCGTCCCGACCTGCTCGCCTCGGCCGTGTACGGGCTCCCCGAGCTGAACCGCGAGGCGCTCCGGGACGCGCACCTCATCGCCGCGCCCGGCTGCTACGTGACGGCCGCCTGCCTGGCCCTCGCCCCATTCGTGCGAGGGGGCCATGTCGAGCGGAGAGGCATCGTCGTGGACGGGCTGAGCGGCACGTCGGGTGCGGGCAAAGGGCTCCGGGCTGACCTGCACCACCCTGTCGCGAACGAGAGCCTCAGCGCGTACGGAGTGCTCACGCACCGCCACATTCCCGAGATGCAGCAGGTGCTCGGGGCGGAGCTGATCTTCACGCCGCACCTTGCCCCGATGACCCGGGGGATCCTTGCCACCTGCTATGCCCGGACGGTTCCGACGGACATGGGTGGGGTCGCCTCGACGGCCGACGCCATCGAGGTGCTCGCCGACGCATACGAGGCAGAGCCTTTCGTCAACGTGACCCCGCATCTCGTCTCGACGGCCCATGCCTACGGATCGAACGTCGCTCACCTGACTGCCCGCTACGACGAGCGCACCGGATGGTTGGTCGTGATCTGCGCCATCGACAACCTCGTGAAGGGCGGCTCCGGACAGGCGATCCAGGCTGCGAACGTGGCACTCGGGCTCCCCGAGCACCTCGGCCTGCCCCGGGTGGGTCTCGCGCCGTGACGTGCCTCCTCCCCGGCGGCTTCGCCGCTGCCGGCGTCGCCTCCGGCATCAAGCCGGACGGCCGCCTCGATCTCGCCCTCGTTGCCGTCACCACCGGCCCGCCTGCCACAGCCGCGGCCGTCTTCACCGAGAACCTGAGCGTCGCCGCCCCAGTCGTGCTGAGCCGGGCACACCTCCTCGCCTCGGACGCCCAGGTGAGGGCTGTCATCCTGAACAGCGGCTGCGCGAACGCAGCCACAGGTGACGAGGGCGTGCGGGCGGCAGCCCTGATGGCGGACACCACCGCGCGGCATCTCAGAGCCGAGCCCGAGCAGGTCCTCGTCTGCTCGACCGGTCCCATCGGCCATCAGCTACCGCCCCGGCCGCTCGAGTCCGGGATACCTGCAGCCTGTGCGGCGCTCGAGTCCTCCGAGGAGGCGCTCGCGCGCGCCGCTCGGGCGATCATGACGACCGATCGCCGGGAGAAGCTCGCATCGGCCTCCCTCGCCTCGGGCCCGCAGGTCACGGGCATCGCGAAGGGGGCAGGCATGATCGCGCCGAACATGGCGTCGGCGACGATGCTCGCGGTCCTCATGACCGACGCCATCGTCTCGGCGCCCGATCTCCAGGCGGCGCTCGATCACGCCGTCGACCACACCTTCAACCGGCTCACGATCGACGGGTGCATGTCCACCAACGACACCGTCATCCTCCTTGCGAGCGGCGTCTCCGGCATCGCCGCGGGGGCGGTGGAGCTCGTGGAAGGCGTGACGGTCGTGTGCGCCGACCTCGCCCATCAGATGGCTGCCGATGCCGAAGGCGGCACGAAGGTCGTCCACGTCCGCGTCACCGGTGCAGCTGACGACGCGAGTGCGCTCAAAGGAGCGAGAGCTGTCGCAGAGTCACTCCTCGTGAAGTGCTCCTGGTACGGCGAGGACCCGAACTGGGGCCGCGTCGTGAGTGCTCTCGGAGCCGCGGGCGTTCTCTTCGACCAGAGCGCAGTGCTCGTCGCCTACGGTCCCGAGGTCGTGTGCCGCGACGGGATGCCGGTCGACTTCGACCACGAGGTTGTGGCGAGCTACCTCGCCCTTCCGGAGTTCGAGCTCAACTGCGATCTCGGGCTCGGCGGCGGAGCCGCCGAGATCCTCTCGGCGGACCTGACGCACGCCTATGTCGACGAGAACATGGGGCACTCGTGAGCATCGCCGCGTCGTCGACTCCCGAGCTGAAGGCCGCTGTCCTCTGCGAGGCGCTGCCGTACATCAGGCGCTTCTCGGGGAGGATCGTCGTCATCAAGTACGGCGGCAACGCGCTGGCGGACGCGCAGTCGGACGCGGAGGCGCTCGCGAGTTTCGCTGCGGATGTGGTGCTGCTGCGCTCGATCGGGATCCTTCCCGTGGTCGTGCACGGCGGCGGCCCCCAGATCGGTGCCCTGATGGAACGCCTCGGCATGGTGCCGGAGTTCCGCGACGGGCTCCGGGTGACCGACGCCGCGACCCTCGACATCGCGCGGATGGTCCTCGTGGGAAAGGTCAACCGCGACATCGTCGGCGCGATCAACACGCACGGACGGCTGGCAGTGGGCATGTCGGGCGAGGATGCCGGTCTGATCAGGGCTACGCCGCGGGATCCAGCCCTCGGCTTCGTCGGAGACGTCGTCGATGTCGACCCGTCGATCGTGACGCGGCTACTGACGGAGGGGCTCGTGCCGGTCGTGGCCACGATCGGCTCGGACACGACGGGTCAGGCCTACAACATCAACGCCGACACCGGTGCCGGGGCGCTTGCAGAGGCGCTCGCCGCCGAGAAGCTCGTGTTCCTCACGGACATCGCAGGGATTCGCACCGACCGGAACGACCCCTCGACGCACCTGTCGTCGCTCTCGGCTGACGATGTCGACCGGTTGATCGCGAGCGGCGTCGTATCGAGCGGCATGATCCCGAAGGCGCTCGCCTGTGCCGCCGCAGTGCGGCACAGCGTCACGAGCGCTCACATCCTCGACGGCCGGCTCGAGCACGCCCTGCTGCTCGAGCTGTTCACGCCTGAAGGGGTCGGGACGATGGTGCGCGCGTGATGAGTGCCACGCATGCGAGCGAGGACGGGCTGAGCGCGCTCCTGATGCCGACGTATGCGCCGGCACCGGTGTGCTTCGTCGAGGGCCACGGGTCCCGACTCATCGACAGCGAAGGGCGCTCGTACCTCGACTTCCTGTCCGGCATCGCCGTGACGTCGCTCGGCCACTCGCATCCCGTGCTTGCCGAGGCGGTCTGCGAGCAGGCCCGGCGACTCTGGCATGTCTCCAACCTCGTGACGAACGAGCTCTCGCCGAAGGTGGCGGCGGAGCTCGACCGGCTCGTCGGGAACGGCCAGCCGGCCGGCGGGAGGGTCTTCTTCGCGAACTCGGGCGCCGAGGCGAACGAGTGCGCCATCAAGCTCGCCCGTAAGGCCGGCGGGCACAACCGCTACGAGGTCGTGAGCGCCTACAACTCGTTCCACGGCCGGACGCTCGCCACGCTGCACGCCACCGGCCAGCCCGAGA
Organism: Actinomycetes bacterium; assembly: GCA_021838945.1. Lineage (GTDB taxonomy): Bacteria > Actinomycetota > Acidimicrobiia > Acidimicrobiales > Bog-793 > JAKCCH01. The sequence goes on from JAKCCH010000083.1 coordinate 6,720, forward strand.
AGCACGAGCCCTTCCAACCCCTCCCCGAGGGGTTCCGGCACGTTCCCTTCGGCGACATCGCCGAGCTCGCGCGGGTGGCAGACCCGACGACGGTCGCAGCCGTGCTGCTCGAGCCGATCCAAGGCGAGGGCGGCGTGGTGCCTGCGCCCGCCGGATACCTCACTGAGGTGCGCCGCCTCTGTGACGAACGCGGCATCCTCCTTGTCCTGGACGAGATCCAGACAGGTCTCGGACGTACCGGGTCGTGGTTCGCGTTCCACGAGGAGGGGGTCCTGCCCGACGTCGTCACGGTGGCGAAGTCGCTCGGAAACGGGATGCCCATCGGAGCCTGTTGGGCACGTCGGGAGATCGCCGACGTCTTCGCGCCCGGCGACCACGGGAGCACCTTCGGCGGGCAGCCTCTAGCGTGCTCCGCCGCGCTCGCGACGCTCCTCGAGCTCCAGCGCATCGATGCCCCGTCTCTTGCCAGGGCGGCAGGGGAGCGACTCCGCAACGCCCTCGCCGCGCTCCCCGCCATCAGCGGCGTCCGCGGGCGCGGCCTTCTTCTCGGGGCCGTGCTCGATGCCGATGGACGGCATGCACACCGTGCGAGAGAGGCCGTTCGCTCGGCTCTCCTCGCCGGGCTGGTGCTCAACGCCCCGACCGCCGACACCATCCGGCTCGCGCCCCCGCTCATCGTCTCCGAGGATGAGGTCGACGAAGCCGTCTCGATCCTCGCCGAGGTCCTCGCATGACCCGCCACAGGCGCGTCATCGCCTACATAGGCGACGCCAACGACGTCTGTCGCTCGCTCGCGGCGAGTGCTGCCTCGAGCGTCCGGGCAAACGAGCAGGTAGCCGCACCGTGACCGAGTCGCCGAACGGCCGCATCTCGAAGGCGCGCCGACAGCACATCGTCGCCCGCCTCCTCGGGGAGTACGAGGTGACGAGTCAGGAGCAGCTCGTGGAGTTGCTCGCGACCGAGGGCGTGCCGGCGACTCAGGCGACGGTCTCACGGGATCTCGAGGAGGTCGGTGCGGTCAAGGTCCGTGTCCCCGGCGTCGAGCGGCAGGTGTACGCCATCGCCGAGCTGCCGAGGGACCAGGTCGCGCCGGCCGACCACCTGCGCAGGGTGCTCGGCGAATGGGTCGTCGAAGTGGCGTCGTCGCTCAACATCGTCGTGCTGCGCACGCCGCCGGGCTCGGCCCACGTCGTTGCCTCGGCGCTCGACCGGTCCGGGCTGGAAGGCGCAGTGGGGACCGTGGCCGGCGACGACACGGTCCTCGTCATCGCGACGGAGGAGATGGGCGGCGACGCGCTCGCCCGCCAACTGGCCGAGATCGCGGGGCAGTGAGGAAGCTCGTGGCAAGTACGCTGCGCCGCGGGCCGGACAACGGCTCGTAGGGCCGGGAAGGACAAGGACATGTCAGGACGTGTGGTGCTCGCCTACTCCGGAGGGCTGGACACCTCAGTGGCGGTTCACTGGATGCGCGCCGAGCTCGGGCTCGATGTGGTCGCCGTGGCGGTCGACGTCGGTCAGGGAGGCGACTTCGAGGCGATCCGCACGCGTGCCCTCGCCGCGGGGGCTGTCGAAGCGGTCGTCGTCGACGGCAAGGAGGAGTTCGCGCAGGACTTCCTCGTGCCCGCCCTCGCCGCCAACTCTCTCTATGAAGGGCGCTATCCCCTCGTCTCGGCGCTGTCTCGTCCGTTCATCGTGCGGCACCTCGTTGCCGAGGCGCGCCGCCACGGCGCCGGAGCGGTCGCCCACGGATGCACAGGCAAGGGGAACGACCAGGTGCGTTTCGAAGTCGGTACGCAGTCGCTCGCTCCGGACCTCGACATCATCGCTCCCGTCCGCTCCTGGGGCATGACCCGCGAGGAGACGATCGCCTATGCAGAGAAGCACGACCTTCCGATCACGATCACCCGGGAGCGCATCTACTCGATCGACGAGAACCTCTGGGGTCGCACGATCGAGTGCGGCATCCTCGAAGACCCCTGGGCGGCACCACCGGACGACGTCTGGGAGCGAAGCGTCGAGCGCACCACCGAGCCCGTCGACACGGTCGTCGGCTTCACCTCCGGCATCCCCGTCACCCTCGACGGCAGCCCGTTGCCGCTCCCGCAGCTCATCTCGGAGATGGATCGCATCGCCGGTTCGCGGGGCTACGGTCGCATCGACATGGTGGAAGGTCGCCGTGTCGGCATCAAGAGCCGGGAGATCTACGAGTGCCCGGCTGCGCTCTCACTGATCGCAGCGCACTCGGACCTCGAGGGGCTCACGCTCGAGCGTGACCTGCTGCACGAGAAGTCGCGGCTCGAGCCTCGCTTCTCCGAGCTCACGTATGACGGGATGTGGTTCTCACCGCTTCGAGAGGCGCTGTCGGCCTTCATCGAGTCGAGCCAACGGCACGTGACCGGTGAGGTGCGGTTGCGCTTCACCCCGGGCGGCGGGATGCAGATCGTCGGCCGCCGCAGCCCTCACGGGCTCTACGACTACGACCTCGCCACCTACGACGCGGCAGACGCCTTCCGGCACGAGGACTCGGAGGGCTTCGTCCGGATCTTCGGTCTCGGCGTCAAGACGTGGGCGGCCAAGCAGGGCGTGAACTCCCGGAGGGATGCATGATTCGGAGCGACCCATGACCCGGAGCAGCCCGTGACCCTCTGGGGAAGCCGGATGACGTCACCTCCGGCCGAGGACATGATGGCCTTCACGGCCAGCCTCTCGTTCGACAAGCGGCTGGCACCCTGTGACATCGAGGCCTCGATCGCCCACGTCCACGGGCTGGCGAAGGCGGGCATCCTCCAGATGGACGAGGTCGACCAGCTTGTCGACGCGCTCCGGCGGACGGGTGACGAGCTGGCAGAGGGCGTCTTCGAGTTCCACCCGGCGGACGAGGACATCCACACCGCTATCGAGCGACGAGTGCGAGAGATCGCCGGGGACGTCGGAGCGAAGCTCCACACCGGGCGCAGCCGCAACGACCAGGTCGCGACGGCGCTGCGCCTCTACACGCGAGAGCAGCTCATCCTCGTCGCCGGGCTCGTGATCGAGCTCCAGCGCACGCTCCAGCGCCGCGCGGCGGAGGCCGGTCATGCCTACCTGCCTGGCTACACGCACCTGCAGCGGGCTCAGCCGGTGCTGCTCGCCCATCACCTGCTCGCGCACGGCTGGGCACTGGCGCGAGACGTCGACCGCCTCTTCGGCGCCCTGGAGCGCCTCAACTCCTCACCACTCGGCGCGGGGGCCCTTGCCGGGAGCTCGCTGCCGCTCGCACCGGACGAGGTGGCGGCCGAGCTCTCGATGACGAACCGCTTCGAGAACTCCCTCGACGCCGTGTCGGACCGCGACTTCGTGGTCGAGTCGATGTTCGACGTGGCGCTCATCGGTGTGCACCTGTCACGCATGGGCGAGGAGATCGTCATCTTCTCGACCGAGGAGTTCGGCTTCATTCGCTTGGACGACGCCTGGGCGACGGGGAGCTCGATGCTCCCCCAGAAGAAGAACCCCGACGTGGCCGAGCTCGCCCGGGGCAAAGCAGGGCGGCTCATCGGGAACCTCGTCGGCCTGCTCGCCACGCTGAAGGGGCTGCCCCTTGCCTACAACCGCGACATGCAGGAGGACAAGGAGCCGCTGTTCGACACGTTCGACCAGGCGACTCTGGCGCTCGTTGCCATGGAGGGCCTGCTGTCCACCTGCGTGTTCGACACCGAGCGGATGCAGGCAGCCGCCGATGCTCCGGGTCTCGTCGCCGTCGATTTGGCAGAGTGGCTGGTGGCCCGGCAGGTGCCGTTCCGCGACGCCCACGGAATCGTCGGCGCCATCGTCCGTGAGTCGATCGAGCGTCACGTCCCGATCGCCGAGCTCATCGAGGCACATCCGGCCTTCGGGGAAGAAGCGCTCACCCTGCTCGAGCCGGGCACGGCATTGCGGCGGCGACGCACACCGGGCGGGTCCGGGCCGGAGGCGGTGGCGTTGCAGATGCAGCGCTTCTCGTCGAGGATCGAGACGGACTCCGAGCGCCTCGCCGCCTGGTCGTCGTGAGCAGCGGCCGACGGCCGCGACCGCGCCTGCTCGGGGCGTCCTCGCGCCCGGAGCTCGAGGGCGACCCGGTCGAGGTGGCACCGGCGCTCATCGGGAAGGTCCTGGTGGCAGGTGTGACGGCGGGCCGGATTGTCGAAGTCGAGGCCTATCGCGGGGGCGAGGACCCGGCCTCACATGCGTTCCGGGGCCCGAGCGAGCGCAACAGGACCATGTTCGGTCGCGCCGGCCTCCTGTACGTCTACTTCAGCTACGGGATGCACTTCTGCTGCAACATCGTCTGCCGGCCGGCGGGCGTGGCCGGCGCTGTGCTCGTGCGAGCGTTGGAACCGCTCACCGGAGTCGAGGAGATGCTCGTCCGGCGCTCGGCCCGTCAACGCCCCGGCGCCTCTGTCTCGCTCCGGGACCGCGACCTGTGCTCAGGGCCTGGGAAGCTGTGCCAGGCGCTCGGCATCGACCGTGCAGCGGATGGGATCGACCTGCTTGCGGCCCGTTCGCAGGTCCGGTTGGCGGAACTGGTGACTGGCACCGGCACCGATGCACCAGCTGATCCTCCGACGGCTCGTGGCCCTCGCATCGGAATCTCCCAGTCGCTCGCCACGGCGCACGAGCCTTGGCGGTTCTGGGAGGAGGGCAGCCCCTTCGTGTCCCGGGATGGACGCGGTGTGGGCCGCGCGCTCCGATCGGCCCCGCCGATATGATGTTGTTTCCCTTGGGCGGCATGCCGTTCTCGGGGGCCGAGGCTGGCGTCCGGCTGTCCGACAGCGTTGAGCTGATTGACAGCAGGGGGGCTTGTGCTAAGGTGAGAAGCCGCTCAGGACGGGGTTGCCGCTCCTGAGTGGATGCCCGGAGCGGGAGGAATCCCGCGATCCGAGCGGCATCGCAGAGCTGCCCATCGGCAGTTTGTATGAGCGCGGTGGCACCTCCTTCCGTGAGGAAGTGTGCCCCGTCGTCGCTCCTTGACAACGGAGAAGGAACAGCTAAAAGCCAGTGCGGGCGACGGTCTGCGCTGCCTTCGGGTGGTGCACACGGTCGTCATTTAGTCAATGCACTTGGAAAACGGACAACATCCGTTTCTGGTGCCAGTTGGTCATCGAGGGTCCGTACCGAGATGACCAGCTCTCGATCGAAGGCTCGGTAAGCGCTCAGCTCCGGTGACGGGGCGGTGGCGTCGGGTCGAGATCTCGATGGAGAGTTTGATCCTGGCTCAGGACGAACGCTGGCGGCGTGCCTAACACATGCAAGTCGAACGAGGCCCAACTGGTGGCAACACCAGGAAAGGCCTAGTGGCGAACGGGTGCGGAACACGTGAGCAACCTGCCCCAAAGACTGGGATAACAGCGGGAAACCGCTGCTAATACTGGATGTCCCCACGAGCTCGCATGGGCTCATGAGGAAAGGATTTCCGCTTTGGGAGGGGCTCGCGGCCTATCAGCTTGTTGGTGAGGTAATGGCTCACCAAGGCTACGACGGGTAGCTGGTCTGAGAGGACGATCAGCCACACTGGGACTGAGACACGGCCCAGACTCCTACGGGAGGCAGCAGTGGGGAATCTTGCGCAATGGGCGAAAGCCTGACGCAGCAACGCCGCGT
>JAKCCH010000084.1 GCA_021838945.1 Actinomycetes bacterium
ATCTCAGCCTGGAGGACGCCGCGCCGACCGCATGAGCGCCTGGGCGGCACGGGCGCCGCAGCCAGCCGGCCCGCCGCCAGCAGGCCCGCCGGCGGGCTGCGAGCCGGTCAGCGCTTCAGCGACTCGACGGCCTCGAGGAGCCGGTCCACGTCACTGACGTCGTTGTAGTGCACGACGCCCGCCCGGACGGCCCCTCCGCGTGAGCGCAGCCCGAGGGCGCCGACGAGCTCGAAGGCGTAGTTGTCCCCGCTCCACACGTTGACCCTCGCCTCGGCGAGGCGGGCGGCGACCTCCCCGGGCGGCATGCCTTCGATGTTGAAGAAGGCCGTCGGCGCACGCCGGGGTGCTCTCCCGTAGGTCGTGACGTGAGCCATCGAGTCGAGGCCCTCGAGCATCCGTGCGAACAGCTCGTGCTCGTACCGCTCGACGGCGGCCATCGACGTGACCAGTCGCTCCCGGCGTGACCCGGTCGCTCCGTCGTCGAGCGAGGCGAGGTGATCCACTGCGGCTGTGACGCCTGCGAAGTCCGCGAACGACGGCGTCCCCCATTCGAAACGCCACGGGACCGCATCCGTCGACGGCGCCAACTTGAGCGGGTGCAGCGCCGTGAGGAGCGACGGCGCCGCGATCACGGCGCCGATGTGCGGGCCGGACCACTTGTAGGCGCTCGTCGTGTAGAGATCGGCTCCCATCGCCTCGACGTCGACCCTGCCGTGCGGGGTCCAGTGGACACCGTCGACATACGTGAGCGCCCCGACGGCGTGCGCTCGTTCGGCGATGCCGGGCACATCGGGACGGCTGCCGATGATGTTGCTGGCGGCGGTCACCGCCACGAGTCGCGTCCTCTCGGACACGAGGTCGTCGTACTGCTCCGCTCCGAGCGAGGAGTCGGCGTCGATCTCCGCCCAGCGGACCTCGACATCGGCGCGGGTGGCGGCCTGCACCCACGGCCGCACGTTGGCGTCGTGGTCGAGCCGGCTCACGACGACGTTGTCACCCGGCTCCCACTCCCCCGCCAGCGTCATCGCCATCCGGTACGTGAGCGTCGTCATGTTCGGACCGAGCACGACACCTTCCGGCTCGCCCCCCACGAGGTCCGCAACCGCCTGGCGGCATGCGGTGACGATCTCCTCCGAACGGCGGCTGGCCGGGAAGGCTCCGCCGAGGTTGCCGAGCCCCGACGCATAGGCACCCGACACGGCCTCGATGACAGCAGTCGGGACCTGTGTCCCGGCGGCACCGTCGAGGTACGCGTACCCGTCCTTCAGCGCGGGGTAGGCGTCCTTGACCCGCTCGACGTCCAAGGCCATATCCCGGGAGCGTAGGGCGCCAACGCCCGAGTGAGGTGACGCAGCAGCGCGCGCAGGTCAGGCAGCCGTGCCGGCTCGATCGCGGTCGGCAGATCGATCTCGACGCGGGCAACCCCGGGCTCGTCCGGGACCACGCGTGCGCCGGCGGCTCGTAGGCCGTCGATCACCTCCTCGTTCTCCCACAGGACGTAGCTGACGAACACCTCGATGCCGTTCTCACGCCCCCGATCGGCGAGCAGGCGCAGCAGCATCGTGCCGATGCCCCGGTGCTGGCAGGCATCCGTCACCGCCACTGCAGCTTCCGCCCATTCCGGGCGTCCGGAGACGCGGGCGTAGCGGGCGACCGCGATGCCCGGCCGGACTGCCGCGTCGAGGTCGAACGCCGCCAAGGCGAAGTTGTCCCGGTAGTCGAGAACCGTCAGGTGCTCGAGGTCGCTCTCGGAGAGCTCGGGAGGAGCCGAGAAGAAACGCAGCCGCTGCGACTCGCTCGACAGCTTCTCGTAACCCTCCGCGAGATCGAAGCGGTCCGAGTACAAGAGCGGCCTGACGAGCACGCGCGTGCCGTCTTCGAGCTCATGGAACGAGGTCAGGTCGTCGACGAGCGCCGTCGGGCGCGATTCGCAGATCGGCCTGCGCCCGCACCCGGGGCACGCCAGGGAGTCCACCTCCAGAACCGCAGGCCCTCCCGCCTCGATGCAGCGCCCGCAGCGGACGCACACCTTGCGCGCCACTCCGCTGAAGCCTGCCCGGAGCAGGATGCCGCCGCAGACCTCGCAGGCCTCCCACGACTCGAGCTCGCACACGGGCGAGCCTCAGTGCTCGTACAGCTCGTCGACCACCGAAGAGAACGACTTCTCGACGATGGCCCGGCGGACCTTCAGGGTCGGCGTCAGCTCGCCGTCCTCCACCGAGAGGTCCCGGGGCAGGATCGCGAATTTGCGGATCGACTCCGCCCGCGACACCGACGAGTTGGCGTCGTCGATGGCTTTCTGAACGGCCTCGTGCAGCGCGGGGTCCTCGGCCCCCTCGGCAACGGTCTCGGCGGGATGCCCGTGGGCAGCGGCCCACTCGGCGAACGCCTCCTCGTCGATCGTGACCATGGCCGCGACGAAGGGCCGGTTGTCTCCGACCACGACGGCCTGGCTGATGAGCGGGTGCGCCCTGATCCGGTCCTCGAGCGGAGCCGGGGCGACGTTCTTGCCGGCGGCCGTGACGATGAGCTCCTTCTTTCGGCCCGTGATCCGCAGGTAGCCCTCGTCGTCCAACTCCCCGACGTCGCCGGTCTTGAACCAGCCGTCCTCGTCGAAGGTCTCCGCCGTCGCGACCGAGTTGTTCCAGTAGCCCTGGAACACCTGCGGCCCCTTCGCGAGGACCTCGCCGTCGTCGGCTATCCGGATCGTGGTGCCGGCGACGGGCTGCCCGACCGTGCCCGGCCTCCAGGCACTCGACCGGTTCAGCGTGAGCGTCGGGCTCGTCTCGGTGAGCCCGTACCCCTCGAACACCTTCACGCCGCTGCCGTTGAAGAAGTGGGTGAGGCGCTCTCCGAGAGGTCCGCCGCCGCTGAAGGAGAACCGCAGCCTGCCCCCGAAGACCTCGTGCACCTTCTGGTACACGAGGTGTTCGAAGACGGCGTGCTCCGCCTCGACGACGGGGCGGAACCCGCCGTTCGCGTGCGCCCGCGACCACTCGATCGCGACACCCGCAGCCTTCTCGAAGATGGAGGCATGCCCCTCGGACGCAGCCTTCTGCTCGGCGCCGTTGAAGACCTTCTCGAAGACCCGTGGGACGGCCACGACCATCGTGGGCCGTGCCATCCCCATCTCCTCCTGCAGATGGGCCATGCCCGTGCTGAAGACGCCTTTCACCCCCCACTCGACCCCGACGAGCAGGATGATCTTCGCGAGGCTGTGGGCGAGCGGCAGGAAGAGCAGGCTGACCTCGTCCGGTTGCAGCATGCTGCGGACCGCATCCAGGTTCTGCCAGACGTTGGCACGGAGATTGCCGTGCGTGAGCGAGCACCCCTTCGGGCGCCCTGTCGTCCCCGAGGTGTAGATGATCGTCGCCAGGCGGTCGGTCGTGATCCCAGCGATGCGCTCGTCGAGCGCGGCTTCGGGCACGGACGCTCCCCGATCGGCCAGCCGGTCGAGCGCCCCGTCCTCGATGACGAGGGCCTCACGGCACCCCGGCACCCTGTCTTCCACCGACCCGTACATCTTGTGCATCGCCGGCGTCTCGGCCACGAACATCACGGCTCCGCTGTCTCCGACGACCCACTCGACCTGCTCGGCCGAGGACGTCTCGTAGATCGGGACCGTCACACCGCCGGCGGCGAGGATGGCGTAGTCGAGGAGGACCCACTCGAGGCGCGTCGCCGACATCAGCGCCACCCGGTCGCCGGCTTCGACACCGCTCGCGATGAGACCCTTCGCGACCGCCCGGAGACGTTCGTAGAACTCCCGCACCGTCACGTCCACGAAACGATCGCCCTCCCGATACGCCGCCATCGCCCGCTCCGGCTCGGCGGCTGCCCGCGCCATCACCGGTCGGAGGAGGTGCTCGTCGACCGCGATCGGCTCCATGACCGGTCCTGCCATCTCTCTCATCGTCCTCACCTCGTTCGCGCGCGGATCTTCTCGTCCCAGTTTCACGGTGATCCGCACCCGGATCCAACCGTAGGGGCGAAAGTCACTTCTGCCGGGCATGCTTACGGGGTGGAGCAGCTGAAGACGCCGGCCGAGATCGATCTGATGCGCCAGGCGGGCCGCCTGGTCGCGAAGACGCTGGCTGCCGTCCGGGACGCTTCCGGCATCGGCGTGTCGCTCCTCGAGCTCGATTCGCTCGCCCACGAGGTCATCACGGGCGCCGGGGGGAGGGCGACGTTCCTCGGGTACCGGCCGCGTTTTGCCCCGACGGCGTACCCCGCGACGATCTGCACGTCCGTGAACGACGTCATCGTCCATGGCATCCCGAACGACTACCGCCTGCGCGACGGTGATCTCGTGAGCATCGACTGCGCCGCCCATGTCGACGGCTACTGCGCCGACTCGGCGATCAGCTACGTCGTCGGTACCGAGCACGGGGCGGCGAGGCGGCTCATCGAGCGAACGGTCGCGGCCCTCGAGGCGGGCATCGCGGCGGCGCAGCCCGGCCGCCATCTCGGGGACATCGAGGCGGCCATCGGCAGGGTCGGGCGGCGGTCGGGCTACGGCATCCCACCGGACTTCGGCGGCCACGGGGTCGGGCGGGAGATGCACGAGTCGCCGAGTGTCGCCAACACGGGCTTCCCCGGGACGGGCATCCTGCTCCAGCCCGGCCTCGTGCTCGCCCTCGAGCCGATGTTCATGCTGGGTGGCCTCGACCAATACCGGGTCGACCCGGACGGCTGGGCGCTCCGCACGATCGACGGGGGCCTGGCGGCTCACGCCGAGCACACCGTCGCAATCACCGAGGACGGACCGCTCGTCCTGACGCTCGCCGCCGGCTGAACCCGCGTCCCTACACTGCTCGCCGTGGACAGGGCGCCTCATCCGACCATCGCGGAGATCCGCGCGAACCGCGACCGGCTCGAGGGCCTCGTCGTCACGACGCCGGTGCGAGAGCTCGTCGACGAGGCCGTCGCCGGCGCCGTCGGACCGGGCACCCGGGTCTGGCTGAAAGAGGAGCTCTTCCAGCGGACAGGCAGCTTCAAGCCGCGTGGCGCGCTCTCGGTGATGCTGGACCTCGACAAGGGTGCCCTGGCAAGAGGCGTCACGGGCGTCTCCGCCGGCAACCACGCCATCTCGCTCGCCTACTGCGCCCGCATCCTCGGCACGAGTGCGAAGGTCGTCATGCCGGACACCGCGAACCCCTACCGGATCCAGCTCTGCCGCGACTTCGGTGGCATCGTCGAGCTCGTCAGCGACGTGCACCGCGCCTTCGAGCGCGCGGCCGAGATCGCCACTACCGAGGGACGGACCTTCGTCCACCCCTTCGAGGGGCCGAAGACGGCGCTCGGCACAGCGTCGGTCGGTCTCGAGCTCGTGGAACAGGTGTCGGCGGCCGAGGCTCCGCTCGAGGCGGTCGTCGTGGCAGTCGGCGGTGGCGGCCTGTCCGCCGGGCTGTCGTGTGCGGTCAAGCAGCTCCTGCCTGACTGCGCCGTCTACGCCGTCGAACCGGAAGGGGCGGACAGCATGCGGCGGAGCTTCGACGCCGGGACGCCGCAGGCGATCGACGCGGTCCGGACGATCGCCGACTCGCTCGGCGCACCGCGAGCCGAGCCGTACTCGTTCGGCTTGAACCGCCGGTTCGTGGACGACGTCGTGCTCGTGACGGACGACCAGATCCGCCAGGCGATGACGATGCTCTTCTACTCGGCCAAGCTCGTGACCGAGCCCGCCGGTGCGGCCGCGTTCGCCGCGCTCTTGCATCCACTCCGGGAGCGCCTGCAGGGCTCGAGCGTCGCAGTGGTGGTCTGTGGCGCCAACATCGACGCCGCGACCTTCGCCAAGTGCATCGGGGTGGGGTGACCTCGCTGCAGGATCCAGCCCGAGGCGGCGTCCTGTTCGGGCGTCAGCTGGCCGCCCGGGGCGGAGCGCTCCTCCTCGGAACGTGGCAGCGTGGCGTGGTGATCGATCCGAACGTCGACAACCCGGAGCGAACGTTGCTCCTCGACTTCGTCCCTTCGCCATGAGCAGGTTGCTGTTCATCGGGGGCACCCGGTTCGTCGGGCGCCATGCGGCCGCGGCGGCTCTCGCGGCCGGGCACGACGTCACCCTGCTGCACCGCGGCGTGACAGGCGCGGCGCTGTTCCCCGAGGCCGAGCACCTCCACGCCGACAGGAACGAGGACCTCTCGATCTTGGCCGAAGGCGAGTGGGACGCCACCATCGACTGCTGCGCCTACGTGCCGCGCCAGGTGCGGATGCTCGCCGGGGCTCTCGGAGGCCGGGGCGGGCACTACGTGCACGTCTCCTCCGTGTCGGCCTACGCCTCGCCGCCTCCTGCGGGCGTCCGGGACGAGACGATGCCCCTTGCCTCCCTCGACTCCCTCCCCGATCCGGCCACCGAGGAGATCACGAACGAGACGTACGGCCCTCTGGAGGCTGCTTGCGAGGAGGCCGCCTTGGAGGCCTTCGGCGCAGGGCAGGTGGCGATCGTCCGGCCGACGTACGTCGTCGGCCCGTACGACAGCAGCTACCGGTTCACCTACTGGGTCGAGAGAGTCGCTCGGGGCGGCCGCATCCTCGCGCCCGGGCCGGCCGGGAACCCGTTCCAGGCGATCGACGCGAGGGATCTCGGGGCGTTCCTCGTGCACCTCGCCGAGGGACGCGTCCTCGGTGCCTTCCACGCCGTCCACCCCGCCCCGCCTTTCTCCTTCGGCGAGCTCCTCGATCTCGTGGCGTCCGAGGTGGCTCCGGGCGGCACGGAGCTCGTGTGGGTCGACGCTGCGTTCTTGCTCGATCACGGCGCCGGTTGGAGTGATCTGCCGATGTGGGCCGGCGAGGAGCCGGATCGTGAGCTCGGCGCCCTCGATCCCGGTCGAGCGCTCGCCGCCGGGTTTACGCCCCGGCCTCTCGCGAAGACCGTGCGCGACCTCCACCGCGCCGAGGTGGAGTCGCCAACCAGCACCGCCGGCACGGTGGGTCTCGCTCCGGAGCGCGAGGCCGAGCTCCTCGATGCCTGGGCCGCTCGGAGCTGACGCCGCAACCGGCACACTGGAGTCCATGCCTGCGCAGTTCATCTATACGATGCGCGACCTGCGGCGGTTCCATCCACCTGACCGCGAGGTGCTCCGGGGGATCAACCTCTCCTTCTACCCCGGTGCGAAGATCGGCGTCATCGGAGCCAACGGCTCGGGGAAGTCGTCGCTCCTCAAGATCATGGCCGGCATCGACGACGGCTACACCGGCGAGGCCCGGCTGACGCCCGGGTTCTCCGTCGGGTACCTCTCACAAGAGCCGCAGCTCGATGCGGGAAAGGACGTCCTCGGGAACGTCTCCGACGGGATCGCGGAGACGAAGGCGCTCGTCGACCGCTTCAACGAGGTCTGCGCCGCATTCGCCGGGCCCGATGCCGACTTCGACAAGCTGCTCGAGGAGCAGGCCGAGCTCCAGAACAAGATCGAAGCGGCCGGGGCGTGGGACCTCGACAGGACGCTCGACATCGCCATGGACGCCCTCCGCCTGCCCCCAGGCGACGCCGAGGTGACAACGCTGTCGGGGGGCGAACGCCGGCGGGTCGCCCTCTGTCGCCTCCTGCTCTCGAGGCCTGACCTGCTGCTCCTCGACGAGCCGACGAACCATCTCGACGCCGAGTCCGTCGCCTGGCTCGAGCGGACGCTGCAGGAGTACCACGGAACCGTCGTCGCGGTGACACACGACCGCTACTTCCTCGACAACGTCGCCGGCTGGATCCTCGAGCTCGACCGCGGGCACGGGATCCCGTGGGAGGGCAACTACAGCTCCTGGCTCGAGCAGAAGCAGCGCCGCCTCGCTGCCGAAGAGAAGGCCGATCGCTCGCGCCAGGCGACGCTCGAGCGGGAGCTCGAGTGGATCCGGATGTCACCTCGGGCACGCCAGGCGAAAGGCAAGGCCCGGATCAACGCCTACAACGACCTCGTCGCCGAAGCCGAGGCGGCCGAGCGCCGGGCGGACAAGCTCGAGATCTCGATCCCGCCCGGGCCGCGCCTCGGCGACCGGGTCGTCGATGCGGTCGGCCTCGTGAAGGGTTTCGGTGATCAGCTGCTCATCGACGGTCTGTCGTTCCTCCTGCCTCCGGGCGGGATCATCGGCGTCATCGGGCCGAACGGCGCCGGCAAGACGACGCTGTTCCGCATGATCGTCGGCGAGGACAAGCCCGACTCCGGATCGCTCGAGATCGGTGCCAGCGTGGTGCTGGCCTACGTGGACCAGTCGCGCGACGCCCTCGATCCCGAAGCGACAGTGTTCGACGAGATCACGGGAGGCCTCGATCGCATCGTCGTCGGGAGCCGGGAGCTGCATGCTCGGGCATACGTGTCGAGCTTCGGCTTCCGGGGGAGCGACCAGCAGAAGAGGGTCGGGCAGCTCTCGGGCGGGGAGCGGAACCGGCTCCAGCTGGCGAAGGTGCTCAAGTCCGGCGGAAACGTGCTCCTCCTCGACGAGCCCACGAACGACCTCGACGTCGACACGCTGCGAGCACTCGAGGAGGCACTCCTGTCATTCCCGGGCTGTGCCGTCGTGATCAGCCACGACCGCTGGTTCCTCGACCGCATCAGCACGCACGTCCTCGCTTTTGAGGGAGACTCCGAGGTGCGCTGGTTCGAGGGCAACTTCAGCGAGTACGAGGCGAACCGCCACGAGCGCCTCGGCCTCGAGGCGGACCAGCCCCACCGGATCAAGTACAAGCCGCTGACGAGGAGCTGAGCCGATGCCTCATGACTTCGATTTCGATGCCCTGGCAACGATCGCGGCTCATTCCGAAGGCATCGCGGCCGCGGCGGAGGGGAACCTCGACGCGCCCGTCGAGCACTGCCCCGAGTGGGACGTCGCCGCCCTGCTCGAGCACCTCATCAACGTGCACTGGTTCTGGGCGACGATCGCCTCCGAACGCCTGCAGGAGCCGCCATCGGAAGAGAGGCGCCCTGCGGCACCGCCCCGGGACGAGTTGGTGCAGGCATTCATGGCGGGCTCGCACCGCCTCGTCGACGTCCTCGGCGCGGCAGACCAGTCGACGCCCGTGTGGACGTGGGCGCCCGCTCAGCACGACATCGCCTTCATCACGCGCCACCAGGTCCAAGAGGCCGCCGTCCACCACTTCGATGCGTCCAACGCTGCCGGGCGCAGGCTCGTGATCGAGGAGCCGGTGGCGAGGGACAGCATCGAGGAGTTCCTCACCTTCTCGGTGGCATCCGAGGACGACCCGGCATCACCCGCGCCGCCCCGGCTCGACGGCCGGCTCGTCCTTCAGTGCGCGAACGCCGGCCCGGCGTGGATGATCAGCGACGCCGCCACCGAAGGAGCGCTGCGGATCGCTCACGGCGCCGACGAGGGCGTGCCGACCATCACCGGCTCCGCCTCCGACCTGCTGCTGTGGCTGTACCGCCGGGTCGAGCTCGAGGTCTCGCACGTGCCGCCGAAGCTGATCGAGCGCTTCCGGCTGTTCTGGTTCACCGACTGAGCCGGCCCGCCGGCGGACGGGGGGGTGCGCTGCAGTGTGCGCAGCTAGGTTGCAGGCGTGTCCGACTACGTCATCCCCGAGCCAGAGCCGAAGGAGATCGACGAGAAGCTGTCGATCGAGTTGCGTCACCTCGCCGAGAACGCGGTCCTGAAGGGTCGCCCGTCGGGCGAGGAGCACTGCGAGAACTGCCGCTACTTCCTCGAGCCCTACAAGGACATCTCGTACTGCTGGCACCCCAAGCTGCGCATCCTGGTCGGTGACGAGTGGTGGTGTCAGTGGTGGGAGGCGATCCCCGAGGGCCAGTAACCAACGGCTGATGTCGCTCCGCCGGAGTCCGTCGCCTACCGGCTGCGGAGGCATCGGCGCCTTCGCCCTCGTCACGCCCGTGACGGCGCGAGGTCCTAGGCTGCTCCCTCGCGAGGGGGATCGCCGGAGACTGGGGAGGACATGGCGCAGACGCAACCTGTGAGCAGCTGGGCGACGGACTTCGACGTCCTCGACCGGGAGTACGTTTCGAGTCCGTTCGAGATCTGGGACGAGCTGCGGCAGAAGTGCCCGATCGCCCAGACAGACCGCCGCGGCCGGAACTGGCTGCCGACCCGTTACGAGGACGTCACGGCGATCGCGCACGACATCGGGCACTTCAGCTCGCTCGAGGTCGCCGTCATCCCCTTCGAGGGCGAGGAGCCGGACGAGCCCGTGCTCCCCTACGGCCTGCCG
Source organism: Actinomycetes bacterium (assembly GCA_021838945.1). Taxonomy (GTDB): domain Bacteria; phylum Actinomycetota; class Acidimicrobiia; order Acidimicrobiales; family Bog-793; genus JAKCCH01. The sequence continues at coordinate 10,166 of JAKCCH010000084.1, forward strand.
CCGATCTCGTCCGACCCGCCGCTTCACACCTGGACGCGCAGGCTCCTCCTCCCCTGGTTCTCGCACCGCCGCGTCGCCGGGTACGAGGAGCTGACGCGGAACCTGTGCCGGAGGCTGATCGCCGGGTTCGCAGACGCCGGACGAGCCGACGCCGCCGCCGGGTACGCCCAGCAGATCCCGGTGCGGGTCATCGCCCACATCCTCGGGGTCCCGGAGGACCTGTCGGACACGTTCACCGAATGGGTGCGGGACGTGCTCGAATTCGCCGACGACGCCGAGCGGCGCATCCACGGCATGGAGAGCCTCGTCAACTACTTCGTCGCCGAGGTCGGCCGCCGCAAGGAGGAGCCCGGCGACGACCTCATCAGCGAGCTGCTCCAGGTCGAGATGGACGGCAAGCCGCTCGAGGAGAGCATCGTCATGGGCGCCGCCGCACTCGTGCTCATCGCCGGCATCGACACCACCTGGAGCGCGATCGGATCGTCGCTCTGGCACCTCGCCACGCACCCCGACGACCGGCGCCGGCTGATCGAGGACACCGAGGTCTGGCCTCTCGCGATCGAGGAGCTCCTCCGCGCGTACTCGCCCGTCACGATGGCACGCATCGTCACCAAGGACGTCGAGTTCGCAGGTTGCCCGATGAAGTCCGGCGATCGCGTGCTCATGAACTTCCCTGCCGCGAACCGGGACCCGGAGGTGTTCGAGAACGCCGACACCGTCGTGATCGACCGGATGCACAACCGCCACGTCGCGTTCGGATCGGGGATCCATCGCTGCGCCGGGTCGAACCTCGCTCGGATGGAGCTCCGCGTCGCCCTCGAGGAGTGGCTTTCCGCCATTCCGGACTTCCGCCTCGCCGAGGACGCCGAGGTCACCTGGGCAGGCGGTCAGGTCCGCGGACCACGGCAGCTGCCGGTGGTGTTCCCGTGAAGATCCGGGTCGACCAGGACAAGTGCCAGGGCCATGCCCGCTGCTACGGCCTCGCGCCGGAGTTGTTCGACATCGACGACTACGGGACGTCGAGCGTCGTCGGCGACGGGACGGTGCCGCCCGAGCTCGAGGAACGAGCTCTTCTCGCGATCGCGAATTGCCCCGAGTACGCCATCGAAGAGGTGGACTGAGTGACGGCGGGATCAGTGTGAGCTCCGGGCTCGCGGTCGCCGACACGGCGGACGGACTTGCCGGGGAGGCCCACGCGGCAGCGGACCGTGCGCTGTACGAGGCGAAGCCCGACGGTCGGGGGATGGCGCGGCATGCCTGACGTGCGCGACGTCGCCGAAGCTGCGCTCGGCTCTGCTCCGGCCGGGACGGCCTTCGCCCGGGTCGTCGCGTTCCGCGGCTTCGGCAGCCGGCGTGCGAGCGAGGCCGCCCTGGTCGGTGCCGACGGGGCGGTCAGCGGGAGCCTGCTCGGCGGCCTTGCGGACGACCGGCTGTCCGGCGCCGCGAGGGGACTCTTCGAGATCGCGGTCGGCGACACGGACGCCGTCGCCGCCGGCCTCGCCTGCGGTGGGGTCGCCACGCTGCTCGTGAGCCCGGTTGGCAGCGTCCCCGATGCAGCCTGGAAGGCGGTCGTCGACGGCCGCCCGGTGGCGGTCGTCAGCCTGCCTACGGGCGAGGTTCCCGCCGACGCCGCCGGCCGTGCTCCCGGAGACGCAGACAGCACGGACCATGGCATCGCCACGCGATCCCTCGCTCTGACCGAGGACCCGTCAACCCGCCTCCTCGCGCGCCACGGCACTCTCGGCGACGACGCGCTCGACGAGGCCGGTGAGGCTGCGGCTCGAACAGCGTTGCGCGGCGGGCGGGAGACGGCCGAGCTGCACACGGTCGGCGACCGCACGCTCGTCGTCGAGGTCTACGTGCCGACCACGAGGCTCGTCGTCGTCGGAGAGGCGACCGTCGCAGACGCGCTCGCGGCCCAGGGCGCGTTGCTCGGGTGGGAGGTGGCGGTCCGAGCTGGTTTCGGCGAGGACGAGGCTGCTGTCGTGCAGAGCCTCGGACCGGCCGACGCGGTCGTCGTGCTGTCGCACGATCCGGCGGTGGACGTGCCCGCGCTCGCTGCGGCGCTGCAGAGCCGCTGCT
>JAKCCH010000085.1 GCA_021838945.1 Actinomycetes bacterium
CACGTGACGGCCACCTGGTAGCCCTCAGCCTGCAGTCGGCGGGCGCAGGCCAAGCCGATGCCTTTGGATCCCCCTGTGACGAAGGCAATGCGGCCGTCGCTCATCGACCCCAGCGGACGACCGCGCTCGCCCAGGTCATGCCCGCTCCGAACCCCGAGAACAGGATGAGGTCGCCATCGCTCAGGCGCCCCGCATCGGCGGCGTCCGAAAGCGCGAGCGGGATCGAGGCGGACGAGGTGTTGCCTGTCCGGTCGAGCACGAGGGCGGCCCGCTCGGGTGGGATGCCGAGGCGTTGCAGCATGGCGTCGATGATCCGCACGTTTGCCTGGTGGGGCACGAAGAGAGCGATCCGGTCGCCGGTGAGCTCGGCGTCAGCGAGCACCTTGGCGGCCGAGTCGACCGTGACGCGTACCGCCTTGCGGAAGACCTCCTTGCCCTCCATCTTCAGGTAGCCGCCATGCTCGCAGTACAGGATCGGCAGCAGGGACCCGTCGAGCCCGAGGTCGCTAGCGAGCATGAGCGGCTCGGCGTCTTCATGGTGCTCGAGGACGACGGCGCCGGCGCCATCGCCGAAGAGCACGGCCGTACCGCGATCCTCCATGTCCGTGATGACTGACAGGGTGTCCGCGCCGATGACGAGCGCGCGCTCGAAGCCGATCCTCGCCCCCAGCATCGCGTCGGCCGTCACGAGCGCGTACACGTAGCCGGCACACGCCGCGTTGAGGTCGAAGGCGGCTCCGGAACACCCGAGCTGTGCGTGCACCGTGGAAGATGTCGCAGGGACCGCCTTGTCGGGTGTCGTCGTCGAGAGGATGAGGAGGTCGATGTCACTTGGCTCCAACCCTGCCTTCGTGACCGCGGCCGCGCCGGCTTCGACGGCCAAGCTGCTCGTCATCCCCCCGAAGCGCCGCTCCCGGATGCCGGTCCGCTCGACGATCCACTCGTCGGTCGTGTCCAGACGGGCCTCGAACTCGGCATTTGTGACCACCTTCTCGGGAAGGGCTGTGCCCCACCCGGTGATGACCGATCCGCTCACTTTGCTCCTTCCTCGAGCCGTTGCTCCGGGACCGCCCGCAACCAGGCGACGGGCTGGCCGGACGTGACGCGTTCGCCAGGCAACACCAGGATGCCTTCCACGGACCCGGCGAACGCGGACCGGATCTCTGTGCCGCCTACCCGTCCGACGAGCGCACCGACGTCGATCGACACCGCTGCCCGGTCGACGGACTGCCCCGGAGTGAGCGATTCGAGTCCCGAAGCCGGCTCGAAGAGCCCTGCGGCGGAAGAGAGGATGAGCCGCTCGTCCATGTGGAAGCGCTCTCCCGTGCGCTGGTCGACGGCCGCCTGCATCGGCGGCGACTCGCCGGCCAGCACCTCCACGAGCCGTTGAAGGTCGTCGGGCGTGGTGACGGAGACCGCGATGGTGTCCGGTGTCGGCAGGAGCCGGCGGGCGAGGCCGGTGAGAACACCACCGGGCCCGAGCTCCACGAAGGTCTGCGTTCCTATTGCGATCAGCTGGTCGATCGTCTGGCGCCAGCGCACGGGGCTGCACAGCTGGGCCGAGAGGAGACGTGGCCAGTCGCTCGAGCTCGAGTGAGGCCGGGCGTCCACGTTCGCGACGACGACCGGCTCGGGGGAGCGGAAGCCGACGTCTGCGAGCGCCTTGCGCAGGCGCTCGCGGGCCGAGGACATGAGGGGTGTGTGGAAGGCGCCGCCGACCGGGATCGGGAGCACCTTCTTCGCCCCGAGCTCCTTCGCGAGGCGCCCGGCCTCGGCGACCGCCTCCTCGCTGCCGGCGATGACGACCTGCCCGGGCGCGTTGTAGTTGGCGACCCACACGTCGCCTTCCGCGCGCAGGCAGGCCGCTTCCACGCCGTCGTCGTCGAGCCCCATGACGGCGGCCATCGTGCCCGGAGATTCCTCGGCGGCCGCCTGCATCGCGGCGCCGCGCTCGGCGACGAGGTGGAGCCCGGACTCGAGGTCGATGGCGCCCGATGCGACGAGGGCGCTGTACTCCCCGAGGCTGTGGCCCGCGCAGACGCCCGGCTCGAGGCCGACGCGTTCGGCGGCGTCGAGCACGATGAGGCTCATGACGAACGTGGCGAGCTGTGCGTTGTCGGTTCGCTTGAGCGTCGGCTGGTCGGCTTCCAGCACCAGGCCGACGACGTCACGCCCCGTGATGTCTGCTGCCTGCTCCACCAGCTCGAACGACGGGTGGTCCTGCCAGGGCGCGCCCATGCCGGGCCGTTGAGACCCTTGCCCGGGAAACGTGAACGCCAGCACCCTTACCTCCCCTCGTGGACTACGACTTAGCCGGTTTGATCCGAAAGCTGGCCGGATGGTTACGCGCGACCGTGGACCGGCGCGAGCCTATGGGGAGCGAAGTCGATCCTTGCCCGCAGCGGGAAGTGATCCGAGTCGCCCACCTTCAACGCCTCACCACCGAGTGTCGCGACCTGCCTCGTCACGAGGAGGTGGTCGAGCTGGGCCACTGGGCACCACGACGGCCAGGTGCGTGCCACGGCGGCTCGCCGCCAGCCCGGCATGGCGAGCTCGATCGGCGGACCGAAGAAATTCATGTCGCCGCCGATGACTGCCGGAGTGTCGTGGCGGGGCAACGCGCGGTACAGCTTGCGATGATGGCGCGGCGACCCGTGAGTGAAGTGGGCCATGTGCGCCGCGACGACGCAGAGGCCGCTCTCGAGGGTCACGGCGAGTGCGGACCGGAAGGTGTAGTCACGTTTCAGCTTGCCGAGCTCGATCGCCTCCGAGCTGACGATGGGCTGGCGGGCGAGGATCGCCATGCCCCACGTCCCGGGCTCGTACCCGGCCTCGTCGCGTATGGGGCCGTGCAGGTAGGAACCGACGCGCAGCGCCCGTCGTGAGCGCGGGTAGGGCCGTGTCGGCTCCCAGCCCGCATCGGGCGGAGCGGGGATCTCCCGGCGGATCCGCCAGGCACGCGACATCGGCAGCTCCATCCGGTGCTCGAAGCCGGCACCGGCGCAGATCTCCTCCGCCTGGCTCGGCCCGTTGAGCGGGGCAAAGACCTCCTGGAGGATGAGGATGTCGGCCTCGAGCGCGCGGCAGGCACCGACCACGTCGAAACGCCGCCCGTACCCGTTCACCCCAGCGTGCAGGTTCCAAGTTGCGACGACGACTGGCGCGCTTGCTGAGCTGTCCATGAAGCAAGCGAGATTAGGAGAACCTGTGCCCGGAGCGGGAGTCGAACCCGCACGCCCTCTCGGACAGCGGCTTTTGAGGCCGCCGCGTCTACCATTCCGCCATCCGGGCCCGATAGCACGAGCGTAGCCTGCACACCGTGCGACGGACCGGAGCCCAGCCCGCCGGCGCCGCCGCGCGACCGACGCACGGACGCCTGCGACCAGGTGAGCTGGCCGAGGTCGCCGTCCTCGGTGACCTCGGCCTCGTCCTCGAGGTCATCGGGTGGTTCATCCCACTCGGGAGCATCTTCCAAGCTCTTGCGATCCTCCCGTTCGCAGTGCTCTCGTCGCGTCATCGCCTGCGGGCGGGCGTCATCGCCGTCCTCGCGGCGTCGTCTGTCGGATTCATCGTCGGCGGGATCGGGATCGTTCTGCAGACGTTCCTCGCCGGTACGGTCGGCATCTCGATCGGCACGACGTACCGTCGAGGATGGACCCCGCTCGCCTCCCTGCTCGCCACAATCGTGGTCGCCGGGCTCCCGATCGCGGCCGTCACCGACCTCATCGACTGGATCTCGCCGGGTTTCCGCAAGCTGAGCTTCGCTCAGGTGCACATCATCGTTCGCGACGCCGCACGGACCTTGGACGGGCTCGGCGAAGCGCGGATGGCTCATTCGTTGAGCACGGCGTACGACTGGGCCTTCGCTCACTGGTGGATCTCGATTCCTGCTGCGGAGCTGCTCGCGATCACCGTGGTGGCGTTGATCTGCCTGCGGCTCCGCGTCTTCCTCGGGATGGTGACGGCCACCGCTCTCTCGCCCTACACCGGCGGAGTTGCCGAGCGCGAAGAGGACGCAGAGATGCCGGTCGTGCCAGTGCCGGCGCGGATCGAGGACGTGCGCTACCGCTATGCCGGGAGCTACGTCGACGCCCTGGTCGGAGCGAGCCTCGTCGTCGAACCGGGTCGGCTGATCGCTGTCGTGGGCCCGAACGGCTCGGGGAAGTCGACCCTCGTGCGTGTCCTGACAGGGCGCCTCGAGCCCTCTGCAGGGCGGGTGGTGCGCGCCGGGCGTCCCGGCTACGGCGAGCTTCACGGCACGGCGACGGTGTTCCAACGGCCCGAGAGCCAGGTGCTCGGCGTACGAGTTCGCGACGACCTGTGGTGGGGGATGCCTGTGCAGGATCGCGGCGACCCGGGGCCGCTCCTCGCGATGGTCGGCCTCGAGGGCATGGAGGATCGGGAGAGCTCGACGCTGTCGGGAGGCCAGCTGCAACGCCTCGCCATCGCGGCCGCGTTGGCGCGTCGCCCGAGCCTGCTCGTCTCGGACGAGTCCACAGCCATGGTCGACCGGGAGGGTCGCGACGAGGTCGTGGCGCTTCTTGACCGCCTCCGCCTCGAAGGCCTCGCCGTCGTCCACGTCACGCACCGTCTCTCCGAGACCGCCGTCGCCGACGTGGTCGAGCAGATGCGTGACGGCCGGATCGTGGCGAGCGGCCCACCCCGGGCGGACTCGACCATACGAGGAGCACCCGAGTTGCGCGCGACGGTGGCGGGTGAGCAGGTGAACGCCGAGCAGCCGCCGCTCGTCCGGCTACGAGGCATCGGGTACGTCTACGCCGACGGCACGCCGTGGGCGCACCGGGCCCTCGCGGAGGTGGATCTCGACCTCCGGCGCGGGGAAGGACTCGTCGTGACCGGCGCGAACGGCTCCGGCAAGACGACCCTGGCCTGGCTGCTCGGCGGGCTGATGGCGCCGACGGAGGGCCTCGCCCTCATCGGGACCGAGCCGATGAGGGCACAGGCGATCGACTCCGCCCCGGCGCGGGTCGGGGTCGCCTTCCAGCACGCACGACTCCAGCTCTTGAAGCCGACGGTCTTGAAGGACGTCATGATCGGCGGTGACGAGGAAGCGGCAAGAGAAGCACTCGCAGCGGTTGCGCTCGACCCCGACGACATCGGACCTCGCCGGGTGGACGACCTCTCCGGTGGGGAACAGCGGCGGGTCGCGCTGGCCGGGCTCCTCGTCCGGCGCCCGGAGCTGCTCGTGCTCGACGAGCCGTACGCCGGTCTCGACGACGAGGCGCGCCTCGCACTTGCACAGGTGCTCCACCACCTTCGGCTCGAGTACGGCATCGCGACCGTCGTGGTGTCCCACGACCTCGACAACGCCGAGATGCTCGGTGCACGGCTCGTGCTCCTCGACGCAGGTCGCATCGTCCTCGAGGAGGTGCTGGCCTCGTGAGCAGGGCACCGACCGATCGCGGAATCCGCCGCGGCCGGCAGTTGGCAGACCTGCACGTCTTCCGCTACGTGCCTGGTACGAGCTTTGTCCACCGGACGTGGGCGGGGACCAAGATCCTCGTGATCGCGATCCTCTCCACCGGTGTCATCCTCTGGCCGACCTGGCGTGCAGCCGGGCTGGCCGGCGCGCTGGTCCTGACCGCGTTCCTCGCGGCCCGGCTTCCCGGGGGCATCGCCCCGCGGATCCCGCGCTGGATCTGGATCTTCTTCGTGATCGGTTTCGTCTTGGCGCTCGCCTCGGGTGGAAAGCCCGATGCCAGCCTGGGCGGACTCAAGGTTGGTCTCGCGGGTGTGGAGGTCTGGGCACGCTTCCTCGTGCTTGGGTTCGAAGTTCTGGCGCTGGCAGGCCTCGTCAGCTGGACGACACCGCTCGCAGACCTGGCGCCGGCGCTCGGCAGGCTCGGTGCACCTGTCCGGAAGCTCAGGGTCCCGGTCGACGAAGTCGTCGGTGCGATCGCCCTCGGGATCCGTTGCCTGCCCCTCCTGCTCGACGAGTTCCGAGTGCTGAACGCCGCCCGGCGCACCCGCAGACCCGAACCTCTCACGACGCTGAAGGACAAGGCCGATGCACTCGAAGACACGCTCTTCACAGCCCTCGCGAGCTCGCTCCGGCGATCGAGGGAGCTGGCCGAGGCCATCGAGGCCCGAGGAGGCGTGCCGAGCCCCGTCGCCGAAACGCACCCCTTCACGCGACTCGACCTCACCGTCCTCGCCCTCTGCACGGCTGCCGTGGTGGGGATGGCGCTGCTGCGCTGAGCTCGCCTCGGGGGACCGTACACTTCCGCCGTGGATCAGCAGTCGCTCGAGCGTCGGCTCACCGAGGTTCACCAGCGGCTCGTCAAGGCACGTCAGGAGCTTGCGATCATCGAGGAGCAGCTCCTCGTCTTCACCGAGACCGCCGACGAGGCCAGGCTCCGGGCGCTCGTCTCCGAGACACCGCTCGCCAATCACGAGTGGCAGGAGGCACGCCGCCACGAGGAGGCGATGATGCGGGGGCGTGACACCGCGAAAGCCCGGGTTGGCGAGCTGGAAAGAGCACAGGACGAGCTCCTGAATAAGCTCGTAGTCTGAAGCTTCCCGGGACGAGCTTCCCTGAACGAAGGAGCAGAGATTGGGCAGGACCGTCGTCATCGCCGAGGATGAAGCGATCGTGCGTCTCGATCTGCGCGAGATCCTCGAGGAGAACGGATTCGAGGTAGTGGGCGAGACCGGTCGCGGCGACGAGGCGGTCGCGCTCGCGAAGGAGCACGAACCCGACCTCGTCATCCTCGACATCAAGATGCCAGGCCTCGACGGGCTGTCGGCGGCGAAGGAGATCAACGCAGCCCGCCGCTCCGCGGTGCTGATCCTCACGGCCTTCAGCCAGCGCAACTTGATCGAGGAAGCGCGCGACGCCGGTGCGCTCGCCTACCTCGTGAAGCCGTTCCAGCAGGAGGAGCTGCTCCCGGCGATCGAGGTGGCACTCGGCCGTTTCGCCGAGATGCAAGCGATGGAGGCCGAGAACGCCGCCTTGACCGACGACAAGCGCAGCCTCGAGGAGCAACTCGAGACACGCCGCTGGGTCGACCGCGCGAAGGGCAAGCTCATGGACGACCACCAGCTCTCCGAGTCCGAGGCGTTCGGGTTCATCCAGCAGACGGCCATGAACCAGCGCACCACGATGCGCGAAGTGGCGAAGGCGGTCGTGGAAGGCTCGATCGCTCCCGAGACCAGCTGACCCGCTCGGCGCGGGAGCTCAGACGACGTAGAGCTGTCGGCTGATCGCCGGCCCGAAGGCGACTCGGGCGCCATCGACGTCGAGGGTGAGCGTGCCGTCGGGACCCTTTGAGAGCACCGTCGCTCTCACACCTGGGAGGAAGCCGCTCGCGCTCAGATACGCGAGCGACTCTGCGTCGACCTCGACCTGCTCGGTGATGCGCGCGAGGCGCACGGTCGCACCCTCCGGCATCTCGGCGAGAGGGTGCTGGTCGTCCTCGACCGGCGGCCCGCCGGGGATCGGGTTCCCGTGGGGGCACGTCGACGGGTTGCCCAATATCTCGACGAAACGTGCCTCCACCTCGTCCGAGATCACGTGCTCCCACCGGCCGGCTTCGAGGTGCGCCTTCTCCCAGGGCAGCCCGACGACGTCGACGAGGAAGCGCTCGGCCAGACGGTGCTTGCGCACGACGCTCTCCGCCCTCTCACGCCCGAGCGTCGTGAGCTCGACTCCTCGGCCCTTGCGCTCGAGGTAGCCCTCGGCCTCGAGCCGGTGGACCATCTCGGAGACGGACTGCGGGCTGTGGCCGAGCCGCTCCACGAGGCGTGCCTGGATCACGGGAACCCCCTCCTCGCCGAGGGCGTGGATGGTCTCGAGGTACTCCTCGAGCGGGGGATGGAATCCGTCGGGCGGCACCGGCCCGATCGTACCTACCATGGGCGTCGTGGCCCCCTATCTCCTTCTCGACGGGCACTCGCTCTCGTTTCGAGCGTGGTTCGCTCTGAAGGACGCCAACCTCGTCACCTCGTCGGGGCAGGAGACGGCTGCGGTCTACGGTTTTGCAGGGATGCTCGGGCGTCTGCTCGAGGATCACTCACCGGCCGGCATGGCCGTGGCATTCGACCGGAGCGAGCCGACGTTCCGCGACGACATCGCCGATGACTACAAGGCCGGCAGGACGGCGGCCCCTGCAACCTTCCACGACCAGATCAGCCTGATACGCCGCATGGTCGAGCTCATGGGAATCCCCGTCCTCGAGCTCCCCGGCTATGAAGCCGACGACGTCCTCGCGACCCTGGCCACCCATCTCGACCGAGCCGGCGAAGACGTCATCGTCGTGACGGGCGACCGGGACACCTACCAGCTCGTCCACGACCCCCACGTCCGGGTCCTCTACAACCGCCGTGGTGTCACCGACTACGTCCTCTACGACGAGGCCGGGATCGAGGAGCGGACCGGGGTGAGACCTGACGACTACCCGTTCTTCGCCGCCCTTCGTGGTGACCCGTCCGACAACCTGCCCGGCGTGCCCGGAGTCGGCGAGAAGACCGCCGCCAAGCTCGTCAACACCTATCGCGACATCGAGTCCCTGTTCGCCCACCTCGACGATCTCAGCCCGAAGCTGCACCAGGCTCTCGCCGAGAGCGAGGAGCGAGTGCGGCGCAACTTGCGGCTCACCCCGCTCGTGCGCGACGTCCCGATCGCCTACGAGCTCGAGGACCTCCGTCTCGGCGGTTCGGACCGCGACGAGCTCAACCAGCTGTTCAACCTGCTCGAGATCCGGGCGCCGCGTGAACGCATACTGAAAGCGCTCGACCGTCTCGAGCACGGGGGTGCAGGCATCGAGGCGGAAGGACCGGTTCGCGCCGTCTTCGTCGAGCCCGGTCAGCTCGACGTGGAGGACCTGTCCGACGCCGTCCGGGCGATCGATGCGCTCGCGGAGCTGGATGCGACCGATGGCGGCATCGCGATCGAGCCGGAGTGGGAGGGCGCGCCCGGCCGCTCGGCGATCGTCGGATTGGGCCTCTGCCGCGTCGAGCACCCCGAGCGGGTGCTGTTCCTACGAGCAGCGCTGATGAAGGAGGTGCATGACGAGCTCGCCGCCGTGCTCGGCGGCAGGGAGGACGGGCTCGTTCGTCTCGTCGCGATTCACGCCAAGGAGCTGATGCGGGCCCTCATCCCCCTCGGATTCAACCTCGGAGGCCTCGATCTCGATCTCGCTGTCGCGAGCTACATCGCCGACCCGAGCGGGACTCCGATCAAGCTCGACTCCCTCGCCGAACAGGCGGGCGCCCCGGTCGTGGCCGAGGGGACGCAGCTCGGGTTCGACGTGTCCGGCACGGTCGCACCAGAAGGGCAGCCAGCTTCTGTCGCGCGGCGTACCGGCGAGCGGACGGCACTCGTCGCCGCGATGGCTCGGCCTGTGCGCGACTCCGTTGCTGCCGCTGGTGCCGAGGAGCTCTACTCGATGATCGAGCGTCCGCTCATCGGAGTCCTGGCTCGGATGGAGATCGCCGGCATCGCCGTCGATCGTGCCCGGCTGGAGCAGATCAACGACGAGCTCACGACGGAGGCGAACCGGCTCGAGGAAGAGGTCTGGAACCTCGCGGGCGAGAAATTCACCGTCAACTCGACGAAGCAGCTGCGCCACATCCTCTTCGAGGTGCTCGAGCTCACGCCGCAGAAGAGGACGAAGACCGGCTTCTCGACGGACGCACAGAGCCTGGAGCGCCTGCGCGGCGCCCACCCGATCATCGGGACACTGCTCTCCTACCGTGAGGTGGAGAAGCTGCGCTCGACCTACGGCACCGGCCTCCTCGGAGAGATCGCACCCGACGGCCGGATCCATGCGTCGTTCAACCAGACGGTCGCTCGCACCGGGCGCCTGTCGTCGGACCAGCCGAACCTGCACAACATCCCGGCGCGCACCGTGCTCGGCCGCCAGTTCCGGGAGGCGTTCGTGCCCGCACCTGGGTACGAGCTCCTCGTGGCGGACTACGACCAGATCGAACTGCGTGTCATCGCCCACCTGGCGGAGGATCCCGGGCTCATCGAGGCATTCGGATCGGGGCAGGACATCCACAGCACGACGGCACAGCGTGTGTTCGGCGTCGACGCGACCGGGGTCACGCCGACAATGCGCGCCAGGGCGAAGATGGTGTCGTACGGGCTCGCGTATGGCATGGAGGCCTACGGGCTGTCTCAACGCCTGTCCATCCCGGTCGACGAGGCGGCCGCGATCCTCGCCCAGTACTTCGAGGCCTTCCCGAACGTGAAGGCCTACATGAATCGCACGGTGGCGGAGGCGCGCGAACGGGGGTACACGGAGACTCTCTTCGGACGGCGTCGCTATCTGCCGGATCTGTACTCCTCGAACTTCCAGGTACGCCAAGCGGCCGAACGGCAGGCGATGAACGCCGGCATTCAGGGCCTCGCCGCCGACATCTTCAAGGTCGCGCTCGTGCGCCTCGATGCGGCGCTGGCGGCCCAAGGGCTGAGGAGCCGGATCATTCTTCAGGTCCACGACGAGATCCTCGTGGAGACCCTGCTCGAGGAGTCAAACGTCGTGGCGGAGCTCACCGACGAGGTGATGCGATCAGCCGCCGAGCTGTCGGTCCCGCTCGCGGTGCACGTCGCTCGCGGCCCGAGCTGGGCTGCGGCCAAGGAGCAGGGTGTGGCGACGGGTGCTCTCGATGCAGGCGACGACCTCGGGGACGAGGTGCTCGCGGATCTCGTATAGCCTGGTCGGAGCAATGTCCGTCTCCCACCGCGCGCCGTCGCGCCCGGTGGCCGATCCCTGTCAGAGAGCGACCTAATTCGATGTCCGTAACGACCCCGACCACTTCGACCCCGGAGGACCCGCAGCGCTTCGGTTCCTTCGACGCCATGGGGACCTACATCCCGCTGCAGATCACCGAGGACGACCTCGGCGATCTCTCCCTCGAAGAGGCCATCGACCGCACCATCCACCCCTTCGACGACGGCGACATCGTGAAGGGCACAGTGGTGAAGATCGACAAGGACGAGGTCCTGCTCGACATCGGCTTCAAGTCCGAGGGCGTCATCCCGGCGCGGGAGCTGTCGATCCGGCACGACCTCGACCCGCACGAGGTCGTGAGCCTCGGAGACGAGATCGAGGCTCTCGTACTCCAGAAGGAGGACAAGGAAGGTCGCCTCATCATGTCGAAGAAGCGCGCTCAGTACGAGCGTGCCTGGGGCGACATCGAGCGCGTGAAGGACCAGAGCGGCGTCGTGAAGGGCCCTGTCATCGAAGTGGTGAAGGGCGGCCTGATCCTCGACATCGGGCTACGCGGGTTCCTTCCGGCCTCCCTCGTAGAGCTGCGCCGGGTGCGCGACCTGCAGCCCTACATCGGGCGGATGCTCGAGGCGAAGATCATCGAGCTCGACAAGAACCGCAACAACGTCGTGCTCTCACGCCGGGCGTGGCTCGAGGAGACCCAGCGCGAGCAGCGCGGCGAGTTCCTCGTGAACCTGAAGCCGGGCGAGGTCCGCAAGGGTGTCGTGTCGTCGGTGGTGAACTTCGGAGCCTTCGTCGACCTCGGAGGCATGGACGGGCTCGTTCACGTGTCAGAGCTGTCGTGGAAGCACGTCGACCACCCCTCCTCGGTCGTCCAGGTCGGCGATGAGGTCACGGTGCAGGTCCTCGACGTCGACCTCGACAAGGAGCGCATCTCGCTCTCGCTGAAGGCCACTCAGGTCGACCCCTGGCAGGAGTTCGCGACGAACCACCGCATGGGTGAGCTCGTCTACGGCCGGATCACCAAGCTCGTGCCGTTCGGCGCCTTCGTGCAGGTCGGCGATGGGATCGAGGGCCTCGTCCACATCTCGGAGATGGCGCCGCACCATGTCGACCTTCCCGAGCAGGTGGTCTCGCCTGGCGAGGAGCTGTGGGTGAAGATCATCGACATCGACCTCCAGCGCCGCCGGATCAGCCTGTCGATCAAGCAAGCCGCCGAAGGCGGGATCGTTGCCGAGGAGTACCAGGAGGCCTTCGGCGAGCACGCGTACGACGAGCACGGCAACTACATCGGATACGACTACTCGACCGAGTTCACACCGGAGACCGAGGCGCAGGCGGCCTGGGCCGACTATGCCGCTTCGGCGCAGCAGGAAGACGAGCCGGCCGAGCCAGCCGCGTCCGCCGAGGCATCTGTG
>JAKCCH010000086.1 GCA_021838945.1 Actinomycetes bacterium
ATCCACAGCGCGCAGGGCGTGATCCTCCACACCGGTGACTTCAAGCTGGATCTCATGCCGGTCGACGGACGCCGGACCGACCTGTCGAGGATCGGGCAGATCGCCGCCACGAGCGGCATCCGCCTGCTGCTGTCCGACTCTACGAACGCCGAGGAGCCCGGGTACACCGGAAGCGAGAGCTCGGTCGGCGAGTCCCTGCGGCGGATCTTCGACGCGCACCAGGGCCAGCGGATCATCGTGGCGTGCTTCGCGAGCCATGTGCACCGCATCCAGCAGCTGGCGGATGCGGCGGTGGCGAGCGGTCGCAAGCTGGCGCTCCTCGGGCGCTCGATGGTGAAGAACGTCTCGCTCGCTCGAGAGCAGGGACTTCTCCACATCCCCGACCAGTCGCTCATCGACATCGAGGCGGTCGAGGAACTCCAGCCCGGGGACCTGTGCATCCTGTCGACCGGGTCCCAGGGCGAGCCGATGTCGGCTCTCTCGTTGATGGCGAGCGGAGAGAGCCGGTGGCTGGCGGTGCACGACGGCGATGTCGTCGTGCTGAGCTCACATGCCATCCCGGGGAACGAGTGGGCCGTGGCGAAGGTCATGGACGGCCTTGCGCGGCGCGGGGCGGAGGTGATCCACGCCGCCATCCAGCACGTGCACGAGTCCGGGCATGCGCGCCAGGGCGAGTTGGCGACGATGTTGTCGATCGCGCGGCCCGACAGCTTCGTGCCGGTGCACGGCGAGTACCGGCACCTGCTGCGACACTCCCGGCTCGCCATCGAGATGGGGGTGCGACCGGATCACGTGCTCGTGTGCGAGGACGGCGACGCCATCGCCCTCAGCGACGACGGGATCGACTTCGACGGCGAGGTGTCCGGGAGCTACGTCTTCGTGGACGGCATCACGGGGGACATCGGCCTCGGCGTGCTGCGCGACCGGCGGGTGCTCGCAGAGGAGGGCATCGTCGTGGCGGTCATCACCGTCGACCGGCGAACCGGTGAGCTCGTCGGCCGGCCGGAGGTGGTCAGCCGCGGGTTCCTCGACGAGACCGGGCACGAGGGCCTCGCCTCCGAGGCGCGAGCCGCGATCGAGAAGGCCGTCGAGGTGGCGGCAGGCGACGGGATGCACGAGCCCGATGCGCTGCGCCGCGTCGTGCGGCGGGCGATCGGCCGGCTCGTCAACGAGCGAACGCGGAGAAGGCCGATGATCGTGCCGGTGGTCGTGGAGGCCTGATCGGTCTGCGGGCGCCTGCCACAGCGTGGGCGCAGTGCATGGTGGGGCTGGTGTTAGCGTTGTTGTCACTGTGGCAGTGACGAAACCGGCCGCCAGCCCACGGTCGGCCGGGCGGTCGAGCTCGAGATCCGGTTCGGGTTCCGGCTCCGGGTCGGGTTCGGGCTCGGCGACGGCCCGCCCGAGGGCGGCGGCGAGCCGACCGGCGCGCGCGTCCTCGCGCCCGCGCGCCTCCTCGTCCTCCAGCACCGGGCGGGCGCGGACCTCGCCTGCGCGACACGGGATCAAGCGGCGGGGTCGCCGGTACGAGGGTGCCGTCGAGCGCGGGGTCAACCGCGTGCTCGACCTCGTCGGGGCGCAGCCGGACGACGCCTGGGGGCTGCTGCTCGTCATCGCAGGGGTGCTCGTCAGCCTCGGCGTCACGTTCCACGCCCTCGGACCGGCCGGCACCTGGATGTTCTCGAGAGGTGCCCGTGCGCTCGGCTGGGGCATGGACGTGACGGCGTTTGCGCTCGTGGCGGGCGGGATCCTCCTCGTCGCTCAGCGCGCGGTCTGGGGGGTGCTCGGCACGCTCCTGTCCGTCGTCGTCCTCTCGGTCTCTGCTGCCGCGCTCGCCGGTCTGGCAGGGGGAGATCCCGCCCTGTCGGCTCCGTGGCCGAAGCTGGGGGGCGCAGGCGGCCTCGTGGGCGCGGCGATCTCGGGCGGCATGGCGAAGGGGATCGGGACGGCCGGAGCGGGCGTCGTCGCGGCTGTCGTCGCGTTCGCCACCTGTTCCTGGCTGCTCGGCGCGCGCGTGGCGGCAGTCGTGCGGGGGATCGGTGGCGGGCTGTTCCACGTAACCCGGGCACTCGTGCGGACGGCGAGCGACTCCTTGACGGGCCGTGCGGAGGCGGAGCAGGGGGGACCGGCGACAGCACCTGGCGCATCCATGCCCGCTCCGTCGATCGCCGGCCACTCGTCACTGCCGATCGGCGAGGACGAGTTGACGCACTACGACGTCGAGGGCGCTGTTGCCGGGCCTGCACCCGGGTCGTCAGCGGCGTCCGAGGTCGAGCCGGGGGCGGTCGAACCCGCCATCGCCCCGCCGGCGGCCGTTCCGGGCGCGGCCTCGCCGCGGCTGCCGGATCCTGTCGCGGGAGGGCTGCTCGCAGCCGGCGTCGCCGGCGGTGCCGGCGCTGCCGGCGACGGCAGGCCAGAGCAGCTCGCGCTGCCAGTCGGCGGCGCCACCGGCAGCTGGAAGGTCCCGCCCCTCAAGCTGCTGAAGCGGAGCAAGGACCAGGCGCTCGACCGCAAGGAGGTCGAGATGCGCGGTCGCGTGCTCGAGCGAGCCCTTGCTGCCCACGGCGTGGAGACGCACCTGGTCGGGTTCACGGTGGGGCCGACGGTCACCCGTTTCGAGCTGGAGTTGGGCGCAGGGGTGAAGGTGGCCCGCGTGACGAACCTCGCGAAGGACATCGCCTACGCCATGGCGTCCCCGGACGTGCGGATCCTCGCTCCCATCCCGGGGCGCTCGGCGATCGGAGTCGAGGTGCCCAACCACCAGCGCCAGCTCGTGACGCTCGGCGACGTGCTGAGCACGACGGACGCGCGGCGGGCGACCCATCCGCTCGAGGTGGCGCTCGGCCGCGACATCGCCGGCCGTGCGGTCATGGTGAACCTCGCCGAGATGCCGCACATCCTGATCGCAGGTGCGACCGGTGCCGGCAAGTCGTCGTGCATCAACTCGGTCATCTCGTCGATCCTCATGCGAGCGACGCCGGACGACGTCCGCCTGATCCTCGTCGACCCGAAACGTGTGGAGCTCGGCCACTACAACGGCCTCCCACACCTGCTCACCCAGGTGGTGGTCAACCCGAAACGTGCGGCCAATGCCCTCGCCTGGGCGGTGACCGAGATGGAGCGGCGCTACGACGTGCTGGCCGAGGTCGGCATGCGCGACATCACCGGTTACAACGCAGCCGTCGACCGGGGGGACTTCGACGATCACTTCGGCGAGGACGGCATCGATGCCGGGGCCGAGAGCACGGGTGAGGCCGGCGAGCCTCGTGAAGCCGGCGAGGCGGGTGCCGCCGGGCAGCCCGAGGTCGGCGAGCGAGTCGAGGAGAGCCGCCGCCGCAGTGCGTCCGCGACCGGTGAGGAGCGTCGCCACGGCCGCCTGCCCTACGTGCTCATCGTCGTCGACGAGCTGAACGACCTGATGATGGTCGCCGCCCGGGATGTGGAGGAGTCGATCTGCCGTATCGCCCAGATGGCCCGTGCTGTCGGGATCCACTTGGTGATAGCGACGCAGCGGCCGTCGGTCGACGTCATCACGGGGGTCATCAAGGCGAACGTGCCTTCGCGCCTGGCGTTCTCGGTCTCCTCCCTCGCCGACAGCCGGGTCATCCTGGACCAACCCGGTGCGGAGCGCCTCATCGGCCGCGGTGACCTGCTCCTGCTCACGGCGTCGTCGAGCGTCCCGAGGCGGCTGCAGGGCCCGTGGGTGACCGAGGAGGAGATCCGGGCTGTGGTCGCCCACTGGAAGCGCCAGAGCGGTCCCCACTACGTGGAGGGCGTGGAGGGTGAGGACTCCAGCGGGCCCGGTGGAGCGTCACCGGGTGAAGACGACGACGACGAGCTGCTGGCGCAGGCCATGGAGCTCGTCGTGAGATCCCAACTAGGCTCGACCTCGATGCTCCAACGCAAGCTCCGCGTCGGGTTCGCCCGCGCCGGGCGGCTCATGGACCTGCTCGAGCGTCGCGGTGTCGTCGGCCCGTCCGAAGGATCGAAAGCTCGAACAGTGCTCATGACGCCGGAGGAGCTCGACCAGCTGAGCAGTTGATCGGCACCCGCTCCGGCGGTCCCGGTGAGGACCGCCACACCCTGCTATAAGAGCCTCGAATGGACACCAGATCGGCGTCGCCCTACGAGCAATCGAACTGCGACACGGCGCTCATGAGCCGTCGGGAGCAGCTGAGCGCGATCAAGCAGGCCAAGATCAAGGCGCGGCGGCGCATGGTGGCCTCGTTCGGCACGCTTTTGCTCGTCACGTTGATCGCGCTCGTCTGGGGTCTCGCCGGCTCGGGCTCTCCACCGGCTTCGGTCGGGGGGCGCCCGAAGTCGTCCACGGCGGCCACCCAGTACGCCCTGCCTCGCCTCACGGCGACCTTCCGGCTCTCGGATCCACCAGCCGCTCGGATCCCCGCGATGCCTTTCCCGGCGACGGGCGAGGGCGCCGTCGCCGTCATGGGCTGGGGCACGATCGCCGCGAGCAGCCACGAGAGGGAAGTCCCGATCGCGAGCGTCACGAAGGTGATGACCGCCTATTTGACCCTGCTCGCGCACCCGCTCCACGGCAATGAGCCGGGACCGACGCTTCCCCGCTTCACTGCCGCCGACCATCAAGCCTGGATCGTCGCCTCCGAGCACGACGACTCGAACGTCGAGCTCGTGAAGGGCGAGACGCTGACCGAGCGCCAGATGCTCGAGGCGCTCCTCATCCCGTCGGCTGACAACGTGGCAGACATCCTCGGGCGATGGGTGGCGGGGAGCGATGCTCGCTTCGTCGCGGAGATGAACGCCATGGCGGCCTCACTCGGCATGACGCACACGCATTACGCGGACGCGAGCGGCGTCGACGCGAAGTCGGTCTCGACGGCTGCGGACCAGGCGCTCCTCGCTTCCATCGTGATGCAGAACCCGGTGTTCCGCTCGATCGTCAGCCAGCCGAGCGCACCCTTCCCCGTCATGGGGCACATCTGGAACTACAACCCCGTCCTCGGCACGGACGGCATCGTCGGCGTCAAGTCCGGCTTCACCCAGGCCGCCGCCGGCTGCCTGGTCACCGCGGCGTGGCGCCGTCTCGGCGACCAGCGCGTGCTCGTGATCTCCTCGGTCACGGGCCAGCCGTTCGGGCTCTGGCAGGCGGGGCAGGCGGACATCGCCCTTCTCGACTCGACCACCCAGCACCTCCAGATCCTCTTGCCGCTCGGCACGGAGACAGAGGTGGCCCAGGTGAAGGTCCCCTGGTCGCATGCACTCGTCGGCGCGTACGTAGCTGCTCCGGTCCGTGTGGCGGGGTGGCGCGGGTTGCGCTATTCGGCCGAGCTCGTCGGTGGGCTCGTGACGCAGCAGAACCTCCGACAGGGATGGAGCGCGGGCGCTGTCGTCGGCCACCTGCTGCTGAGGACGCAGTTCGGTCCGGTCGCGTCCTATCCCGTCACGCTCGACGGTGCGATCGGCGCTCCGCCGGCTGGTTCGGTGGTCCTCCGCAGGCCCGTCCCACTCGGCGTCCGAAGCGGGCACTGAGCCCGTCCCCGAGGCATCTCGTGCGCGCCCGCGTCCCGGCCTCGTCGGCCAACCTCGGTCCGGGATATGACGTGCTCGCCGTCGCGCTCGCGCTCTACTGCGAAGTGACGGTCGAGCCCGCCACGCGCCTCGAGATCACTGCGGAGGGAGAGGGCGCCGGGCTGCCCCGTGACGCGGACCACCTCGCGGCCGTGGTCGTCCGCCAGGTCCTCGGGCACGACGACGTCGCGATCCACGTCCGCTCTGACATCCCGGTGTCGCGCGGCCTCGGTTCGTCGGCCGCGCTCGCGCTGGCAACAGCGGCCGCGGCGGGAGCGAGAGACCCGCTCACGATCGCCGCCGCCGTGGACGGCCACGCCGAGAACGCCGCCGCCTCGCTGCTCGGAGGCCTCGTGGTCGCCGCCGTGGTGGGCCGAGCTCCCCTGCCGCGGCGGTTGGCGTTGGATCCGGAGCTGCGTTTCGTCGTGGTGGTGCCGGACCGGGAGCTGTCCACCAAGGCCGCCCGAGCTGTGCTTCCCTTCGAGGTGCCGCTCGTGGACGCCGTTCACAACCTGGGGCGCATGGGACTGCTCGTCGCAGGTCTTGCCGACCGGACCGAGCTCGTGCCGGAGGCGGGCGAGGACCGGCTGCACCAGGACGCCCGCTCTTCTCTCTTCCCGGAGGCGCCCGAGATCCTGCGCCGGCTGCGCGCCGCCGGCGCCATCGTGGCGACGTGGTCCGGGGCGGGGCCGTCGATGCTCGCGATCTGCGACAGCGAGCGGGCGGCGGTCGGTGTCCTGCGGGCGGGCGACGAGGCGCTTGCCGAGCTCGGTCTCGCCGGGCGGACGCTCGGCGTGCGGCCCGACCTCGACGGGTTGGTCCTCGGCGACTGACAGCGGCGCCCCACGCCCGCACGGCCTTGCTGATGCCCGGATCGGTAGGGTGGGCTCACACGACGCCAGCGACGCCACCGGACGCCACCAGAGGGGGACAGAGCCAGTGCGACTGTTCAGCTTCCATCTCATGCCGTATCCCGGCCTGCCGCCCGAATACGACGGGCCCGCCTGGATCACCTGCCCGAACGAGCTGTTCGACCCGGGGCTCGGGACGCAGATCTACAACCGCTACCTGGACGAGCTGATCCTCGCCGACGAGCTCGGCTTCGACGGCGTGTGCGTCAACGAGCACCACCAGAACGCATACGGCCTCATGCCGTCGCCCAACCTCATGGCGTCGATCCTCGCCCGGCAGACGAAGAACGTCCGGATCGCCGTGGTCGGCAACGCACTGCCGCTCTACGATCCGCCGACGCGGGTGGCCGAGGAGTTCGCCATGATCGACAACATCTCGGGCGGGCGGCTGATCGCCGGCATGGTCGTCGGCGGCGGTCCGGAGTACTACTCGTTCTCGATCAACCCGGCGCAGGCACGCGAGCGCTTCGCCGAGGCGCACGACCTCATCATCCGCGCCTGGACCGAGCCCGGGCCGTTCGAGTTCATCGGCAAGCACTACCGGATCCGCTACGTGAATTCCTGGCCCCGCCCGGTCCAGCGGCCGCATCCGGAGGTCTGGATCCCCGGAGCGGGCTCGCTCGAGACGGTCGAGTTCGTCGCGCGCCACCGCTACGCCTACATGGGCATCCCGTACTTCCACATCTCGGTCTTCGAGCGCATGTTCAACCTGATGCGCCAGGCTTGCGAGAACGAGGGCTACGAGGCCGATCCGCTCCAGCTCGGCTGGCTCGTGCCGATCTTCGTCGCGGACACCGACGAAGAGGCGCGCCGCCGCTTCGAAGAGCACTTCTGGTACTTCGTGAAACGCCTCCTCCCCGGCATCTCGATCTCGCCGCCCGGCTACACGTCCGTGCGCTCGCTCGAGAACATCATGAAGGGAGTCGGCACCTTCGCCGAGTTCCTCGAGGACTGGGACGAGGTGATCGAGGGGCAGTACGCCATCGTCGGGTCTCCCGCCACGGTCCTCGACCGCCTGAGCGAGAACATCGAGCGCCTCGGTGTCGGCAACCTGCTCGGCCTCTTCCAGCTCGGGACGCTCCCGGCCGAGGACACACGGCGCAACCTCGAGCTGTTCGCGGCCGAGGTCGCGCCGAAGCTGCGAGCGCGCTTCCCAGGGACGGCCCGCCGTGTCATCACCGGCGCAGCGGAGGTGACCGCGTGAGCGCCGCGACCGAGACGGGCGCGACCCTCGTCACCGAGACCATGGCGACGACCGTCGGTGAGATCCTGATCACCCACGGCGGCACAGGCGAGCGCAGCCCGCTCGTCTACTTCCACTCCTCGGGCGGGGAGCGCGGCGACGCCGAGGTGGCGGAGTTCCTGCAGCTGTTCAGTCAGGACCGCCGCGTGTTCGCGCCGATGCTGCCCGGCTTCGCCGGTTCCGAGGGGCTCGAGCAGATCGACGACATGGAGGACGCCGTCTACCACACGCTCGACGTGCTCGACCGCCTCGGCCTCGACGCCGCCAACCCACCGCATCTCGCCGGCCAGTCGCTCGGCGGCTGGCTCGCGGTCGAGATCGCCTGGCGCCATCCCGAGCGCGTGCGCAGCCTCACACTGCTGAGCGCCGTCGGCCTCCATGTCCCCGGTCATCCGGTGAAGGAGCTGTTCGGGCGGAAGTTCGACGAGCTGGCAGAGGACGTCTTCGCCGATCAGAGCTATCCCACCGCGGCTGCCATGCACGGGCTCGGAGCACTCAGCCCGCGTGACCTCGCCGCCGTGCCCTTCGAGATGCTGCGCCCGTTCTACGAGTCGATGGCGGCTGCCGCCAAGCTCGGCTGGAACCCGTACTTCCACAACCCGGCCCTGCCGAGGCGTCTCGGACGCGTGACGATGCCGACTCTCGTCATCGTCGGACGCAAGGACGGGCTCGTGCCGAACGCCATCGGCGAGGAGTACGCGCGGTTGATCGCCGGAGCTCGCCTCGAGTACGTCGACGAGGGGAGCCACATGCTGACCCTCGAACACCCGCAGGTGGTCGCCCGCCTCATGAACGAGCATCTTGGCGGCTGACAGGATCCCGGCAGCCGGCGAGCGCCGGCTCCACTCGGAGCGGTACAAGTGGGTCGTCCTCTCCAACACGACGCTCGGCGTCCTGTTGGCCACCATCGACGCCTCGATCATGCTCATCGCGATGCCGGACATCTTCCGAGGCATCGGGCTCGACCCGCTCCTGCCGGGCAACTCCTTCTACCTGCTGTGGATGATCCTCTCCTTCCTCATCGTGTCGAGCGTGCTCGTCGTGAGCCTCGGGCGTCTCGGCGACCTCTATGGCCGCGTCCGCATGTACAACCTCGGCTTCGCCGTGTTCACGGCGGGCTCCCTCCTCCTCACGGTCACCTGGATGCACGGGCGGCAGGCGGCGGTGTGGCTCGTCGTGATGAGGGTGGTGCAGGGGGTAGGGGCTGCGTTTCTCGTCGCGAACTCGTCCGCCATCCTGACGGACGCCTTCCCGCCGAACCAGCGCGGCCTCGCGCTCGGCATCAACAACGTCGCCGGCATCAGCGGCTCGTTCATCGGCCTCGTGGTCGGTGGCATCCTCGCTCCGATCGAGTGGCGCCTGATCTTCCTCGTGTCCGTGCCGATCGGGTTGTTCGGCACGGTCTGGGCGTACTTGAAGCTCGACGACCTCGGCATCCGGCGCAAGGCGCCGATCGACTGGCTCGGCAACGTGACGTTCGCCGTCGGGCTGATCTCCCTCATGATCGGCATCACCTACGGCATCGAGCCGCACGGGCACGCCACGATGGGATGGACGAGCCCGGCCGTGATCGCCGAGCTGGCGACAGGCGTGGGACTGCTCACCACGTTCCTCGTGATCGAGTCGAGGGTCGCCAACCCGATGTTCCGGCTCCCCTTGTTCAAGATCAAAGCCTTCACCTTCGGGACGCTCTCGACGTTCCTCGCCGCCGTTGGCCGCGGCGGCCTCATGTTCATGCTCATCATCTGGCTGCAGGGGATCTGGCTGCCCGAGCACGGTTACTCGTTCCAGAACACGCCGCTGTGGGCCGGCATCTACATCCTCCCGCTCACGTTCGGCTTCCTCCTCGCCGGCCCGCTCTCCGGGATCCTCTCGGACCGCTACGGTGCGCGGCCGTTCGCCACCGGCGGGATGGTCGGGGCGTGCGTGAGCTTCGTGCTGCTCCTCCTCCTGCCGGTCAGCTTCCCGTACTGGGAGTTCGCGCTGTGCCTGGTGCTCAACGGGCTGTCGATGGGCGCGTTCGCCGCACCGAACCGTGCCGGCGTGATGAACTCCCTGCCGCCCGAGCACCGGGGAGCGGGCGGCGGCATGAACTCCACCTTCCAGAACTCCGCCCAGGTGCTGTCGATCGGCATCTTCTTCACGCTCATGATCGTCGGGCTGTCCTCGGCGCTGTCCTCATCGCTCCTGCACGGGCTCACCCGCTACGGCGTGCCTCGCGCCATCGCGGAGCGCGCCGCGCACCTGCCTCCGGTGGCGACGCTGTTCTCGGCGTTCCTCGGGTACAACCCTGTCGCGCACCTCGTCGGCGCCAAGACCCTGGCGCACCTTCCCGCCCATGACCGGGCGGTGCTCGGCGGGCACGAGTTCTTCGCCCGGCTGATCTCGCCCGCTTTCCACTCCGGGCTGCAGACGGCGTTCCTGTTCGCCATCGTGGCATGCGGCGTCGCAGCAGCAGCTTCGTGGGCGCGGGGCGAGCGTTTCGTGTACTCGAGCGAGTCTGTCGGCACTGGCGCCGCACCCTGCGCTCGCCGGGAGGCCCGGAACGACGGCAGCGGTCAGGTGGCCGAGCTGGCCGATTGACTACGCGCCCGAGCCGTCCCCGCCCGCCGGCGCACTGGCGCCCGCCAGCTCGTCGAGCCCTTGAGCCAGCGTGTTCCACGACAGCGTCGCGCACTTGATGCGAACCGGGAACTTCACGACTCCCTGGAGCGCCGCCAGCTCGCCGAGCCCTTCGGGAGGGATCGTGGCAGGCGCCGCCTCGGAGTCGACTTCGCTCCCGCCCCCACCGATCGACTGCTCGTGGATCGACATCATCGCTTTGAACGACGAGATGAGCTGCCGGACCTCTTCGATCGACTTGTTCTTCACGGCAGCCGACATCATCGAGGCGGAGGACTGGCTGATCGAGCAGCCCTGGCCCGCGATCCGGATGTCCCGCACGGTGCCGTCGGACACGTCGAGGTAGACGACGATCTCATCGCCGCACAGCGGGTTGAACCCCTCGACCCGGTGCGCGGGCGGCGACTCGAGCTCGCCGCGGTTGCGCGGCGACCGGTAGTGGTCGAGGATGATCTCCCGGTAGAGGTCTTCGAGGCCTGACATGTGCGCTCCTTCTGCGCTCCTGCGAATGCCGCCTAGCCGAACAGCTCGCCCGCCTTGGCGAGCGCGTCGGAGAGGGCGGTGACGTCGTCCTCGTCGTTGTACAGGTAAAGCGAGGCGCGGGCGGTCGCCGACACGCCGAGCCGGCGCATGAGCGGCTTCGCACAGTGGTGGCCGGCACGGACGCACACACCCTCGGCATCGAGCACCTGCGCCAGGTCGTGGGGATGGATGCCCCGGTACCCGATCGAGATCACCCCGCCGCGGTTCGGGTCGTCTGCCGGCGGGCCGAAGATCTTCACGTCGTCGCCGTGGCGGTCGGCGAGCACGTTGATGGCGTGGTTCGTGAGGGCACGCTCGTGAGCGGCGATCTGCTCGAGCCCGACGGCTTCGAGGTACTCGATCGCCGCCCCGAGGCCGATCGCCTCGGCGATCGGAGGTGTGCCCGCCTCGAACTTCCACGGGACGTCGTTCGGCGTGAACCCGTCGAGGCGGACGTCGCGGATCATCTCGCCGCCCCCGAGGAACGCCGGCATCTCCTCCAGCAGCTGTTCTCGCGCCCAGAGCACTCCGATGCCGGTCGGGCCGAGCATCTTGTGCCCGGTGAAGGCGACGAAGTCGGCTCCGAGGGCCTTCACGTCCACCACGCGGTGCGGGACGAGCTGCGAGGCGTCGACGACGACGACGGCGCCTGCAGCGTGGGCGGCCTCGATCACGGGCCGGAGGTCGTTCACGGTGCCGAGCACGTTCGACATGGCAGAGACGCCGACGACTCCGGCGCCCTCGACGAGCTCGTGAAGCCGGGACAGGTCGAGGTGGTAGTCCTCGGTCAACCCGAGGTACCGCAGCTCGGTTCCCCGCTCCTCGGCGAGCATCAACCAGGGCACGAGGTTCGCGTGGTGCTCCATCTCGGTGAGCAGCACAGCCTTGCCGTCGGGCATCATGCGCCGCCCGTAGGAGCTGGCGACGAGGTTGAGCGCCTCGGTGGCGTTCTTCGTGAAGACGATCTCCTTCGACGGCTCCGGTGCCCCGACGAAACGCCCGACCGCCGCCCGCGCCGCCTCGTACTGGCGGGTCGCCTCCTCCGCGATGGCGTAGACGCCCCGGTGGACGTTGGCGTGTGTCGTCTCGTAGTAATGGTCCATCGCGTCGAGCACGTGGCGGGGACGCTGCGAGGAGGAGGCGGAGTCGAGGTAGACGAGGCGGCGCCCGTCCTCCCGCGGACGCTCGAGGAGCGGGAAGTCCTTCCGTATCGTCACCGGGTCGAGCGACTGCCCGAGGCCGAGGCCAGTCGGGGC
>JAKCCH010000087.1 GCA_021838945.1 Actinomycetes bacterium
AGAAGGCAGCCGCCCTCCCGAGGACCTCGTTCTCCATCTCGAGGCGGCGCTTGTCGCGTCGCAGCTGCACGATCTCCCATTGTTCGGCCATCGCGAGGCCGCCGGTGACGCCGTCGTCGATATCGGTCTGGCGCCTCCAGCGACCGGCGGGCTCGGGCGAGACGTCCAAGTCAACAGCAACCTCGGCGATCGAGAGATCACCCCACGGCGCGACGTTGGCGACGTCCCACTCGAGCTCCTGAGGGAACTTCTTCGGCATGCAGTACATCCTCATGGAGCACCTCCTTTCGCCAGGTGACGCTGGCACATGGGATGTCAACCAAACCCGAGGCAGTCCCT
Organism: Actinomycetes bacterium; assembly: GCA_021838945.1. GTDB lineage: Bacteria > Actinomycetota > Acidimicrobiia > Acidimicrobiales > Bog-793 > JAKCCH01. Next base: position 340 of record JAKCCH010000087.1, read on the forward strand.
GGGGCTGACCGTCCTAGCCTGACTGGTGGCAGCTTGATGGGTCGGTCAAGCCGTTCGTGATGAAGACGGCGCACCACATGCCTGCGTCGCCGTTGGCATTGTTGACCGACATGGCGTGCAACATGCTGGGGAGGGCGGCCGCGTTGACCATGTTGGCGGCACCGGTCAGCTGGTTGGGCGTGGGGCCGGGAGCCGCGGCGGCGGGGCCGGCTCCGAGAAGCAGGGCTCCGGCGAGCGTGAGGGCGGGGATTGCGGCAAGCAGGGTCTTTCTCGTGTTCATGGAATGCTTCCTCCTTGGTTTGGGGCGGCCGAGACCGCCATGTGTGCGATCGACTGCAACGTTCGTGTTTCCTCGGGGGAGCCGCCGAGAGCCTCGATGGCGGCTCCGGACCGGGCAGGGTCGAACGCCCAGCCTTCGAGGATGATGGCGGTGGTGCGGCTGTCTGCGGCCAGCGAGGCGCTCGTTACGCCGAGGCGGGCAAGCGCCTCGATGGCCGTCGAACCGATCGGCACCTGAGCCCGACCCGTCGGCATGAGCAGTACCAGCTGTCCCATCGAGAATTCACCGTAAAGCCCTGGTCGGAGGGGATCATCCGGCAGCTCCCTCATCTTTGTGGGCCAGCAGGGCGGCCAGTTCGGCGCGGTTGCGGACGCCGAGCTTGGCGAGGATGTGTGAGACGTGGCGCTCGACGGTCTTGCGGGACAGGAAGAGCGAGCTGGCTATCTCCGGGTTGGTCGCCCCCCTCGCCACCGCCTCGGCGATGTCGCGTTCGCGCTCGCTGAGCGTGGCAGGCGAGGTGGTCGGGCCCCTCCTCCAGGTGTGGACTCCGAGGCCACGTAGGCGCGCCTCGGCCAGTTGGAGCTCGCTCTTGGCCCCCATCCCCTCCGATTCGCGGGCTGCTTGCTCGAAGGCGCGGACGGCCGCTGTCCGGTCGAGATGGGCGAGTGCGGCGGCCGCGTCGAGATCGATCCACAGCCGCATGAGCCTGTAGCCGACCGACTCGGCGGCTTGGGCGGCCTCGGCGAATTGGGTGGCACTTGCGCCCGGGTCACGCCGGGAAGTGAGCAGGGCCTCGACGTAGGCGCGCCGGGCGGCCGGCCCGCCCGGGCGCGGATCGGGGTGGGCGACGTCCCAGCGGCCGACCGCCTCCTCAGCGCCCGCCGGCGAACCAATCCGCGCCGAGGCTTCCGCTGCTTGGAGAGTCGACTCCCAAAGGCACCGGCCGCAGCCCGCCGCAGCCGCGTCCACTGATATGGCGTCGATCAACGAGTCGAGCTCGCTTGCGCCTCCGGCCGAGAAACGCCCGACCAGCCCGATGTGGAGAGTTCGGATGACCAGGCGGAAGTGGGTGTTCGTCTCAGCCGCGATCAGACCCTCGATGGCCTTGATGTTCGACGGGAAGTCCGTCCGGCTGGCTTCAATCGAGTGCAGCACCGCCCTCAGCTGCGGGACCGTGAAGCGGCGGGGGGCGCCGACCCGCTCGGCGAGCGCCACCGTCTGGCGCAGAAGGTCGGACGCCTCGTCGAGGTGTCCGAGGTGGTGGGCGATCCAACCCACCCAGTGAGTGGCTTCCACTTCGAGGCTGGGCATGCTCAAGCGGCGCGATTCCTCGAGCGCCCGTTTGGCCCGCGGCTCGGCGGAACGCGGCAGCCCCTCGAACTGCAGCATCGAGAAGACCCCGTCAGAGGCCGCTGCGAGGACCTCGGCAGGGTCTCGTGCTGCCCGCTGGATCAACTCCGCGCACTGCCGGACCGTGCCGGCATCGGCTCGGCGTATCGCCGCGTCGAGGCTGACGCGAACAGCACTGACGTAGGCGGCGGACTCACGGTCCCCCAAGGCGGCGGTCCCTCCCGCTTCTTCGACCAGCTTCTCCGCAGCCGCCATGGCGTGCTCGACGAGCGGCTGGGCCTCTCCCGCCATGCCTTCCAGCCACAGCAGAGACTGCGCGTCCATGCAGTCGGCCTCGATCGACAGCACCGGGTCGCCGGCGGCCAGTTCACGGACAGTGGCTACATAGGCGTGCACTTCGAAGGACCGCCCGAGCTTGAGGGCAGCCCCTGCCGCCGCGAGCGCCGCCTCAGCACCTTCTCCTCTCGAGGCCGCCCGGTCGGCGAGCGTGGACCACCTCTCGAGCGCCGTCGCCCAGTTCCCGATCTCGAGCGCCAAGGCCGCCACCTGCTTTCGTAGGGCTCGTCCTCGGGCACCACCCGCCGCGTCGGCGATCTCGCCCAGCATGATCAGCCCCTCGTCGCCGACCAGCCGCCGCTGGGGTGAACGGGCGATCCGAAGTGCCAGATCGTTTCCGTCGAGTCCCGAGGCCACTCGGTGCTCGAGGGCGCGCGACAGCCGGCGGACGTTCTCGCCGGCGTAGGCCTCGAGCCACCGGGCCAGCCGGCCATGCATCCGCACCCTGGCGTCCTCGGCGAGCTCTCGCGAGGCCGTCTCGCGTATCAGGTCGTGAGCGATCGAGACCGTCGCGCCGTCCTGCAGCACGATGCCCCGGTTGACGAGCTCCACGGCGGCGCCTCGTACCCGGTCGTCCGGCCACTCCAACAGCTCGCCGATGCCATCCATGCCGAGTGGTTGGTCGGCCACCAGCAAGAGCGTGAACAGCGCTGCTGGATCCCGGCTGAGGTCGGCGGAGCGTGTCCGGATGACGTGTTGCAGCGAGCGGCGGGTGCCGCTTCCGGTCGCGTGGTCAGCGGCGAGGGCGGTCAACCAGAACGGCGACCCCGACGCCCGGTGCCACAGCTCTGTGGCCTCACTCAACGGAAGGCCAGGCGTCAGGGTGTTCAGCAACTGGATCCCGTCGGACTTGTCGAGCGGCCCGAGCTCGATCTGCGTGAAGCGCTCGGTCGAAAAGGCCTCGGCGCACTGAGCGGCGAAGGACGTTGACCCTGGCGCCGGTCGGCTGGCGCACAGGAGGAACAGAGGCGCGCCGCCGCTGTTGGCTGCCACGACGAGATAGAGCAGGAGTGAGAGCGTCTCGCGGTCAGCCCACTGCAAGTCGTCGGCGACGATGCCGAGCGGGCCCGCTTGAAGCACGCACCGGAAGGCCATCTCGAACAGGCGCACGAACTCGGGCGCCATGGGCCTTCCTGCCTCACCGACGAGGAGCGCGTCGAGCCGTTCACCCACCCTCGGAACCCGGCTCAACTCGCGCAGCAGTCCTCCCGCCGCGCCAAGCGCGATGTCGCGGGCATTCTCGTAGCCCTTTGCTCTCAGGTAGGGCCACTCGAGCGTTCGGGCCACCTCATCGAGCAGTCGTGACTTCCCCACTCCGGGCGTCCCGACCACGACGGCTCCGGCGGGGCCCCCACCGGCCACCTTGGACGCAAGCGCGCTCAGCTCCCGCAGTTCCGCCGATCGGCCGACAAACGGCCCGCCCGACTGCCCCCCGCCGGTATGCCGAGCGCTGTCAATCCGCATCCGACGCGTCACCATGTCCGCTAGCCGGCAACCGGCACGGGCTCGGAATCAGTCGTAGTAACCGGAACAGACGCACATCATCGCTCGCGATGGACGACCAGCGGTAGGGCCGATCGACCCATTGAATACGCGCCGGACTGGTCTCGTAGGCTCTCGCCCACGGAGACCCTGACCTTCCTCTTCACCGACATCGAAGGATCGACGACCACCTTGCGTCGCCTCGGTGACACCTCCTATGCAGAGCTGCTCGCTCGCCATCACGACCTCGTCCGCGCCGCGCTCGACGGGCACCAGGGCGAGGAGGTCGACACGCAGGGCGATGCCTTTTTCGCCGTCTTCTCGTCGCCGCGGAGCTGCCTCGCCGGCGCCCTCCACATCCAGCGGGCGATCTCCACCGACCCGCTCCTCTCGGGCGAGCAGGTGAGGGTCCGCATGGGCGTCCACTCGGGCGAGGCCGAGCGGACGCCGGCGGGGATCGTCGGCCTCGACGTGCACCGGGCGGCGAGGATCGCCGGGGTGGCCCACGGCGGCCAGGTGCTCGTCTCGGAGTCCGCCGCCGCCCTCGTGCGCGCCTCGCTCGCCGACGGGGTGAGCCTCCGCGACCTCGGCAGCCACCGGCTGAAGGACCTCGGCCAACCCGAGCAGATCTACCAGCTCGTGGCCGACGGGCTGGTAGAGGACTTCCCCCCGCTTCACTCGCTCGACAACCCGGCGCTCCCGAACAACCTTCCCGCACAGCTCGGGACCTTCGTCGGGCGGCGGGCCGAGCTGCCCGAGGTCCGCCAGCTGCTCGAGTCCTCCCGCCTCGTCACCTTGACGGGAGCCGGAGGCTGCGGGAAGACCCGGCTCGCCCTGCAGGTCGCCGCCGAGCTGCTCGACGGCTCGGGAGACGGCGTCTTCCTCGTCGAGCTCGCTGCTGTCGTCGAGGAGGGTGCCGTTGCCGACGCGGTGCGAGAGGCGCTGCGAATCGCACCGCAGCCCGGCCGCTCCGCCCATGACACGCTGCTCGGCGCGCTCGGCCCGCAGCGACTCCTCGTGGTCCTCGACAACTGCGAGCACCTCGTCGGTGCCTGCGCCAAGCTCGCCGACGCCGTCCTCCGCAGCTGCCCGGAGGTCGTCCTCCTCGCGACGAGCCGTGAGCCGCTCGGCATCTCCGGCGAGTCGATCTACCGGGTGCCCTCCCTCTCGGTCGGCGAGGAGTCGAGCGGGCCGGAGCTCGGCGATGCCGCCGCCCTCTTCCACGACCGGGCACGGGCCCAGGGCGTCGTGCTCGACCTCGGGTCCGAGGCACGCGAGCTCGTCACCTCGATCTGCCGGCGGCTCGACGGGATGCCGCTCGCGATCGAGCTGGCCGCGGCCCGAACCCGCTCGATGTCACTTGCCTCCATCCATCAGCGCCTCGACCATCGCTTCCGTCTCCTGACGGGAGGGAGCCGCAGCGCTCTCGAGCGCCAGCAGACCCTGCGGGCGACGGTCGACTGGTCGTACTCCCTCCTCCACGGGCCGGAGCAGGCGGTCCTCCGCCGGCTCTCGGTCTTCGCCGACGGCTTCGACCTCCCCGCCGCCGAGGCGGTCTGCGGGCACGGTGACGTCGACGTGCTCGACGTGGCCGACCTCGTCGGCTCGCTCGTCGACAAGAGCCTCGTCGTGATCGACCAGGGACGGACCGAGGAGCGCTACCGGCTCCTCGAAACGATCCGCCAGTACGCGGCCGAGCGCCTGCTCGAGGAGGGCGACGAGGCCGTGCAACAGCTGGCCGACCTGCACGCCGCCCACTACCTGTCGGTCGCCGAGACCACTGAGCCGTTTCTCACCGGCCCGGATCAGGGGATCTGGCTGTGGCGGCTCGCGACCGAGCAGGAGAACCTGCGTCGAGCCGTGGAGCACGTGTCGGGCGAGGAGGCGGGGGTGGAGGCCCTGTACCGTTTCGCAAAGGCGCTCGCCCGTTACTGGCTGTTGCACCTGCGCATGCAGGAAGTGAAGGAGTTCCTGCTCCCCCGGCTCGACGTCATGCCGCCCGGGGTGGACCCGGTGCTCTACGGCTACGCGCTCATCACCGCCGCGGGCCTCAGCCGCTTCGATCCTCCCGCTGCCACCGATCTCGTCGCGCGCGGCCTCGACGTCGCACGGCAGACGGGCGATCCGCGCCTCCTCGAGTTCGCCCTCGCCGCCCGAGCGGCTATGTCCTTCTTCGCCGGCACCCCGGCCGAGGGCCTCCCCTTTGCCGAGGAGGCTGTCCGCGTGGCGCGTGAGCTCGGCGACCCGGTGGTGCTCGGGGACAGCATGGTCGGGCTCATCTCCGTGAAGGCGTACCTCGATCCCGAGGCGGTGCCGGCGCTCCAGGAGGAGGCACTCTCGGTCGTCGCCCGCTCGGGGGACAAGCTCACCGAGTTCGTGCTCCGCAACAACGCCGCCGTGATCGCGATCCGCACGGGCGACCTCGACTCGGCCGAGCACGAGCTCGAGCGAGCCGACCGGTTGCGCATCGAGGTCGACACCCACCTCCATCACGTGTTCATCAACCTCGGCTGGGTGCGGAGAGCCCGAGGCCGTCTCGAGGAGGCACGGGGCGTCTTCGGGGAGGCACTCCGCTCGAGCCGCCACCACGGCGACGAGCTCGGGCTCGCCTACGCCACGCTCGGGCTCGCCTGTGTCGAGCTCGACACCGGCGACGCCGAGCGGGCCGCCGTCTTCCTCGGCTTTGCCGAAGGGCTGTTCGACCGCCTGGGCGAGATCACGCTCGACCCGGAGGACCGCTACCGACGAGAGGCCGGCGTCGCCGCCCGTTCGAAGCTCGGGGCGGAGGCTTTCGAGGCGGCCGCGGCGGCGGGACGCGCCATGGGCGTGCAGGAGATCTTCCGGTACGCCACCGCGCTGACGCCGGCCGGCGGGGACGGCGAGGCATCGCCGGCCCTCGTCGCGCGAAGCTGAGCCTGGTCTCGCCGCTCACGTACTGCTCTACCGAGGTCCAGGGGCGGGGATCACACGGTCGCTGTTCCACGCTCCTCGAATGCCATCGCCCGTTGGAGCGCCGCAGCCTTCATGTCGTCGGGCAGCGCGACCGGCCCGCCGAGCCCGTTGGCATTGATCCCTGCCTGAGCGGCCTCCTCGACGACTCCGCCGACCATGACGGCGAGCTCGGGCGTCCGGTGGAACACGAGCACGCCATGGTTCGCGAGCAACACCGCCGGTGCTCCGGAGCTGGCGGCTGCACGGATGTTCGCCACAGCCAGCTCGGAGCCCCGAGGCCCGTAGCGCGCGACCGGCACTCCGTCCGGGAGCCCGAACATCGCGAGCGCTTCTATCCAGCAGCCGATCGGTCGCTGGGCCACTGCGTAGGCCGTCGCGAAGGGCGAGTGCGTGTGAAGGACGCAACCGGCATCGGCGTGATCCGCGTACATGGCCGTGTGCATGGCGACGACGGCCCCCTGGATCGGGGGTAGGCGGCCTTCGCGAAGGAGGCCGTCGAGCCCGACGCGGGCGACCGCCTCGCGGGGGTGGTCGCGGAGCGAGGACCCCCCGGTGAAGTACATCTCGTCTTCGCCTGGCACCCGGAGGCTCACGTTGCCGTGCCCGTTCGCTGAGATCGCTCCCGAGGCGACGACCTGTCGCGCCACGTCGATGACCTTGTCCACCATGTCCTTGTCCATCGCGTCCCCTTTCGGCACGGCCCGAAGGCATGTCCCGCCGGAACTAGCTTCTAACCAGTGTTGCACTCGAGTGCCTCGACGGCCGCCCGTTCTGCAGTCTTCGGCGGCCGAGCTCGTCTTCGTCGAGGGTCCTGACGAGGTGACGGCTGACGCCGGAGCGCCGCATGCGCCCGGTCGGCGCGACCGGCGCTCGGGCCCCGTGTGAGCGTGAGCGCGGCGAAGAAGGAGGCGGCGGAGGTCGGTGACCACGTGACCGCGCCGAGGCGCGGCCCGTTCCTCTTCGCCTTGCGCCCCTACTTCCGCCAAGTGGCCGGGCTGCTCGTTGTCGGCTCGCTCGCCGGGATCCTGATGAACGTCGCCATCGTGCTGCCGGCGGTGTTCCTCGGGCGGGCGATCAATGCGGTCTTGGCCTATGAGCGCCACACGGCGAGCGCCGAGACCGTCGGCGTGGCGGCCGGCCTGTTCGTGGCGGCGACGGCCGCGACCCAGCTCCCCCGCATCGGGAAGCGGTACTGGCTCGGCATAGCTCGCAACCGCCTGAGGGCCAACGTGCGCGCCGACGCGCTCCGCGGCGTGCTCGCCTGGCCGATGGACCGGCTCGCCGCCATGTCGGTCGGCGGGGTCATGGCGCGGGTGATCGGCGACGTCGAGGTGCTCGGCACCGGCGTCGGCGAGGTCATTGTCGAGACGTGGGACACCCTCCTCTTCTCGGCATCCATCGTCGTCACGATGTTCCTCTACGCCCCGACGCTGGCCGCGATCGCCCTCTGCCCGGTGCCCGTGGCGCTCTGGCTGGCGAAGCTCGCCGGACAGCGCGTCGCGCAGCGCACGCGTGCGGCCCGCCAATCCGACGCCGACCTCACGACCGTGCTCCACGAGCAGCTCGGCGGCTTGCGCTTGCTGCGACTGGCAGGACGCGCTGCTGCCGCGACCGACCGCGTCGGCGTCCTGGCAGGCAGGCAGGCGGCGGCCGAGCTCGACGCCATCCGCCTCGACGAGGCGCTCTCGGCCGTCTACACGGCGCTACTGAGCGCCGGCGTCTTCTTCGTCATCTGGCTCGGCGGGCGCGACGTGGCCGCTGGCGGGCTGAGCGTCGGTGGGCTCGTCGCCTTCTTGCAGCTGTTCGTCCGTTTCGTCACGCGTGCGCCGCGCATCCCGCAGATGGCCAACCGCGTGCAGGCTGCCGGGGCTGCCCACGCCCGCCTCGAGCCACTCCTCGCGCCGCCGCCCGGGCTTTCTGCCGAGCCGGCATGGTCCTCGTTTCGCGCCACGCACGTGGCCGGCCCCGCCACGAGTCCGGTCGAGCGACCTTTGCGGGACAGGGCTCCCGCGAGGCTCTCGTTCGAGCAGGTGAGCTTCTCCTATCCCGGCGGGCGGAGCGCCATCTCGGACTTCGACCTCGAGGTGCCGTCCGGAGCGTTCGTCGCGGTGACCGGGCCGGTCGGCTCGGGAAAGAGCGCCCTCGCACGCCTCGCAGTGGGGATCTACGCCCCCGACACCGGGCGGGTCCTCCTCGACGGCGAGCCGGTCGTCCGCCTTTCGCCTGAAGAGCGCGCCGAGCGCGTGGGCTACCTCGGCCAGGAGCCGCGCCTGTTCTCGGGGAGCGTCCTCGACAACGTCCGGCTCTCCGCCGAGCCGGCGGAGAGCGCTGCGTCAGGCACCGCCTCGCTGCTGGGGGCGATCTCGCTCGCCGCCCTCGACCGCGACGTGGAGGCGATGCCCGACGGGCTCGCCACCGAGATCGGGGATCTCGGCGTGCGCGTCTCGGGCGGGCAGCGCCAGCGCATCGCCCTTGCCCGCGCCCTTGGGGCTGGAGGGCGGCCACCTGCCCTCCTCGTCCTCGACGACCCCTTCTCGGCCGTCGACGTGCACACCGAGGCCGCCATCGCCACCGGGCTGCGCAAGGCGCTCGGCGAGGAGGCACCCGCCGGCGAGCGGTCGACGGTGCTTTTGTTCAGCCACCGCCTCGCTGCCTTCCCCCATGCCGACCGGGTGCTCGTCCTCGACGCCGGCCACCTCGAGGAGGAGGGGACCCACGCCGAGCTGCTGGCGGCGGGCGGGCTCTATGCCCGCATCTACCGTGCCCAGGCCCGCCTGTCGATGGCGACCTCCACGCGGCCGAGCGGAGGTGGGCGGTGAGCAGCGCCGAGGCGCTCGGGGGCATCGCACCTGTGACGGCCCCGACCGAGAGGCTCTGGCGCAAGGTCACAGCGCTCGTCTCGCCCTGGCGGGGCTCGCTCGTCGTCGTGGCGGCCTGCATCGTCGCCTCGGCCCTCGCCGAGCTGGTGCCGCCCTTCGTCGTGCGTTTCGTCGTGAACCACGACCTCGTGCCGAAACGGACGAGCGATCTTCTCCTCGCCGCCGCTGTGTACGTGCTCGCCGTCGCAGCGGACTCTGCGTTCAGCTTTGCCTACGGCTACCTCGCGGCCCGCGTCTCCCAGTCCGCCATCGCCGCGCTCCGGGTGCGCATCTTCGCCCATGTGATGGCGCTGCCTGCCTCCTACTTCGATCGCACCCCGATGGGCGACGTCATCAGCCGGGCGACGGCCGACGTCGAGACCGTCGACGAGCTCTTCACGGGCGGTATCGCCACGCTCGTCGGCCAGCTCGTGCCACTCGTCGCCGTGGTCATCGCCATGATCGCTTTGAGCCCTCTCCTCTCGGCTGTCTCTGCCGTCGTTCTCCCGCCCCTCCTTCTTGCCACGCGCTACCTGCAAGTGCACGTGCGCGACGCCGAGCGCAGGACGCGCCGTGCCATCGGTCGCCTGAACGTCGAGCTCGCCGAGGTGGTGGGAGGCGCCGAGACGCTCCGCGCCTTCGGGCGGGAGGAGGCCTTCGTCGCCCGCTTCCGCCGGGCACTCCGGCGCACGCTCTCTGCCCAGCGCGATTCGGTCAAGTACAACGCGTTCTTCGCTCCGGTGAGCGGGCTCCTCTCCTCGGTCGTGATCGCTGCCCTGATCTGGGTCGGTGCCGGGCACACGCTCGTTCATGCAGGGGTGAACCTCGGCACCTTGACGGCGTTCATCTTGCTGTTCCAGAACTTCTTCGCCCCGATCGTCGCCCTCGGGGACGAGTGGCAGTCCGTGCAGGCCGCAATCGCCGGAGCCGAACGGGCCTTTGAGGTCCTCGACCTGGCGGCAGAGACGGTCCCCGTCGAGACTGCGATCGAGCTCGATCCCTCGCAGGGAATCGAGGTTGCCGACGTCGCCTTCGATTACCTCGCCTCCCGCCCCGTCCTCGTTGGCGTGTCCCTCAGGGTGCGGTCGGGCGAGCAGGTGGCGCTCGTGGGGCGGACCGGGGCGGGCAAGTCGACGCTCGTTTCTCTCGTCGGTGGCCTGTACCCGCCGAAGAGCGGCCAGGTGAGGGTCGCCGGCGTGGACCCCCGCAGCCTCGGCGACGCCGAGCGAAGCCGAGTCCTTGGCATCGTTCCCCAGGCGCTCAACCTCTTCGGAGGCACCTTGCGGGAGAACCTCAGCCTCTTCGATCCGCTCGTCGACGACGCGTCACTCGAACGAGCTGCCGAGCTCGTCGGCATCGGTCCACTCCTCGCCGAGCTCCCCGCAGGACTCGACACCCCTCTCGCCGGCGAAGGGCGCGGCGGCGGCGCCGTCCTGTCTGCAGGTCAGCGCCAGCTCGTGGCCCTCGCACGGGCGCTCGTGCGCGAGCCGGCCGTCCTCCTCCTCGACGAGGCGACGGCCGCCATCGACGGGGCGAGCGACGCCGCCTTCCGATCAGCCCTGCACAAGACTGCGCAGCGGCGCGGCTGTGCCGTCCTCACCGTCGCCCATCGCATCTCGACCGCTCGCGAGGCCGACCGGGTGATCGTGATCGAGGAGGGCCGGATCGTCGAAGAAGGACGTCCGGAGGATCTCGTCCTCCGGGGGGGCCGTTTCGCTGCCCTCGCCGAGCTCGAGGCTGCCGGGTGGGACTGGCAGGACGCCTCGGGCGAGGACGGCGCTTTGACCTCCGTCGCACCTCCCGGGACAGATCCCGACCCACCGGTCGCAAAAGCGAGACCATGACGACACAAGGAGTGATGACTGATGGTCTTTTCCGACACCTACCTGCAGCCTGACGCCCCGGATCCGGTCCTCGCCGAGGAGGCGGTCGTCGAGGCTGCCCGGCGGCATGCCGCCGGAGCGGGCCGACTGCTCGAGGTGGACGAGTCCGGCGGGGAGGCCCGTGCCTATCTCCTCGACGGCGGCATCGTCATGAAGACCCAGCGCCCCCATCGGCTCCGGCCACGCACGAGCCTGCGCAAGGAGGCCCTCTTCCTCAACGAGCTCGAGCGTCAGGGCAGCTTCCCCGTGCCGCGGGCGCTCGGCTATGGCGAGGTCGCCGGGATCGAATATCTCTGCCTCACGCGCATCAACGGGGTCGCCATGGAGCACGCCTCGGTCGACGCCAAGACCCGGGCGGCCGCCCTCGACGAGCTCGGCCGGATTCTTCGCTCCATCCACGAGATCGACCAGTCGTCACTCTTCGAGAGCGATCTCATGCCT
>JAKCCH010000003.1 GCA_021838945.1 Actinomycetes bacterium
GAGCCTTCGGCACCGAAGCGGTGCCGCCGGTGACCTCGAGCACGTCCAGGCTGTAGCCGGATTCGAGCGCCGTCCCGACCTCCTCGGCCACGATCGCCTCGAGGTCTGCGTCGGTGAGCTGCACCTTGCGGTCCGCCAACTCCTTGAACCGGGCGAAGGCGGCATTGAGGGCGTCGCCTCGGACGACGATGCCGAGCTTCTCGAGCGTTTCGGAGAAGGCGTGCCTACCGGAGTGCTTGCCGAGCACGATCTGGCTGCCCACCTGGCCGACGGAGGCAGCGTCGATGATCTCGTAGGTGGAGCGCTCGGCAAGGACGCCGTGCTGGTGGATGCCCGACTCGTGGGCGAAGGCGTTCCGCCCGACGACAGCCTTGTTCCACTGCAATTGGTAGCCCGTGAGGCGCGACACCATCCTGCTCGTCCGCGCCAGCTCCTCGGTGCGGACTGCCGTCGCCAGGCCGGGGAACTGGTCGGATCGGATCTCGAGCGCCATCACCACCTCCTCGAGCGCAGCGTTGCCCGCTCTCTCGCCGAGCCCGTTGACGCAGACCTCGACCTGACGGGCCCCGTTGCGCACGCCCGAGAGCGAGTTCGCGACGGCGAGCCCGAGGTCGTTGTGGCAGTGAGTCGAGATGACGTAGTCGCCGGGCACCTCACGGCGTACGTGCGCGATCAGGTCCCCGAAGTCCCAGGGGATGCCGTAGCCGACGGTGTCGGGGATGTTGAGGGTCGTCGCCCCGGCCTCGACGGACGCGGCCAGCACCTCGAGCATGAAGTCGAGGGGCGTCCTCGTTGCGTCCTGCGGCGAGAACTCGACGTCGTCGAGGTGCTCGCGGGCCCGGCTCACGCCGCTCCGAACCTCGGTCAGCACCTGAGCCTCCGTCATCTTGAGCATGTGCTCCATATGGCTCGGGCTCGTCGAGATGAAGACGTGGATGCGGGAACGGTCGGCGTCCCTCACCGCCTCGTAGCAGCGGTCGACGTCGGCGAGGTTCGTCCGGGAGAGCCCGCAGACGACCGGTCCGTGGACGTTGCGCGCGATCGCCTGCACCGCCTCGAACTCCCCCTCGCTCGCCACCGGGAAGCCCGCCTCGAGGTAGTCGACACCGAGTCGGGCCAGCTGCTCGGCGATCTCGAGCTTCTCGCCGGCGTCGAGCGAGATGCCCGGCGCCTGCTCGCCGTCGCGAAGCGTCGTGTCGAAGATCACGACCCTCTCGTCGGTGGGCGGTGGTGTCGTCTTCGCTGTCATCGGTCTACCTCGTGGTCGGTGTGCGTGGGGTCTTCAAGCTGTGTCGAATGGAGGGAAAGAGAGCTCGGGCAACAAAAAACCTCCCGGCCCGAAATGGGCACAGGAGGTCGTGGCGAGCGCTATGGCGCTCGCCGTCAGGTAAGGAGCAGGAAGAGGGTGATCGTGCTCGGCATGTGCACACCAGTGTGGGCGAAGGCAGCCATTCCGTCAAGCCGGCGGCGCACCGGGGACGCACCGGGGACTCATAGGGGACGCATCGGGGACGCATCGGGGACGAGGGCTGCGAGTCACGCACTCCAGGGCCCGGGAATCGATAGGCGCGAACGCCTGGCGCGAAAGCCGGCGAAATGACGGCTAAGTCTCCCAGGGTTCGCGCCTATCGTTTCCCGGGCGACCAGAGCCGGGCGCTGCGGCTCAGGTGCCGCCACACGTTCAGCCCTTCACGGCGCCCGCAGTCAGCCCGCGCACGAGCTGGCGCTGGAACAGGAACAGGACGGCGAAGATCGGAAGTGCGGCGAGGATCGTCCCGGCGAAGACCACGTTGGGCGCGCTTACCGACAACCCCTCCAGCTGGCGGAGACCAACTTGCACGGTCCGCCGGGCATCGGTGTTCGTGACGAGCAGCGGCCAGAGGTACTGGTTCCACGCGCCGAGCCAGGCGAAGATCGCGAAGGCGGAGAGCATCGGGCGGTTGAGCGGGAGCACCACGCGCAACAGGAAGCGCCAATGCCCGTACCCGTCCAGCACCGCCGCATCCCTGAGCTCGCGGGGAAGCTGGCGGAAGGACTGCCGGAACAGGAAGATGCCGAGGCCGCTCGCGACGAACGGGACGATCAGGGCGGGGTACGTGTCGAACCAGCCGAACACCTGGATCGTTCGGTAGTTCGGGATGATCGTGACCTCGGCCGGGACCATGAGCGTGGCGAGGCACAGCCCGAACAGCACCCGCTTCAGCGGGAACTCGAGGAAGGCGAACGCATAGGCCGCGAGCACCGACGTCGCCACCGAGCCCACGGTGATCGATATCGAGACGATCGCGCTCGTGCGCAGGTACTGGCTCAGGGACCCGCCCGACCATGCCTGTGAGAAGTCGCTCCAGAGCGGGTGCGACGGGAACAGCACCGGCGGCCGGTGGCCGATCAGCTGAACGGGGAGCAAGGCATTGACGACGGTGATGTAGATCGGGAACAGCACCACGACCGCGATGGCGGCCAGCAGCAGGTAGCGGAGCGAGGTCCTAACGCTCGTCCGCATAGAAGACCTTCCGCTGGATGATGGAGAACTGGACGAGGGTCAAGAGGACGAGGATGAGGAACAGGGCGACTGCCATGACCGACGCCGTTCCCGTGTCGGCGTTGATGTAGAAGGTGGTGTAGATCTGGTAGAGCAGGACGTTCGTGTGACCGTTGGGGCCGCCCTGGGTCAACAGGTCGATCTGGCCGAACGTCTGGAACCCTGCGATCACGCCGACGATCGCGGCGAAGAACAGCGTGGGCGAGATGAGTGGCATCGTGACCCGGAAGAAGCGCCGCCCCCCCGACGCCCCGTCGATAGCCGCCGCCTCCAGCAGATCCTCGGGCACCGAGGCGAGGGCGGCACTCATGAGGATGAACGAGAAACCGAGGTTCTGCCACACCGACACCACCGCCACCGCCGGCAGTGCGAAGGTGGGGTTGCCGAGCAGTCCCGTCCCGCCGCGCTGGCCGATCCAGTACGCGAACAGACCGGTCGTCGGGTCGAGCAGCGTGAAGAAGATGACCGAGGCGACGGCGACCGACGTTGCGATGGTCGACGAGAACACGATGCGGAACAGGCGGATCCCGCGCAATTGGCGGTGCGCAGCCACGGCCATGCCGAGTCCGATGGCGATGCCCGTCGGAACTGTGAACAGGACGAACAACGTCGAGTTGAAGAGCGGCGCCAGGAACTGCGAGTGCGAGAGCACCGTCGAGTACTGCGAGAACCCGACGTAGTGCGACGGCAGCCCGGGGAACGGCGCCACACGGTAGAAGCCGAGGTAAACCGTCTTCACGAGGGGATAGAAGACGAAGATCACGAACGCGGCGAACGCCGGAACGGTCATCAGATAGGCGAGGAGGACGTCCCGGGTACGGCGCGACCTCATCTGAACCCCGATCCGTCGCCGGCGGCCGCACCGGTCTTGCCGGCAAGCTCGAGGTTCACCCCGCTCTCGCTGTCGAAACGGAAGACCGGCCCGCTCGCCGCCAGCGTCACACCCTCGCCGAGCGAAGGCGGTGACACCGACGCCGGCAGTCGCACGAGCACCAGCGGCTCGCTCGACAGCGAGGGCGCCGCGACCCGGCACGCCACGTGGTGCTCATGGCCGAGCGACTCGACGAGCGAGACCTGGGCCGCGAGCTTCACCGGGCCGGCGGCGCCTCCGAGCGTGAAGTCCTCCGGCCTGACGCCGATGGTCACGCCGTCCTCCCCCACGAGCTCGCCCGGGAAGAGGTTCATCGGAGGGCTCCCGATGAACCCGGCCACGAACACGTTGGCCGGCCGGCCGTAGACGTCCTTCGGCGTCCCCACCTGCTGGAGGACGCCCTCGTTCAAGATCGCGATGCGATCCCCCATCGTCATGGCCTCGACCTGGTCGTGGGTCACGTAGAGGACCGTCGTGCCGGTGCGGCGATGCAACTCGATCAGCTCGGCCCGCATCTCGACCCGGAGCCGTGCGTCGAGGTTCGAGAGCGGCTCGTCCATGAGGAACGCCTTCGGCTCGCGCACGATGGCCCGGGCGAGGGCGACGCGCTGACGCTGGCCGCCTGACAGCTGCGCCGGCTTTCGGTCGAGCAACTGCTCGAGCTGGAGCGAGCGGGCGGCATCGGTCACGCGCCGGTCCCGCTCCGAGGCCGCGATGTGTCGCGAGCGCAACGGGAACTCGATGTTCCGCCGGACGCTCAGGTGTGGATAGAGCGCGTAGCTCTGGAAGACCATGGCGACGTCGCGGTCCTTCGGCTCGACGTCGTCGACGATGCGGTCGCCGATCCGCACCGAGCCCGAGGTCGGCCGCTCGAGCCCCGCGATGACGCGCAGAGCCGTTGACTTGCCGCAGCCCGAAGGTCCCAGCAGAACGAGGAATTCCCCCGGTTCGGCCGTGAGCGTGAGGGAGGAGAGGGCGAGGGTGGAGGCGTAGCGTTTCGTGACGGATTCGAGTCGGACGGCAGCTGGCGTCATCCTCCGACGCTGCTGTTGTAGGCGCTGATGGCCTGGTTCCCGGCCGACACCGCCGACGCGAGCGCGGAGGTGGGCGACGTCCCGTTCGAGATCTCGCTCATCGCGTTCTGGACGTCCGTCTCGATCTGGGCGAGCGCCCCCGACACCGCACCGGCGGTAGCGACATTGGGCTTGGTGCTGGCGATCTCCTCGTAGGCGACTCGCATCTGCGGCGTGTCAGACCATTCCTTCTTCATGGCAGCGGTCTCGGTAGCGGACCGTGTGATCGGGATGTATCCCGAGCCGATCGCCCATGTGGTCATCGCTGACGGCGAGAGGAGGAACTTGATGAATTGCCAGGCGGCGTCCTGCTCCTCCGGCGACCGGTCCTTCACGATGTAGAGGCCGGCGCCGCCGTACGGAACGCCGTCTCCGGGCCCGTCGATGCCCGGGATCGGCCCGACACCGAGCGTGACGTTGTGGTACTGGCCGCCACCGATGATCTTGAGGACCGTGCCGAGCGCGGCGCTCGTCTCGATCGCCATCGCGACCGACCCGTTCGCGATGGCGAGGAGGTTGTCGTAGTTGGTGGCGATCGTCGCTTCGGCGAGCTTCGAGGAGAACATGTCGGAGAGGAACGACATGACCTGCTTCCCGACGCTGCCACCGAACTCGACCGCCGTCGCGCGGCCGTGCCGCCCGTTGGAGTTGTTCAACATCAGCGCGCCGGCTTTGGCCACCCAGTCCTCGACGTTCGAGGACGTGAGCTTGATCGCGGTGCCGTAGGGAAGCGCGGCCCTCGACTTCAGCTGTGCCGACATGTCGTGGTACTCGGCGAAGCTCACCGGTGGCTTGCTCGGGTCGAGGCCGGCGCTCGCGAAGGTCTTCTTGTTGTAGTACATGATCTGCGCCGAGCAGTTCCACGGCATTGCGTACTGGATCCCGTTGACGGTGAAGTAGTTCGAGGCTGCAGGGATGACGTCCGAGGCATCGAACGACGTGTCCGCGCGGAGCGCCGCAGCAGCGGGGACGATGCTCCGGCTGTCGATCATGTCCTGCAGGCTGATCGACTGGATCTGGACGATCGCAGGCAGGGTCGACGGGCTCGTCAGCGCGGTGCGATAGGCAGTGAACGTGTCGGTGTAGCTGGCCTGGCCGAGCAGCTTCACCACGATCTTCGACTGGCTGGCGTTGAACTGCCGCACGAGGGTCTGGAGCGTCGACAGGTTCGCGCTCGTCATCGAGTGCCACATCGTGACCGTCACGACGCCGCTCGCCTTCTGCGACGCGCCGAGCGGGAAGCTCGGCACGGTGGTGGTGGTGGTACTGCTGCCCTTGTGGCCGCCTCCGCCGGCACTGCCGGTGCCACTGCTGCAGGAGCCGAGCACCACCCCGGCAGATCCGAGCCCGAGGAGCTCGAGGAAATGCCTGCGGCTCAGGCCGTCACGAGCCGCAGGATCGCTGTCGGCCTTCCGTCCGTCCATGTCCCGACCTCCGCGCTCACGAGCAGTCTCGTCGACAACGTTACAGAAGGTCCGCCTTGGCGCGGCGAACCGCTCGACCGTCTTGCAGGCTCGGCGTGGCCGTCGGCGCGCCCGGCGCCGAAGCCCGTGCCGTGAGGGCAGAGCCAGAGCCTGCGGAGCCTGGCAGGATCTGTCGAACCTGCGCAGTCCTGCGAGCCTTCGGGCCGGCCAGGGGGCTAGAGCACCGTGGCGAGCTTCACCGAGATGTCCCGCACTCTCGCCTCGTCGACGAGGCTGCGGCGGGTCGCTTCGCCGTAGAGCGGGTTGGCCACGAACGTCATCAGCCGCTCCCGGGCGGCCTCGAGGTCGAACGTCGTTGTGACCGCCCGGCCGTCCGCCCGGCTCTCGCCCCCGCCACCCTCGGCCCCGCCACCCTCGGCCCCGCGGTCCGCCTCGCCGTCCGCCCGACCCACGAGGAGCTCCTCGCATCTGGCCAGCTCGTCGTTGAAGCGGGCGGCGTAGGCCGTCACCGCGCCGGTGTCGACGGCGCCCGCCTCTCTGCGCCCCCGTGATCTGCCGCGCGGCTTCAGGCCGGCGCCGGCCGCGACGAGGGACAGGCGCGCCGCCGGAGCCCGACCCGCCTCCTCGCGATAGGTGAGAGCAACGGCGACCCCGCCACCGATCAGGCAGGCGGTCGCGACGACTGCCACGACGGCCGTCACTGCCCACCAAGGCGAGACGAGCTCACCGACCACGGCGACGACGAGGCCGACGCCCATCGCGATCAACCCGTTCTTACGGCGCTGTTCCATCTGCCCTCCCCCCGACCGCCTCTGACCTCTTCCGAGCGAGGTCCTCAGCCGGCCTGCTTGCAAGCCCGCCAGCCCTTCGGCCCACCGGCTCTTCAGCCCACCAGCCTTTCAGCCCGCCAGCATCCGGTGCACGGCCAGGATCCCGTCCTGCCTGCGCAGGTGCTCGAGGACGTCGGTCGGGACGGGCCGGTCCGTCGTGAGCACCATGAGCGCCGTCGCGGCGTGGCCCTCGGTCTGGCCGACTGCCATCGAGACGATCGAAAGCCCGGCGTCGCCGAGGGTGGTCCCGACCGTGCCGACCATGCCAGGGCGGTCGTCGTTGCGGACGACGAGCATGTTCGCAGCGAACGGGACCTCGACCCTCTGCCCGTCGATCGACACGATGCGCTCGGTGACTGAGATCCCAAGACCGGCGAGCGTGCCCGAGACGGAGTGCTCGCCGCATCGCGCCGTGATCAGGCTGACGTAGTCGCGCGAGGTGCTCGTCGTCGACGCGGTCACCTCGAGCCCTCGCTCCTCTGCCAGCCGTGGCGCGTTGACGAACGACACCGGCTCCTCGGTGGCCTCCGCGAAGATCCCCTTCAAGAGGGAGAGCGTGAGGATCCCGGTGTCCTCTCCGGCAAGTCCGCCGGCATAGGAGACCTCGACCGGTCCGGGTAGACCCTCGCAGAGCGCCGTCAGGCAGCGACCGAGCCGCTCGGCGAGGCCGAGATAGGGGCGGACCACCTCGCTCGCGCCGTGGGCGGCGAGGTTCACGGCATAGGGCACGAAGTCGCCCGCGAGGGCCAGCACGATCTGCTCCGCGATCTGCTCGCCCGCCTTGTCCTGTGCCTCCGCCGTGCTCGCGCCGAGGTGCGGGGTCACCACCACTTGGGACATGGCGAACAGCGGCGAGTCGGTGCAGGGCTCGCTCGCGAACACGTCGAGCGCTGCGCCGGCCACCTTGCCGGACTCGATCGCGTCGGCGAGCGCCTGCTCGTCGAGGACGCCGCCCCGAGCGGCGTTCACGATCCGGATCCCGGGCTTCGCCTTCTCGAGCAGCTCCTTGCCGACCAGTCCGGCCGTCTCCGGAGTCTTCGGCAGGTGGATGGTGAGGAAGTCCGCTTCGGCGACGAGCCGGTCGAGGTCGACGAGCTCGATGCCCAGCACGCGGGCACGGTCCGACGAGATGTACGGGTCGTGAGCGACGAGGCGCATGCCGAACGAGTTGGCACGTTGGGCGACGAGGGTGCCGATGCGGCCGAGCCCGAGGATGCCGAGCGTCTTCCCGTGAAGCTCCGTCCCTTCCCATTTCGAACGCTCCCAGCGCCCTGCGACGAGGGCGGCATGCGCCTGCGGCACGTTCCGAGCCATCGCCAGCATCAGGGCCATGGCGTGCTCGGCAGCCGAGAGGATGTTCGACTCGGGTGCGTTCACGACCATGACGCCGCGTGCCGTCGCGGCCGGCACGTCGACGTTGTCGAGCCCGACGCCGGCCCGACCCACCACGACCAGGTCGCGCCCAGCTTCGAGGACGGCGGCTGTCACCTTCGTGGCGGAACGGATCACGAGGGCCTGTGCGCCCGGCACCACCCCGAGCAGCTCCTCAGCCGACAGGCCGAGACGGACGTCCACCTCGTGGCCTGCGGCGGCCATGGCCTCGAGGCCCTTGTCGGCGAGTTGCTCGGTGACGAGGATGCGAGCCATCAGTCCTCCAGTTCGCTGAAGAGCCCCCCGATGCGGGCGACGCCGCGCGCGAGATCGGAGTCGGACAATGCATAGGAGAAACGCCCGTATCCCCCCGTCCCGAACGCCTCACCCGGGACGAAGGCCACCTTGGCCTCGTCGAGGACGAGCGCGGCGAGCTCGAGCGTCGTCGCCGGGCGCCTGCCGCGAAGCCGCCTCCCGAGCACGCCGGCGAACGACGGGTAGGCGTAGAAGGCGCCATGCGGCCGGATGCACGTGACGCCCGGGATCTCGTTGAGCATCTCCACGATGATGTTCCGCCTCCGGTCGAACGCTTCGCGCATCATCGCCACGGCCGAGAGGTCGCCGGAGACGGCCGCGAGCGCCGCACGCTGGGCCACGTTGTTCACGTTCGAGGTCAGATGCGACTGGAGGTTGGCCGCCGCTTCGATGACATCGGGAGGGCCGATCATCCAGCCGACACGCCAGCCGGTCATGGCGTAGGTCTTGGCGACGCCGTTCAACACGACGCAGCGCTCGGCAACCTCCGGCACCACGACGGGCATGGAGTGGCTCTCGTATCCGTCGTAGACGAGGTGCTCGTAGATCTCGTCGGTGACGACCCACCAGCCCCGCTCGACCGCAAGCCGCCCGATCTCGATGGTGAGCTCGCGCCCGGCGACGGCTCCCGTCGGGTTGGAGGGTGACACCCACAACAGAACCTTCGTCCGCTCGGTTGCGGCCGCTTCGAGCATCTCGGCCGTCGGCAGGAAGCCCGTCGTCTCGTCGGTTTGGACCATGACAGGCGTCGCTCCCGTCAGGCGGATGGCCTCGGGATACGTCGTCCAGTACGGAGCGATGACGAGCACCTCGTCATCGGGGTCGAGCAGCGACTCGAAGACCTCGGCGACCGCCTGCTTCCCGCCGTTCGTGACGAGGACCTGGCTCGCCGAGACGTCGTAGCCGGAGTCCCGAGCCGTCTTCTGGGCGATCGCCTCCCGCAGCTCGGGGAGCCCTGCGGTCGGCGTGTAGCGGTGGTTTTTCGGGTCGACGCACGCGGCCACGGCGGCTTCGACGATCGGCGTCGGGGTCGGGAAGTCGGGCTCGCCGGCGCCGAAGACGATGACGTCCTCGCCTGCCGCCTTCAGCGCCTTCGCCCTGGCGTCGATGGCCAGGGTCGCGGAGGGGGTGACAGAGCCCACCCGCTTGGAGACCCGGTCTGCCTCGATCCGCGTGCTCGGGGTCATGGGACCATGGTGACACACGCCATGAGCCGTCTTGGACGGGGTTTGGAGGGTCCGTGAGCCGCCCCGATAGCGTGGCGGTCGTGCCCGAGCTCCGCATTCCCGACGAGATGTTGCCCGCCGACGGCCGTTTCGGGTGTGGACCCTCGAAGATCCGGCCGGAGTCGGTGGACGTCCTCTCCGCCAGCGCACGCATCTACCTCGGCACGAGCCACCGGCAGGCCGGCGTACGCGACGTCGTCGCCCGGGCCCGCCGGGGGCTGGCTCAACTGTTCTCCCTCCCCGACGGCTACGAGATCGCCCTCGGGAACGGTGGCACGACGGCGTTCTGGGACGCCGCCACGTTCGGGCTGATCCTCGAGACGAGCCAGCACCTGAGCTTCGGAGAGTTCTCGTCGAAGTTCGCCTCGGCGGTAAGAGCGGCACCTCACCTCGGCGAGCCCGAAGTCATCTCCTCCGAGCCCGGAACCCACCCCGAGGCCGAGGCACGCGAGGGGGTCGACACCTACGCCCTCACCCACAACGAGACCTCGACAGGTGTCGCCATGGAGATCCGTCGGCCGCGCACGCTGTCCGGCCAGGCCGCCGACGGGATCGTGATCGTGGACGCGACCTCGGGGGCCGGCGGCCTGCGGATCGACCCGGCCGAGTTCGACGCCTACTACTTCGCACCGCAGAAGTGCTTCGGCTCCGAGGGAGGCTTGTGGCTGGCGGCGCTCTCGCCCGGCGCCGTGGAGCGGATCGAGCAGATCGACCAGATGGGACGGTGGCGGCCATCGTCGCTCGACCTGAAGATCGCCCTCGAGAACTCCCGTCTCGAGCAGACGTACAACACGCCTGCGCTCGCGACCCTGTTGCTCCTGGCCGAGCAGGTGGAATGGATGAACCACAACGGCGGGCTCGAGTTCGCGGCCGGCCGATCCGACCGCTCCGCCGGCATCCTCTACGGCTGGGCGGAACGGTCGGCGTACGCGCAGCCCTTCGTGGCAAAGCCGGACGAACGCAGCCACGTCGTCGGCACCATCGACTTCGACGACTCGGTCGACGCGAAGCAGGTGGCCGCCACGCTGCGGGCGAACGGCATCCTCGACACCGAGCCCTATCGCAAGCTCGGGCGCAACCAGCTCCGGATCGCCATGTTCCCTGCGATCGACCCAGAGGACATCGAGGCCCTCACCCGCTGCATCGACTGGGTGGTCGAGCGCTCAGCCGCCTGAGACGTCCTCCAGCCGCTTCCGGCCGCCCGACACGAACGGCATCATCGCCCGGAGCTCGGCCCCGACCTTCTCGATCGGGTGTTCGCGCCCGGCAGCCCGCAGCTCGTTGAAACGTGGGCGCCCGGCCCTGTTCTCGTCGACCCACTCCTTCGCGAACGAGCCGTCGCGGATCTCGTCGAGGATCGAGCGCATCTCCGCGCGGACGTGTTCGTCGATGATCCGCGGGCCTCGCGTGAGGTCGCCGTACTCGGCGGTGTCCGACACCGAGAAACGCATCCCGGAGATCCCCTGCTCGTACATCAGGTCCACGATGAGCTTGAGCTCGTGCAGGCACTCGAAGTAGGCGGACTCGGGCTGGTACCCGGCTTCCACGAGCGTGTCGAAGCCGGCCGTGACGAGGGCGCTCACGCCGCCGCACAACACGACCTGCTCGCCGAACAGGTCCGTCTCGGTCTCCTCCTCGAACGTCGTCTCGAGGACGCCGGCCCGGGTCGCCCCGATCGCGTCGGCGTAGCTGAGCGCGAGCTCCATCGCCTTTCCCGAGGCGTCACGCGACACCGCGATGAGCGACGGCACGCCGCCGCCAGCCTCGTACGTGCGGCGCACGAGGTGGCCGGGCCCCTTCGGCGCGACCATCCCGACGTCCACGCCGTCGGGCGGCGTGACCAGTCCGAAACGGATGTTGAACCCGTGAGCGAAGAACAGCGCGTCCCCGTCCTTCAGCCGCGGGGCGATCTCGTTCTCGTACACCTCGGTCTGCTCGGTGTCGGAGACGAGGACCATGACGAGGTCGGCCTCCCCGACGGCATCGGCGACAGAGGTGGCGCGCAGCCCCGCTGCCTCCGCCTTCGCCCGTGAGGACGACCCCTCCCGCAGCCCTACGCGCACATCGACGCCAGAGTCGCGCAGGTTCTGCGCGTGAGCGTGGCCCTGCGAGCCGTAGCCGATGATCGCGACCTTGCGCGACCGGATCAGCGCCTTGTCCGCGTCCGACTCGTAATAGAGCTTCGCCATATCTGTCAGTCCCTTCGCTGTTGGTGTTGATCTACTCCGAGCCCGCGACAGCAGCAAGACCGCGCCCGAGCGACGCCGCCGAGGCCCGCGACCCGAGCTTCGGGAGCGCGACCCGCCCGGTGCGCTGCAGCTCGACGATCCCGTAGGGCCGCATGAGCTCCTCGAAGTCGTCGAGCGACTCCGGGCTGCCGGCGAGCATGACGCTGATCTCGCGCTGGCCGACGTCGACGATGCTGCCGTTGTAGACCCCGACGAGCTGGATCACCTGGGCACGCTCGCCGGGGTCGGCGCCGACGGTGACGAGGAGCAGCTCGGCCTCGCGCGCCTCGGAGGGGTGCAGCTCGGAGATCTCGACAACGTTCACGAGCTTGTCGAGCTGAGCGACGATCTGCTCGAGTGGCGCCGACTCGACGTCGACGACGATGGAGATGCGGCTGAAGCGCTCGTCGTCGGTCGGGGCGACGGCGAGGGAGAAGATGTTGTACCCGCGCCGGCTGAACAGGCCGGCGACACGTGCGAGCACTCCGGCCTTGTTCTCCACGAGGACCGTGAGCAGGTGGTGGCGGGGCACCCCCTGCCTGTTGCTCATCGCCCGCCCTCCTCGTCGGCGGCGCGCGCCCCGAGTACCGCCCGCTGCGAAGGATGCACGACGATGTCGTCGTTCGACGCGCCGGCCGGCACCATCGGGAACACCTGCTCCATCGAGTCGGTGCGGAAGTCGATCACGACAGGCCGGTCGTCGATCTGGTTCGCCTTCTCGATCGCCGGGCGCACCTCCTCCGGGGTCTCGACGCGAAGGCCGACGCATCCCATCGCCTCCGCCCAGCCGACGTAGTCGGGAAGATCCGGGGACAGGTACACCTCGGAGTAGCGCTCCTCGTAGAACATGTGCTGCCACTGGCGGACCATGCCGAGGTAGCCGTTGTTGAGGATGGCGATCTTGACCGGGATGCCCTCGGCAGACGCGGTCACGAGCTCCTGAGCGGTCATCTGGAAGCACCCGTCGCCGTCGACGGCCCACACCATCGAGTCCGGGCGCCCCACCTTCGCCCCGATCGCAGCCGGGATGCTGAAGCCCATCGTGCCGAGCCCACCTGAGTTGACCCAGGAGTACGGCCGCTCGAAACGCCAGAACTGCGACGCCCACATCTGGTGCTGACCCACGCCCGAGGCGAGGATCGTGTCCTCGGGCGTCGCGTCCCTGAGCGTCTCGAGCACGAACTGGGGCTTCAACAAGGGCGGGCGCCCGGGCAGCTCGCCGACCGCTGAGGCGGCAGATGCCGACGAGGCCGCCCCCGTCTCCCCATCGCCGTCATAGGCGTACGGGAGCTCGGCACGCCATCGGCTGACCTGGTCGCGCCACGGCTGGCGAGCGGCGCGCCGGTCGTCAGCGTCGCCACGGTGGCGGACGGTCTCGGCGATCGCCTCGGTGGCGAGGCGGCAGTCTGCCGCGAGGCCGACCTCGGGCCGGCGCACCTTGCCGATCTCAGCCTTGTCGATGTCGACGTGGATCACCTTCGCGAGCGGAGCGAACGCCGACACCTTGCCCGTGACCCGGTCGTCGAACCGGCTGCCGAGAGCGATCAGCAGGTCAGCCCGCTGCATGGCGGTGACCGCCGCGTACGAGCCGTGCATGCCGGGCATGCCGAGGTTGAGAGGGTGGCTGTCCGGAAGGGCGCCGCGTGCCATCAGCGTCGTGACGACCGGGGTGCCCGTCAGCTCGGCGAGGTCGGCGAGCGCCTCGCAGGCGCGGGCCTTGAGGATCCCTCCGCCGGCATAGATGACCGGGCGCTCTGCCGCAGCGATGAGGGTGGCGGCGGCTTCGACGGCCGCCCTGTCCGGCTCGGCCACCGGCCGGTATCCCGGCAGGTCGACGGACTCCGGCCAGTACCAGTCCATCGTGGCGTTCGAGACGTCCTTCGGCAGGTCGACGAGCACCGGGCCGGGCCTACCCGTCGTCGCCACGTGGAACGCCTCCTTGATGACCCGCGGGATGTCGGCGGCGTCGGTGACGAGCCAGTTGTGCTTCGTCACGCCCATCGTGATGCCGGTGATGTCCGCCTCCTGAAAGGCGTCGGTGCCGATGGAGGTCGACGGGACCTGGCCGGTGATGCAGACGAGCGGGACCGAGTCCATGTAGGCGTCGCAGAGCGGGGTCACGATGTTCGTGGCACCGGGTCCGCTCGTGACCATGGCGACGCCCGGTTGCCCGGTGACGTGCGCGTAACCCTCCGCCATGTGGCCGGCGCCCTGCTCGTGGCGCACGAGGATGTGGCGGATCGAAGAGTCGATGATCGGGTCGTAGACGGGGAGGATGGCCCCACCGGGCAGGCCGAATACGACCTCGACGCCCTGCATCTCGAGGCTCTTCACGAGTGCCTGGGCTCCGGTCAGTTGCATGGCCTGGGGTCCTTCCTTGTCTCTGCCTGTGTCGGTCTCGTCGGTGTCGGTCTCGTCGGTGTCTGCCCCCGGATACAGAACGACCTCCCCATCTGGGGAGGTCGGTGTGCGCGGGCGCGAGGTGGCGTCAGCGCACTAGGTGATGAGTACGAGTCGGAGCGCGAAGTCAGCTCTCACGCAAGCAAGTGTGGCAGATCCGGCTAACCCGGACAAACCGCGGATCGCCCCGAGCGCGACTGCAGGTTCAACGGCCGGCGGCCTCGTCGCGCCGTGCCGCCAGCACGCTCGACACGACCTTGCCGTCGGCGCGGCCCTTCGTCGCCTGCATCACCTTGCCGACGAAGTATCCGGTCACCTTGGCGTCGCCCCCGACGTACCGCGTCCACTCGTCCGGGCTCTCGGCAATGACGCGGTCCACGGCGGCCTCGAGCTCGGCCGTGTCGAGCGCCTCATAGCCGAGCCGCGCTGCGATGTCGGCCGGGTCGCCCCCCTCCTCGAGCAGGGCACCCAGCACGGTCTTCGACTGCGTGGCGGACAGCTTCCCGTCGTGCTCCATCTTGACGAGGTCGGCGAACGCCCTGGGGTCGAGCCGGCGGGCGTCGTCGGGCCGCGCCGCCGCCTCGTTCGCCGCCCGCGCCAACGCGAGCCGCGCGTCCGCACCCACCTCCACGGCGTCCAGCACGAGTTGGTCGAGATCGAGCTCGATCACCGTGAGCACCTGCTCGGCCGACGCTTCGGCGCCGTGGGCGGCGAAGACCTCGGCGATCCGGCGCCGCCGGTCGGACGGAAGCAGTGCCTCGCCCGCCGTCGCGGCCTCGAGCAGCGCGGCGTCCGGGACGAGTGGGACGAGGTCGGGCTCCTGGAAGTAGCGGTAGTCGTACGCCTCTTCCTTCGATCTCAGCGGGTGCGTGACGCCGGCGTCCTCGTCCCAGTGCCGGGTCTCCTGTGTGACGGCCCCGCCGGCCTCGAGCAACTCCACCTGGCGCCGGGCCTCGTACTCGATGGCACGAACGAGTGACCGGAGCGAGTTCAGGTTCTTCACCTCGCAGCGCGTCCCGAGGATGTCGCTTCCGGTCGGGCGTACCGAGATGTTCGCGTCGACCCGGAGGGAGCCCTCCTCCATCCGGCCGTCGGAAGCGCCCGTCGCGACGAGCACACCGCGGAGCTCGATCACATAGGCACGAGCCTGCTCGGCGGAGCGGATGTCCGGTGCCGACACGGTCTCGACGAGCGGCACACCGGCCCGGTTGTAGTCGACGAGCGAGTGGCTGGCCCCGTGGATGCGGCCGGTCGCCCCGACATGCGTCGTCTTGCCGGTGTCCTCCTCGATGTGGGCACGTTCGATGCCGACGACCGATCCGTCCGGGAGCTCGAGGCGGCCGTTCACGTTGACCGGCTCGTCGTACTGGCTGATCTGGTAGTCCTTCGGCATGTCCGGATAGAAGTAGTTCTTCCGGTGGAAGACCGACGGCCGGATCTCGCAGCCGAGCGCCGTCCCGATCCGCATCGCGAGCTCCACCGCCCGCCGGTTGAGCACCGGCAGCGATCCGGGCAAGCCGAGGCAGACAGGGCAGATGTTCGTGTTCGGCTCGGCCCCGAAGACGTTCGGGCACCCGCAGAACAGCTTCGTGGCAGTGGCCAGCTCGCAATGGACCTCGAGGCCGACGACGGTCTCGTACCCCTCAGGCACCGTCCGCCGCCTCCCCCCGGGCGCGCCCGCCGACCGGGACCGGCCCTCGGGCTTCGGCCGGAGCCGCCTGCTCGAGCACCGCAGCCACCTGCACCATCAATGCCTCACCGAGCGCCGGGGCCATGACCTGCACGCCCACTGGGAGGCCCTCGTCGCCGAGCGCGTACGGCACGCTGATCGCCGGCTGGCCGGTGAGGTTGGAGGAGACCGTGCAGAGGTCGGAGAGGTACATCTCGATCGGGTTCGCCGTCTTCGCCCCGAGCTCGAACGCCTCGGACGGCGTGGTCGGCGACAGCAACACGTCGAAACGCTCGTACGCGGCGTCGAACGCCCGGGTCACGAGCGTGCGCACCCGCTGCGCCTGGCCGTAGTAGGCGTCGTAGTACCCGGCCGACAGGGCATACGTGCCGATCATGATCCGGCGACGCACCTCCCTCCCGAAGCCGGCGGCGCGCGTCCGTGCGTTCATGGCCTCGACGTCCGGCCCCTCGACCCGGAGACCGTACCGGACGCCGTCATAGCGGGCGAGGTTCGACGAGGCCTCGGCCGGGGCGATCACGTAGTACGCCGGCAACCCGAGGCGTGCCTCCGGGACCGAGACGGCGTCGACCTTCGCACCGGCGGCGGCGAGCGCGTCGGCGGCATCGTTCGCGGCGCGCCGGCACGAGGCGGACACGTCGTCCACGAAGTCCTCGAGCACGCCGACCCGCAGCCCTTCCACCCCCCGGCCGAGCACCTCGATCAGACGAGGTGCGGGGCGCGCGAGGCAGGTGGAGTCACGCGGGTCTCCTCCGCCGATGACCTCGAGCGCGAGAGCGGCGTCGGCCACGGTCGGCGCGAACGGACCGATCTGGTCGAGCGAGCTCGCAAAGGCGATCAAGCCGTACCGGGAGACGACGCCGTAGGTCGGCTTGATGCCGACGACACCGCAGAGCGAGGCCGGCTGGCGTATCGACCCGCCGGTGTCCGAGCCGAAGGCGAGCGGGACGACGCCGGCGGCAACGGCCGCCGCGCTGCCACCCGACGACCCACCGGGCACGCGGCTCAAGTCCCAGGGGTTGTGTGTCGGCCCGAACGCCGAGTTCTCCGTCGAAGAGCCCATCGCGAACTCGTCCAGGTTGGTCTTCCCGACGGCAACGGCTCCCGCCCCCCGCAGCCGCTCGACGACCGTCGCGTCGTAGGGCGGCCGCCACCCTTCGAGGATCCTCGAGGAGCACGTCGTCTCGATCCCGTGCGTGCAGAGGTTGTCCTTCAGCGCGATCGGGACGCCGGCGAGCGGTCCAGGGTCCCGTCCCTCCCCGACTGCCTCGTCGACGCGCGCCGCCTCACGCCTCGCCTTGTCGCCGAGCACGGTCTGGAAGCAGTGCAGGTCCCCCTCGGTCGCGTCGAGGCGCGCCAGCGCCTCCTCGATGACCTCGACAGCCGTGACGTCACCTGCTCGCACTGCTTTGGCGACGGCGGCCGCTCCGGCGTCGAGCAGGCTCACGGCTCCTCCCGGAGGATGGCCGGCACGACGATGCGCCCCTCCTCCGCCGCCGGTGCGGCCGCCAACACCTCGTCCCGCTCGAGGCACGGCCCGACGACGTCGTCCCGGAGCACGTTCGAGAGCGGGATCGCATGGGCTGTCGCCGGCACGCCCGACGTGTCGAGCTGGCGGATGGCGTCGACGTGCTCGAGGAGGGCAGTCAGTTCGCCGACGAGGCCGTGCAGCTCCTCGTCGGACAGCTCGAGGCGCGCCAGGCGGGCGACGTGGCGGACCTCGTCGATTCCGATGCCGGCCACTTAGGAGGAGAACACCTTGCTCGCGAACTCGACCGCGCGCTGCTCGATCTCGGCCTGGTCGTGGTCGAGCGTCGCCACGTGGTAGCTGCGCTCGAGCCACACGCGCTCGACCGGCCCGGAGACATGCTCGACGACGAGGTCTCCGTTGCTCGACGGGAGAACGTGGTCGGCGCGGCTCGAGAGCAGCAGCACCGGACAGGAGATGACGCCGAGGGCGGCAGCCACCTCGCCGGCAGCATCCATGAGGGACAGCAGCGGCACGACCGGCGTCGCCTCGTACGCACCCTCCCTCACACCCTCGAGTGCGATGTCCTCGCCGACGCCGGGGATGCGGTCCATCCCGGCGTCGAGGATCCCGTGCAACATCTCATAGAAGCTCTCCGCCGCCTGCTCCACGAGCGGGTTCACCAGCACGAGGCCGGCGACTTCGGGATGCCGCTCCGCCAGCCAGAGCGAGAGCGTGCCGCCCATCGAGAGCCCGGCCACCATCACCCGGTTGCAGCGAGCGGCGAGGGACTGGAAGGCCTCGTTCGCAGCGCGGGACCAGTCGGCGAACGTGGTGTCGAGCATGTCCTCGATCGATGTCCCGTGGCCGGGGAGCAGCGGCAGCTCGACGCAGTAGCCGGCATCCGCGAACGCCTCGGCGAGCGGGCGCATCGACCGCGGGCTCCCGGTGAAGCCGTGCAGGACGAGCACGCCGTCCTGGCCGTTCGAGGCCGAGAAGGGCTCGGCGCCTTCGACGATCGGTGAGACCACGGCGGTTCATGGTAGTCGGGAGCCGCAGGTATTCTCCCCGGGCACCGCGTGCGCGGGTGAGGAGGTGGACATGGGTGAGTACGCGTTTCTGAGTGACGAATGGACCGCCGAGGCCCGCAAGGTGCAGGCGGAGTTCGGTGAGCGCGCACCGAGGCCACCTGTCGAGATGCGGATGAACCTCGTCGTGAAGGAGGTGCCCTTCGGTGAGGGCTGCATCGACGCCCACCTCGACACGAGCGCCGGCGAGGTCGTGCTCGAGATCGGGCACCTCGAGGCCCCCGACCTGACCGTGACGGTCGACTACGAGACGGCGAAGGCGATCCTCGTCGACCAGAACCCGCAAGCGGGCATGCAGGCGTTCATGGCCGGTCGCATCAAGATCGAGGGTGACATGTCGAAGCTCCTCGCCATGCAGACGGGGCCGGTTGATCCGGTGCACGCTGAGATCGTGGGCCGGATCCGGTCGTTCACTGCCTGAGCGGGCCGGTCGCGCGCGCAACCCGGGCTGCGCCGCACACCACCCGGGCTGCGCCCACCACCCCCGGGCTGCGCCGCACACCACCCGGGCTGCGCCCACCCGACTTTCAATTCGTGAAGCTGACGTGTGTCGGTCAGCCGACGATCGAGGGGACTTGCTCCGCGAGCTCTGCGATCGTCCAGCGGTCGCCCTTGTCGATGTCCTTCGTGAGGGTCCACGGCTGGAAGTACTGGACCTTGCCGCCCTGCACGAAGAAGGTCTTTCCGGTGAACGGGCAGCTCTCGGTCGCGAGGTAGCCGACGAGCGGAGAGACGTTCGCCGGGTCCCACGCATCGAACGTCCCTGCGTCAGCCGGCGGTTGCACGATGTCGGACAAGCCAGGTGTCGACTCCGTCATCCGTGTGCGCGCAGCGGGAGCGATGGCGTTGACGCGCACCCCGTAGCGGGAGAGCTCCTGGGCCGTGATGATGGTGAACGCGGCGATGCCGGCCTTGGCGGCGCCGTAGTTGGCCTGGCCCGGGTTCCCGAGCAGGCCTGACGTCGACGACGTGTTGACGACGGCGGCCTTCACCTGCTGCCCCGCCTTCGACTGCTCTCGCCAGTAGGCGGCGGCCCAGCGCGTCGGGACGAAGTGACCCTTCAGGTGAACGTGGATGACCGCGTCCCACTCTGCTTCGGTCATGTTGACGAGCACGCGGTCACGCAGGATCCCGGCGTTGTTGACGAGCACGTGGAGGTCGCCGAATGCCTCGATGGCCGCGTTGACGAGGCGCTGACCCCCCTCCCAGTCGGCAACGTTGTCGGCGTTGGCGATCGCCTCGCCGCCCATCTCCTTGATCTCGTCCGCCACCTGCTGCGCAGGCGACCGATCGTCACCCGAGCCGTCGACGGCTCCGCCGAGGTCGTTGACGACGACCTTGGCTCCTTCGCTGGCG
Organism: Actinomycetes bacterium; assembly: GCA_021838945.1. Lineage (GTDB taxonomy): Bacteria > Actinomycetota > Acidimicrobiia > Acidimicrobiales > Bog-793 > JAKCCH01. The sequence goes on from JAKCCH010000003.1 coordinate 19,883, forward strand.
AACAGGAGGGCATGCTCGCGGCCGATGCCGCGCCCCGCGCCGGTGATGATCGCGACCCTTCCTTCCAGAGCACCCATCCGTCTGTCCTTCCGTCAGATCCCCCGACGTGTTGATTGTCCGAACATCAACTTGTCAGGTCGCGCTTCCGCCGCGCAAGACGGACACAGGTCAGGCGAGGTGTCAGACGATGTAGAGGACGACCGTCGTGCCTTCCCTCACCGACTGCCCCGAACTGGGTGAAGTGGCGTAGACGAAACCGTGCTGGCCGCCGACGCCGACGAGCTGGTACGCGAGTCCTGCTGCCGAGAGCGCCGACTCCGCCTTCTTCACGGACAGGCCGAACAGCGGCGGCACCTTCACGTACGGCTTCCCGAGCGAGACCGTGAGCAGCACGGTGGTGCCGCGCTTCACGCTCAGCCTGGCAGCCGGGTCCTGCGCGACGACGTCACCGGCGGGGACCGTCGTCGAGTACTGCCCGTTCGGTGCCTGCTTGCCGACGAGCCCGATCTTCGCGAGGTCCTTCTCTGCGGTCTGGAGCGGTACTCCCTGCAGCGGCGGCACGATGCGCGGGTGGGGTCCGCGGGAGATGTAGAGGATCACCGGCGATCCGCGCGGCACGCGCTTCGACGACGGGAGCGGGCTCTCCGAGATGACATGACCAGGATGGACGGTCTCGCTGTATACGAGCTCCGGGATGGCTCGCAGGTGCGCGACCGCGATGAGGCGCCGGGCCAGGAGCTGCGGAAGTCCCTTGACGTCCGGGACCGCTACCGGCGCCGGACCGAGGGACTCGATCACGATGACGACTGTTCCCGCTTTGACACGCCGTCCAGCAGGTAGCGACTGGCTGAGGACGTCCCCACTCGGCACGTGGCCGTCGTACTTCTTGGCGCCGATGCGGAATTTGAGGCCCGCAGTCTGAAGCATCGCCCGCGCCATGCCGACAGGCTGGTGGTCGACCGATGGCACGAGGTCGCCGGTCACGCGGAGCTGCAAGAAGGCGGCGACGGCACCGCCGGCCAGGAGGGCGATCACGAGCGCGACGGCGGCTATGAGCCGTCCGCGCCGGCGACGCTGCGGTCGGAGTCCACGGTGGTCTCCGCTGCCCACCACCCCACCGGGACTTTCCGAGTCCTCGGCATGCCCTTCGGCGGCGGGAACGTGACGAGCCGGTGGTGTCGCCACCTGCGCGCTCATGGGGGTGAGCTCTCCGTCGACAGCCGGAACGGCCTCGGCAGCCGCCAGTCCCATGACAGTGAGGTCGTCCACGAGCTCGTCGTGCGGCATCGGCGCATCAGCGCGCTCGAGGTCGACGGCCTGCAGGACCGCCGTGTGGCCGGCGAGGACGTGACCGGGATCGAGATCGGTCGCGTCCCGGTCCGCCCACATGGACGCGCCCGGGCCGAGATCGGCGTGCACGAGCGGCAGCGGCGCCCTCTGGGGCAGCTGGCGCTCGAGCTGAGACAATTCGTCTGCCAGCCCGGCTGCGTCGAGACGAGCGAGCGGCTCGGGTATCGCGGCGGCGGCCAGGATCGGGGCGAGGGGCCCGAGCTCGCGGGCCGGCGGGATGGTGCGGTCGATCCGCGCCATGAGAGTGCCGGACACCGTCTCGGCAGAGAAGGGCACCTGGCCCGTGAGCGCCTCGTAGAGGACGAGAGCGAGCGAGTAGACGTCCGTGCGGTCGTCGAGCGGGGTGCCCTTGGCCTGCTCCGGCGAGGCGTAGCGGGCAGTCCCGAACATCACGCCGAGCGGCTCGGTGAGGGACGCCTGCGCGATCGCCCGCGCAACGCCGAAGTCGGCGATGCGGACGTGGCCGTCCTCGTCGAACAGGAGGTTCCCCGGCTTGATGTCCCGGTGGATGATGCCGCGCCGGTGCGCGTAGGCGAGGCCGGCGGCAGCTTCTGACCCGAGCGCTGCGGTCTGCGCGTGCGACAGCTTGGCGCCCTTGTCGAGAAGCGCCCGGAGGCTCCCGCCCGTGAGCAGCTCCAGTACGAGGAAAGGCCCGGCTTCCTCTTCTCCCCAGTCGAAGACCCGCATGACGTGGGGGTGGTCGAGCGAGGCGGCGAGCCTCGCCTCGGCGCGGAAGCGCCGCAGGAAGGCGTGGTCGTTCGCGAGGCTCGGATGCAGCACTTTCACGGCGACGCGACGCTGCAGCCGCGTGTCCACTGCGGCGAAGACCTGGGATGACGCTCCGGAGCCGATGGGGGCGAGCAGCCGGAATCGGCCGCCGATGACGCGGCCCACCTGTTCAGTGATGCTCGGCATGAGTATCCGGCGCAAGCCTAACCCGGGTCTCCCCCGACTCAGCGGCAGCCGGCCGCTCAGCGCCGGCCGCCGGCAGTCGCAGGCACTCAGGTGCCATCGATGAGTTGCCAGTGCACGGCATCCCTCGTGCGCCACACGCCGAGCCTGAACTCGATGGCCCAGCCGTTTCTGGGGTCGTCGAAGGTGACACCGACGCCGGCCACCCCGTCACGAGTGGCATCCCTCGGCATTCCCTTCACCAGTGCCCAATCCCGGCCGGCGTCGAAGGTCACGAGGACGCCGATCCCGCTCACACCGATCCAAGCGCGCGTCGGGTCGATCGTCGCGAGCTGGGACAGCCTGCCGGCGAACCAGAGATGGCCGAAGGGAGCTCGCCGGGCGAGCGGCCCGGACGCTGGGCCGAAACCGGTGTACGCGCGGGGGACCCACGTCCGCCCTCCGTCGTATGACTGGAAGACGGCCTTGGCGGAGGCGGCCCCGCCCGCTCGCGGCGCTCCCCCGCAGATCATCCAGAGGACGTTCGCCTTCGGTGCGGCGATGTCGACGGTGTCCCACGCCGAGCACGGGTCCGGCAACGACGTCCACCGGGCTCCGTCGTCGACGGTGTGCGCGAGGCCACCGCCGCTCGGCCCGTAGGACACCACATATGCCTCGTCGCGGTCCATCCGAGCGAGGACGTCCCCACCGTCGAACGACTGGGTGAGGGGTGACGCCGTCGCAGCCTGGTTCCAGTGGATGCCTCCATCGGTCGATATGGCCACGTGCACCGAGCAGAGCGTGCTGGCAACGGGAGGGCCTTCGCAGACGGCATACGTAGCCCAGACGTCGTCACCGATCGGCACCACTCGTTGCAGGCGACCGCCGAGCGCCTGGCCCTCGGCCCAGTGCGCTCCACCGTCGTGCGTGACGGCAACGCCGGCCGGGCCGAAGGCGTACCCGCTCCGGATCGAGACGAACTGCACTTGGGAGTACCCGTTCGCGAAGGGGAAGGGACCAACGAGGTGCCAGGTGCGCCCGGCGTCCTCGCTCCGGGCGAGTTCCTCGCTGTTGCCTCCTGCCGTGGCGTGGCGCTCGATCGCATAGCCCACCTGCAGGGTCGGGAACACGGGGTCGGAGTAGAGGTCGTAGGCCGGGACGAGGGCGCCGGGCCTCGGGAGGCCGGATCCACCGAGGGTTCCCGGTGACTTCGAGCCGGCTTGCAGGCGTGGCGCCGGCTGATGGCCGCGTACGACGTAGGTCGCCGTGGCAGCGATGCCGAACACGACGACGAGAGCCAGCGCGAACAGGAGATGCCGGCGACGGTCACGGTGCGTCGCCGCGTCACCGGTGGCCACGGGTCAGCCGGGCGGCGGCGCCGTCACGGCAGCTCGCCCGTGTCGAGCAGCGCCTGGAAACCCGCCTCGTCGAGGATCGGGACGCCGAGCTGCTCCGCTTTCGTCAGCTTCGCGGCGCCGGGGGAGGATCCCGCCACGAGCGCCGTCGTCTTGGCCGATACCGACCCGGGGGACTTCCCTCCCCGCGCCGTGATCGCCTCCTCGGCGCCTTCGCGGGAGAAGTTCTCGAGCGTTCCGGTCACGACCACGGACTTGCCGGCAAGGACCTGGGGCAAGTCGGACACGAGCCGGACGCCGAAGGAGACTCCGCCTTGGCGAAGGCGTTCCACGAAGGCCCGGTTGCGCTCCGTCGCGAAGAAACGCACCATGCTCGCCGCGATGATCCCCCCGACACCCTCGGTCGCCGCCAGCTCGGTCTCCGACGCCTCCATGATGGAGTCGAGGTCGCCGAGCCCTGATGCGAGGGCATGTGCAACCGTCCCGCCCACGTGGCGGATCCCGAGAGCTACGAGCAGGTTCGGGAGCGGGCGGTCGCGTGAGCCGTCGATGGCGGCCACGAGGTTCCGGGCCGAGAGGTCGGCGAAGCCCTCGAGCCCGGTCAGCTCCTCGACAGCGAGGCGGTACAGGTCGGCCGCGTCCGTGATGAGCCCGGCCTCGATGAGCTGATGGATGCGCTGCTCGCCGAGACCCTCGATGTCCATCGCCCCGCGCGAGGCGAAGTGGGCGATCCGCTGCAGCTGCTGCCCGGGGCAGTCGAGGTTGACGCAGTAGGTGTCCGCCTCGCCCTCCAAGCGGACGAGCGGCACACCGCACACCGGGCAGTCGGCGGGGAACCTCCAAGAGGTGCTGTCGGCCGGTCGCTCGGAGAGCACCGGACCGACGACTTCGGGGATGACGTCGCCCGCCTTGCGCACGACGACGGTGTCACCGGGGCGCACGTCCTTCGCCGCCACCTGGTCCTCGTTGTGCAGGCTGGCGAGGGACACCGTCGAGCCGCCGACGCGCACGGGCTCCATGACGGCGAAGGGTGTGGCCCGGCCCGTGCGGCCGATCGAGACCATGATCTGGCGCAGCAACGTCGTCCGCTCCTCGGGAGGGAACTTGTAGGCCATCATCCATCGCGGCGCATGAGAGGTGGCGCCGAGCCGGCGGTGGAGCGCCCGGTCGTCGATCTTCACGACGGCACCGTCGATCTCGTAGCCGAGCGAGTGGCGCCGCGCCTCCAGGTCCTTGCAGTACTCGTACACGGCGTCGAGGCCGGTCACGAGTCGCGTCTCCGGGTTCACGACGAAGCCGGCTCGTCGCAGCAGCTCGAGCGAGTCCGACTGCCGGGCCAGCTCGGCGCTCGTCTCGGCCTGGTAGGCGAACATGGCGAGCGCGCGGCTCGCCGTGATCTTCGCGTCGCGCTGGCGGAGCGAGCCGGCGGCGGCGTTCCTCGGATTGGCGAAGATCTTGTCGCCGGCAGCCTCCTGGCGCTGGTTGAGCTCCTGGAAGGCGGCGATCGGTAGGTAGACCTCGCCACGCACCTCGAGGTCCGGCGGCACCTCGTCGGGATCGAGCGCCAGCTCGAGCGGCACGCTCTCGATCGTTCGCACGTTCTCCGTCACGTCCTCCCCGACACGCCCGTCTCCCCGTGTGGCTGCCCGCGCGTAGCGGCCGTGGTCGTAGGTGATGGAGATGGAGAGGCCGTCGATCTTCGGCTCGCACACGAGCCGGAGCGCCTCGGCCTCCGCGTCGTCGAGGCCGAGGAGCCTCTTCGTCCGCACTCCCCAGGCCAGCAGCTCCTCGAAGCTCACGACCTTGTCGAGGCTCATCATCGGCACGCGATGCGGAGCCGGTGCGAACAGGCCGGACGGCGGCGCACCGACCGTCTGGGTGGGGGAGCCCGGCGTCACGAGATCGGGATGCACCGCCTCGATCGACCGGAGCTCGTCGACGAGTGCGTCGTAGTCGGCGTCGGGGATCTCGGGAGCGTCCTGTTGGTGGTACAGGCGCGAGTGGTACTCGATCAGCTCGCGCAGCTCCTTCGCCCGCTCGGACGGAGCCAGGCTCGGGTCCGGGCCGACCGGGGTGTCGGGATCACGCTCGCCGCCCATCGTCCTCTCCGTCGGCTCGACCGCCATCTCCGCCTGCCGCCGGCGCTCAGGCCGCGACGGGCGCCAGCGTCGGCGCCTCTGCCACCGCCGTACCCGAGCCGAGTACGACGGAAGCGGTCTCGGCGTCGTAGAGCGCGACGGTCTGGCCGGGCGCCACACGACGGCGCGGCGCCGTCAGGCGGACTCCGGACTCCGTGACCTCTGCCGGCGTGGTCGAGCCGTGCGCGCTCGCCTGCACGACGACCGGGGTCCCGACCGCGACCGGCTCGGCCGTCCACGTCCGGCGTGCGAGGCGAACGTCGGAGGTCTGCAGCGCCGAGTCGTCGCCGAGGACGACCCGCCGTCCGGCTACGTCGACTTCCACGGCGAAACGACGCTCCCCTGTCGCCACCCCCAGCCCCCGGCGCTGTCCCACGGTGACGAGCTCGACGGCGGGCACCACGCCGAGGACGGCACCGGTGCGGCCGTCGACCACGGTGCCCGGATGGAGCTCGAGGCGAGGCTCGAGGAACCGGCGCCTCGCGAGGGGGCTCGAGCCACCGGCGATGAAACACACCTCCTGGCTGTCGGGCTTCACGGCTGTCACGAGGCCACGCCTCGCCGCCAGCGCGCGGACCTCGTCCTTGCTCAGGTCGCCGACCGGCAACCAGATCCGTTCGAGGGCCTCCTGTCCGAGACAGGACAGCACATAGGACTGGTCCTTTCGCGGGTCGTTGCCCCGCAGGAGCCTCGCGGTGCCGGCCGTCCCGTCGGGGAGGGGCTCGCGCACGACCCGGGCGTGATGGCCGGTGACGACGAGGTCGAAGCCGAGCCGGATCGCCCGCTTCAGGAAGAGGTCGAACTTGAGGTGGCGATTGCACTCGATGCACGGGTTCGGGGTAGAGCCGGCAGCGTGCGCCTCGACGTAGGGAGTCACGACGTGGTGGTCGAACTCCTCGGTGAAGTTGAAGACGTGGTGGTCGATGCCGAGGCGGTTGGCGACCCGTCGGGCGTCCTCGACGTCGGAGACCGAGCAGCAGCCGGAGTCGGAGTCGCCGCCCCACAGCTTCATGGTGGCGCCCACGACCTCGTGGCCGGCATCGCAGGCGAGCATGGCGGCGACAGAGGAGTCCACCCCTCCGGAGAGTGCGACCAGCACGCGAGCCATGCCGACAGTCTCGCAGAACACGCCGTCGGCTCAGGTCGGCTCAGGTCGCGTCGAGTCGCCTCAGGCCGGCTCAGCGACCGTCATGCTGCCCGCAACCGCCCGACGGCCTCGGCCACCGCCTGCACGGCGCCGTCGATCTCGTGCTCTGCCGTCGTCGGAGCCAGCGAGAAACGAACGTGCGTCCGCGCCACCGCTCCGCTCAGGCCCATGGCGAGGAGGACCGGGCTCGGCTCGAGCGCTCCCGACGCGCAGGCGGAGCCCGCCGAGGCGGCCACGCCGAGCTGGTCGAGCACGAGCAGCATCTCCTCGGAGCCGATGCCCGGAAGACCCACGTTCACGACCGAAGGCAGGCGCGGCGCGCCATCGCCGGCGAGATCGGCGTCGGGCACGATCGAACGGATGCCGGCCAACAGCCGTCCCGCGAGGCGCGAGACACGCACGCAGGCCTCCTCCCGCTCGGCCGCTGCGAGCCGGGCCGCCGTGGCCAGACCGACGATGGCGGGGACGTTGGGGGTGCCGGCACGGAGCTCGCGCTCCTGCGGGCCGCCGCGCAGGATGGGTGAGAGTCGCCGGCGTGCGTCACCGCGGACGATGAGGACCCCGGCGCCCTTCGGCCCGCCGATCTTGTGGCCCGTGGCTGACACGAGGTCGACCGGCGCACAGCGCGAGACGTCCACCCAACGCAGCGCCTGCACGGCATCGGAGTGGACGAGCGCCGTCGGGGCGGCGTCCGCGACCAGCTCGGCGATCTCGGCGAGCGGCTGCATCACGCCGGTCTCGTTGTTCGCCAGCATGATCGAGACGAGCACGACGCCGGACTGCTCGACCCGGAGGACGGCCTCGAGCGCGCCGACGTCGAGGACGCCCGAGGTGTGGACCGGCACCTCCACCCCGCCGAGGAAGCGGACCGGCTCGAGAACGGCCGGGTGCTCGGTCGCCGAGCAGCAGACGATCGCTCGCTCTGCGCCGGCCGCGACGGCGTGCAGCGCCGCGCCCGTGACGGCGAGGTTGTCCGACTCGGTGCCGCCACTCGTGAAGACGACCTCGGAGGGCTCGCAGCCGAACACCGCCGCGACCTCGTCCCGGGCGTCGTCGAGGGCCCGCTTGGCGCCCCGGGCGAGCGCGTGCACGCCCGACGGATTGGCGAACTTTTCGGCCAGATAGGGCTCCATCGCCTCCCGGACCTCAGGTCGCACGGGCGTCGAGGCGGAATGGTCGAGGTAGATCACGGGCACATCCGCTACGACCCGGACGTCGCAGCGGCCGTCGTGCTCGGCGGACCGATCGTCGGCGAGACGCCCGGCGGGAACGTGCAGGACTGCGTCGCCGGCTCGTCGAGGAAGGTCGACTCGTCTGGCGGTGTCATCGAGGAGTCACCCGGCACCGTGCCTGCGGCCTCCACGGACGCGAGGGACAGGCCTTGGGACCGCCACCCGAGCTCGACCTTGAAGAACGTCGTCGTGACGTTCTCGACGATGGTGGACCACGGCGTCACTCCGACGTACGGATCGAGGTGACCGGCCTTCGTGAGCGTCTCGAAGAAGTGGACAGGGCCGGCGTCGATGTAGGAGTACAAGTCGGCTGCGAAACGCCCGAGGTTGCAGGAGTCAGCGATGCTCTGCACCTGCAGGACGGCAGGCGAGGTCGGCCCGGAGGAGTAGGTGTTCGATCCGTTGTTGCCGGGGCCGTCGAAGATCGCCTGCCCCGACAGCACCGCGACGGCCTTCGGGGCCGGCGACATCGACCTCCAGAACGGCTCGTACGCAGACCCGAACGCGAGGGCCGCGACGACGTTGGCGCCGTCGCTCTGGCCGGCCAAGGCCACCTCCTTCATGTCGGCGACGCCTGCGAGCGGAGAGCCGGAGCCGCGGGCTGCTTCCATGGCGAACGCGCCCAGCACGTAAGCGATGTCTCCTGGCTCGTTCGTCTCGTCGTAGTCTTCGCCGTTGCCCCCGGCGCCCTCCGGACCGCCGTAGAGGGTGACGGTCTCGGCGTTCTCGTCCGGGAAGACCGGTGCGACGACGACGAATCCCGCATGAACCCAGCTGTCCAGCAACGGCCAGTAGGTCTCCGGCATGGTGTTGAAGCCGTGCGCGAACACGATGACCGGGAACGGCCCGAATGCGCTCGCCGGCGCCGCGTTGGCTGTCTCGGCATCCGGCGACCCCTTCACCGTCGGGTAGAAGACCTCGGTGGTGAGCACTCGCCCCGTCTGAAGCGCTCCGGTGCCCGGGTTCGGGGTGTCCCGGCTCGGGTCGGTGAAGTGGAAGGTCGTGAGGCCGACGTTGTAGCTCGCCGGCGGACGCGGGACCTTCGGGTTCGTCGTCGTCGTCGTGGTGGTCGGGCCGTCGGTCGAGGTGCTCGTTGATCCGCCGGCTCTCTTGCCGACGTGGGTGATCGTTGCGCAGGCCGCGACGCCGCCCGCGACGAGGAACAGGGCGCCGAGCGCGAGGCTCGTCCGCCGCCGGCGCAAGGAACGCTGCCGGCGCTCGATCTCGACTGTCCGGTGGACGGCGGGCTCCGGGCGCGTGCCCGGCATCGACCGGGGCGGCGGCGGCGGCCGGTGGCCGGATCGTGACGAGCGGGAGGAAGTCATTCAGGAAAGATGGCTCGGCGGAGTGGGGACGGAGCGCCCCTGCCGGTCACGTCCAAGAATTTACCGCCTCAGGGTTGCCAGATCATGATGGCGACGGCGAACGCGAAGCAGACGCTCGTGAGTCCTGCTGCACTCTCCATCCGGGTGCATGCCGCCGAGAAGCCGCCCGCCCTGCTCCCGTCCCCGTCCTCACCCGCCTGCAGCGCCGCCAGCGCACGCTGCGCCGCACGCTCGGCAGGCCAGGACACGAAGCACATGATCGCCACCGCAGTGCCCCAGATCGCGAGGCCGAGCCATGGCCAGGGCATGGTCTCGTTGCTGCGGTCGCCTCCGAAGAGCAGGGCCAGGCCGAGCACCGGGACGAGCAGCACCGCCCGCGCCGGCCAGTCGATGCCCTCCCGGAAGAAGCGCACGACCCGCTCGTCGCCCGTCGGATCACGGCTGCGACGGCCGGCAGCAGCCGCCAGCCCGCCGACGGCGAGAGAGCCGAACCCGACGACGGCTGTGAGGACGTGCAGGATCAGCAGGGCGTCGTAGAGCGGAGCGGGCATCAGGCTGCGGCTGGCGGAGACACAGGTGGCAGAAGGGAAGCGCGCCGGGGGGTTGCACGTATCGCGGCCGTACCAGGAGTACCCTGAAAGAGCGTGGTCAACGGTGTCCGCAGCAGAGAGAGAAAGGGTACAGCGCGAGGGTGAACCAACTTCGGCTCGATCCTCTCTCGGGGAGATGGGTTGCGGTGTCGACCGACCGCTCCCATCGCCAAGGTGGTACCTTCCTCCCCCGCCAGCCCACCCCTGACGTCGACGACGTCGAAGACTGCCCGTTCTGCCCCGGTAACGAGGGCGACACCCTGCCCGCGCTCGAGGTCTACGGTCCGGCCGGGCCATCGGGGAAGTGGCTCGTCCGTGTCGTCCCGAACCGGTACCCGGCGTTCCAGGGTGACGCGGCCTTCGTCGTGGAGCACCGCGGACCCGTGTTCACCGAGGCGCCCGCCAGCGGCATCCACGAGGTGCTCATCCTCTCGCCCGACCACGAGCGGTCCTTCGCCTCCCTGCCCGACGAGCAGTGCGCCCTCGTGATGGCTGCGATCCGGGACCGGGTCGAGGAGCACCAGAGCACCCCGGGCTTGCGCTACAGCCAGATGATCATCAACCACGGGCGCCAGGCTGGCGCGTCCATCGCCCACCCGCACGGCCAGCTGCTCGGCATACCCTTCGTGCCGCGTGAGCTGGCAGAGGAGCAGGCTGGCTTTGCCCGCTTTGCCGGCGGCTGCCTGCTCTGCGCCGCTGCTGCGTCAGAGGAGCGCGTCGGCTACCGCATCATCGAGGCGACCGAGGAGACCGTCACGTTCGCCCCGTTCTGGAGCGGCATCCCCTACGAGATCCTCGTCGTGCCGCGCGAGCACGGGGCCCACCTGCACCGCTCGCCGACCCAGCGCCTCGTGGCCATCGGCCACGCCGTGCGCTCGGTCCTGCAGAGCCTCACCGAGCACCTCGGCGACATCGCCTACAACATCGTCTTCCACTCGGCCCCGTACCGTGCCACCGGCATGTACCACTGGCACGTGCACGTGCTCCCGAACCTGACGACGCGAGCCGGATTCGAGCTCGGGACCGGCGTTCTCATCAACGTCGTGTCCCCCGAGAAGGCCGCCGAGGACTTGCGGGAGGCAGCGGAGAAGCTTTCCGTCCGCGGCGGCTACCAGTACTGATCACGTCTCAGCCGCCTGCCAGTCGCGCCTCGATCTCTTCCATCTCACCCGGCACGAGACGCCCGATGCCGCGCGCTCCGAGGTAACCCCGGAGGAACGCACGCCCGTTGTGCTTCACCCAGCCGCTCGCCAAGACCCGTGCGTTTCGCAACGTGGCCGGGGACTGGATCGCCGTTGCCTCCTCGGCCACCTGCCGCAGGGACACGAAGAGCGCCTCCACGTCCTCGACGGCGGCCGCCATGCGTCCTTCTCCCTGGCTCCCCGCGCCGGCGTGCGGCCCGATCAGCGGATCGTCCCCGAAGCCCGCGATGAGCCAGCCGGCGTCGACCCGCATCACGCGGCGCAGGTGGTAGTCGCCGTGGATGCGGATCTCGGTGACACCGCTCCCGTCCGGTGCCGGTCTCGTCCCGAACGCCTCGGCGAGGGCCAGGTGGAGCTCGGCCGTCGTGGCCCCGAGCCGGCGCATCTCGTCGCCGAGGTCGCCACCCGCCACTCCGACCTGCTCGAATTCGGGCTCGTGCTCACCGCCTCCAGCGCGGGCGAGCAGGTCGCGCAGCGAGGTGAGGGCGAGCGCCTTGCCTTCGACCGCTCCCGGGATGAACTCCCGCACGAGCGCCAGGTCGCCGATGCCCCGGGACCAGTGGGCGACCGGAGCGGGGAGATGGTTGAACCCGACGCGGTCGAGACCCACGACCACCTCGATCTCGGGCCGCGGCCGCGGTTCGATCACGCGGTAGCACTTCATGAACAGGCGCTCGTCATAGATGAGGGCGGCGTGCGACGCGAGGGAGGCCACGACCCTCGCCCGGACCGCCTGCACCCGACCGCCGCTCGCGGCGCTCAAGAGGTCGCGGCACAGCTCCTGGTCGGCGAGCGCCTCGTAGAGCAACACCTCCTCCTCGCCCTCGCCGCTCGAGAGGCAGCCGGTGCCGAAGACGGCAGCAGGCCGCCGGAGGGTGGCCGTCGCATCGTCGGTGGTACGCCACCCGACCGGCACGTGCAGGCGGCGCTCGAAGTCCGGCCCTGCGTCGACGACGACGCTCGCGAGGCCCGGCGACCCGGTCCGTACGATCTCGACCTCGACCGGCCTCACCCGGATTCGGCGGGCGTCGACGACGTCGAGGACCGCCTGCACCCAGTCCTGCCGGGCGAGCCACGGCGCCAGCAAGTCGGCGAACTCCTCCTCGCCGCCACGAAGTGGGAGGCCACCGGTTCCGCTGCCCACGTGCGCGCTCACGCGGCGGGACCCTCGCGGAGCTCGAACCAGTAGAAGCCGTATGGCGGCAGCATCACCGGGTACGGCTCGTAGCCGACTTCGGGGAACGGGATCCTCCCGAGGAGCTCGATGGGCTGGGCGTCCTCGTAACCGAGGAGGTTCAGCCGGACCGGCTGTGCGAACCGGCTGAGGTTGCTCACGCAGAGCACAGCCGGCTCGCCGACCTCGAGGCGGAGGAATGCCACGACGGACGGGTTGTCCGCCGGCAGCATCTCCAGCGCTCCCGTCGCGAAGACGGGGTACTGACGCCGTACGTGGATCATGCGCCGCAGCCAATGCAGGAACGAGGAGGCATCTCGCCGTCCCGCCTCCACGTTGACGCTCTGGTAGCCGTAGACCGGGTCCATGATCGGTGGCAGGACGAGCTGTGCGAAGTCCGCATGCGAGAAGCCGCCGTTGCGGTCCGGCGTCCACTGCATCGGCGTTCGGACCGCGTCGCGGTCGCCGAGGTAGACGTTGTCGCCCATGAGGATCTCGTCGCCGTAGTAGAGGATCGGCGCTCCAGGCAGCGACAGGAGCAGCGAGTGGAGCAGCTCGGCGAGCCGCCGGTCGTTCCCGACGAGCGGGGCGAACCGCCTCCTGATCCCGAGGTTGCGGCGCATGCGGGGGTCTCGCGCGTACTCGCCGTACATGTAGTCGCGCTCGTCGTCGGTCACCATCTCGAGCGTGAGCTCGTCGTGGTTCCGAAGGAAGATGCCCCATTGGCAGCCGGCGGGAAGCGGCGGCGTCTGCGTGAGGATCTCGGTGATCGGAAAGCGCTGCTCACGGCGAACGGCCATGAACATGCGAGGCATGAGCGGGAAGTGGAACGCCATGTGGCACTCGTCCCCGTCGCCGAAGTAGTCGACGACGTCGGAGGGCCACTGGTTCACCTCCGCGAGGAGGACCTTGTCCGGAAAGGACTTGTCGACTGCGGCCCGCAGGCGGCGAAGGACCGCATGCGTCTCGGGCAGGTTCTCGCAGTTGGTCCCCTCCCGCTTGGACAGGTACGGCACGGCGTCGAGGCGGAAGCCGTCGAGCCCGAGCTCGAGCCAGTAGAGGACGACACCGAGCATGGCCTGTTCGACCTCGGGGTTGGCGTAGTTGAGGTCAGGCTGATGGTGGAAGAAACGGTGGAAGTAGTACTGCTCCCTACCCGTGTCGAAGGCCCAGTTCGAGGGTTCGGCATCGACGAAGATGACGCGGGCATCGGGGAATCCCTGATCGTCGTCGGCCCAGATGTACCAGTCGGCCTTTGCGTTCTCGCGTGACGAGCGCGACTCGGCGAACCACGGGTGCTGGTCGCTCGTGTGGTTCATGACGAGGTCGGCGATGATGCGGATGCCGCGCCGGTGCGCGTCCTCGACGAGGGTCACGAGGTCTTCGACACGACCGCAATCCGAAGCGACCGTGAGGAAGTCGCTCACGTCGTATCCACCGTCCCGTAAGGGTGACGGGTAGTACGGGAGGAGCCAGAGGCAGTCCGCGCCCAGCCACTCGAGGTAGTCGAGCTTGGCCTGTATCCCCGCGATGTCGCCGACTCCGTCGGCATTCGAGTCGAAGAAGCTCCGAGGCGCGAGCTCGTAGAACACCGCCCGCTGGTACCAGCACGGGTCGCCCCCGGCAACGGCCGGCACGTTCGTCAACGCCCGATGAACCGGGCCTTCCCGGGGCCTTGCTCGAGGAACGTCCGGACGCCGGTCTCCGCGTCCTCGGTGGCGAAGACCTCGGCGAACAACTGGCGCTCGAGGGCCAGCCCCTCTGCCAGACCGGCTGCGAGGCCCGCGTCGACGGCCCGCTTGGCAAGGCCCTGCGCGACCACGGCTCCGCTCGCGAGGCTGCTCGCGTACGCGATCGCATCGTCGAGCACCGTCTCGGCCGCGCAGACGCGGTCCACGAGACCGATCGCCGACGCCTCGTCGGCACGGACCTGCCGACCGGTGAGGATGAGGTCCTTCGCCCGGCTCGGCCCGACGAGGCGGGCGAGACGCTGCGTCCCCCCTCCGCCCGGGATCACGCCGAGCAGGACCTCGGGTTGTCCCATGCGGGCGCCCTCGGATGCGAAACGAAAGTCGCACGCCAGCGCCAACTCGAGCCCACCCCCGAGGGCGTACCCCGTGATCACTGCGATCGTCGCCCGCGGGAGCGCTGCGAGGGCGTCGAGCGCACCGTGGAACGCCGCCCCCACCTCAGCACCCCGCTCCGGTCCGCCGAATTCGCTGACGTCGGCGCCGGCCGACAGGCACCGCTCACCTCCCCAGATGACGAGCGCTCCCGGCAGGTCCTCATGAAGGCCCCGCACGACTCCGGCCAGCTCGCCGAGAAGGCCCGTCGAGAGCGGGTTGAGCTTCGGACGGTCGATGCGGAGGACCGCGACACCGTCCGGCCGGCGCTCGAGCGTGAGGTCTCCCATCGGCTCTGCCTTTCAGCCGAATTCGACAGCGGAGTACGTCCGCAACTTGTGCAGCTTGTGGCGAGCCTCGACCAGACGGACGGTTCCCGACTTCGACCGCATCACGAGCGACTGCGTCGTCGCACCGCGACTGTCGTACCGCACCCCCCTGAGCAGCTCCCCACCGCTGATCCCGGTCGCCGCGAAAAAGCAGTTGTCGCCCTGCACCAGGTCGTCGGTCGTGAGCACGAGGTCGATGTCGTAGCCCGCCGCCTCGGCTGCAGCACGCTCCTCGGCGCTGCGGGGCCAGAGGCGGCACTGCATCTCGCCCCCCATGCACTTGAGCGCGGCAGCCGCCAGCACGCCCTCTGGCGTTCCCCCCGTCCCGATCAACACGTCGACGCCGGACTCGGGCCAGCTCGTGGCGATCGCGCCGGCCACATCGCCGTCCGTGATGAGCTGGACGCGCGCTCCCGTCTCTCGCACCTCGTGGATCAGCCCCTCGTGCCGGGGACGATCCAGGATCACGACGGTGAGGTCGCGCACGACGGAGTGCTTCGCGTCGGCGACCGCTTGGAGGTTCTCCTTCGCGCTCTTGCGGACGTCGATGGAGCCGGCGGCGTCGGGACCGACGGCGAGCTTCTCCATGTAGACGCACGGGCCGGGATCGAACATGGTGCCCCGCTCGGAGACGGCGATGACCGACAGGGCTCCCGCCCGGCCGAGGGCGGTGAGGGTCGTGCCGTCGATCGGGTCGACGGCGATGTCCGTCTGCGGTTCGCTGCCGTCGCCGATGCGCTCCCCGTTGAAGAGCATCGGCGCGTCGTCCTTCTCGCCCTCGCCGATGACCACGATGCCGTCCATGGGCACGCTGTGCAGCACGACGCGCATCGCGTCGACGGCGGCGGCATCCGCGCCGGCTTTGTCGCCGCGGCCCAGCCAGCGGCCGGCGGCGAGAGCGGCCGCCTCGGTGACCCTGACGAGCTCCATGGCCAGGTTGCGGTCAGGGGCTTGTCGTTGCTCTGTCACGCAGGCGAACGTTAGTGGGCGGGGGGCTATCGTCGCCCGGATGGAGCGTTTCTTCGTGGGGCCTTCTGGGCCGCTGTTCGGCCGGATCGAGATCTACGGAGCGAAGAATTCCGTCCTCAAGTGCATGGCTGCGACGCTGCTGGCGCCGGGCGATCACCTGATCGGCAACGTGCCCGCGATCACCGACGTGGCGATCGTCCGAGACCTGCTCGCGGCCATGGGGGTCGACTGCCGACACTCGGGTAGCGGCGTGTCCGGGCGCCTCGGCATCACCGTCCCGACCGACGTCGTGCCGATCGCGCCCTACGAGCTGGTCGAGAAGATCCGGGCCTCCATCGTCGTGCTCGGGCCCCTGCTCTCCCGCTACGGCTACGCCCGCGTCTCGCTGCCCGGCGGTGACGACTTCGGGCACAGGCCGATCGACATGCACCTGCGGGCGTTCGAGGAGCTCGGCGCGACGTTCACAACCGAGCACGGCTACGTCGAGGGTCGCTGCGACCGCCTCACCGGCACCCGTGTCGTGCTCGAGTTCCCGAGCCACACGGCCACAGACAACGTCATGATGGCGGCCACGCTCGCCAAGGGCACGACCGTGATCGAGAACGCCGCCCGCGAGCCCGAGGTCACCGACCTCGCGGACATGTTGCGCAACATGGGCGCGAGGATCGAGGGCGCCGGCACCTCCCGCATCGAGATCGAGGGGGTGGACGAGCTGCGCCCCGGATCGCACATCGCCATCCCGGACAGGGTCGAGGCAGCCACCTACTTGGCGGCAGTCGGGCTGGCCGGCGGCGAGATCGAGCTGCTCCACGCCCGAGCCGACCACATGGAGATGCTGCTCGAGAAGCTCGCCCTCATCGGTGTCCACACCGTCGACACCGGCAGCAGCATCGTCGCCCGCGCAACCCATCCGCTTCGCTCGGTCGACATCTCGACCCTGCCGTATCCCGGGGTGGCGACCGATTACAAGCCGTTCCTCGTCACCATGTTGGCCATCGCCGACGGCGTCGCCATCGTGACGGAGAACATTTTCGCGGGGCGCTTCCGCTACGTCGACGAGCTGCGGCGCATGGGTGCCGACATCACCACGCGGGGGCATCACGCCATCGTGCGCGGAGTGCCGCGTCTGTCCGGCGCACCGGTGCGCTCACCGGACATCCGGGCCGGTGCGGCTCTCGTCCTCGCAGGCCTCGTCGCCGACGGCGTCACCGAGGTCGCAGGAGCGGCGCACATCGACCGGGGATACGAGGACCTGGGCGGGCGGCTCGCCTCGCTCGGTGCGGATGTGCGGCGGGGAGACGCGTGAGCGATCCAGCGCGAAGACGGCCGGCAGATCCGGCCGAGCTCCTCCGACAGGCGTCCGGTGGCGCCGACGGCGACCGCCGGTCCCTCGCCCGGCTTATCTCGATCGTCGAGCGCGGCGGAGGTGCGGCGCGCGACCTGAGCCGCCTCACCTACCCGAGGTCCGGTTCGTCCTATTCAGTCGGCCTGACGGGGGCGCCCGGCTCCGGCAAGTCGACCTTGACTGGGCGCCTCGTCGCCCACGCACTGAAGCAGACCGGCGCGCCGGTGGCGGTGCTGGCCATCGACCCGTCTTCACCGCTCTCGGGTGGTGCCATCCTCGGCGACCGGGTGCGGATGCAGGACCACGCCCTCGACCGGAACGTGTTCATCCGCTCGATGGCGACACGAGGCCATCTCGGCGGGTTGGCTGCGGCAGTACCGGATGCGTTTCGGATCCTCGATGCCGCGGGATGGCCGCTCGTGCTCGTCGAGACCGTCGGGGTGGGTCAGGTCGAGGTCGAGGTCGCCGGGACCTGCGACACCGTCGTGGTGGTGCTCAACCCTGGCTGGGGAGACGCCGTCCAGGCGAACAAGGCCGGGTTGCTCGAGGTCGCCGACATCCTCGTCATCAACAAGGCGGACCGGCCCGGGGTCCGCGAGACGCGGCGCGACCTCGTCCACATGCTCCAGCTCACGGGCGAGCTCGATTGGATGCCCCCGATCGTGGAGACCGTCGCCTCGACTGGTGACGGCGTCCACGACCTCTGGGAAGCCATCTGCTCCCACCGGGACCATCTGGAGGAGAGTGGCGGCTTGGCGCGCCGGCGCGCTGCCCGCATGGCCGACGAGATGGAACGGCTCACCTGCGACACGTTCGCTCACCTGGTGGGATGTGTGCTCGGCCGGCTCGGCCCGAAGGCGGCCGGTGTCGACGCATCTGTGCCCGAGGTCCGGGATGCCCTCGAGGCGGGAAGCTCGTTGATCGAACGGCTGGCGGCGCACGAGCTCGACCCGCCGGCGGCGGCGGACGCGCTCGTGGCGCTCGTGGCGCAGCTGGCCGGCGGAGGAACCCAGTCGGGCGCGAGCGCCTAGTGGCCGTGTAGGGCCGGGTTCTCTCACGCACGTCGAACGGGCCAGCCTCGGGTGCCGTGCCGCCTACGCCGTGCCGCTTACCCGTGCCGCATCGCGAGAGCATCGGCATCTGTCACGGAACTTGCACCTATGCCCTACCTAATTTCGTGACGCGGCCGCCGGCGAAGCTGAATCAGGCGTGCCCGCTACACGGAGACGGAGTCAGTCCACGGCCCGCACGAGCAGCCAGTTGCGCCGGCCACGGCGAACGAGCACCCAGCCACCGGGCTCGGCGAGCTCCCCGAGGTCGAACGTGGCCGTCGGCTCGACAGCCTTGTCGCCGACGTAGAGCCCCCCACCGGCGGCCACCCGACGTGCCTCGTTGAGGGACGGCACGAGGCCGCCCCGGACGGCGACCTCCGCAACCGGCATACCGTCGAGCTCCTTGCGGCTCAGGCGGAGCGCGCCCACCTCACGCTCGACGAGGTCGAGGGCGGGCTCGTCGAGCGCCTCGCCCGCCTCGCCGCCGCGGCCGAACAACACGCCGGCAGCCTGCTCGGCGGCCCGGGCCAGCTCTGCCCCGTGCACCCACGCAGTGACGTCGTTCGCGAGGGCACGCTGGGCCTCCCGGGCCGGCGGGTTGGCGGCGTGCCGGACAACGAGCGCACGGATCTCGTCAACCGGCCGCTCGCAAAAGCGCATGAGCATCTGCTCCACGTCCGCGTCGTCGGTGTTGAACCAGAACTGCCAGAGCTCGAACGGGCTCGTCAACTCGCGGTCGAGCCACAAGTTGCCCCCGGCCGACTTCCCGAACTTCGTGCCGTCAGCTTTCGTGAGCAGCGGGAACACGAGGCCCCAGGCCTGGCTCCCATCCCTGCGGCGCATGTAGTCGATACCGGCCGTGATGTTGCCCCACTGATCGGTCCCACCGATCTGGAGCTCGACCTCCTCGTGCGTTCGCAGCCACCAGAAGTCGTATCCCTGCAGCAGTTGGTACGAGAATTCCGTGAAGGTGAGCCCACTCGGGGACTCACGCCGCTGCCGGACCGATTCGCGGTTGAGCATGATGCTCACGGGGAAGTGGACCCCGACCTCCCTGAGGAACGTCAGCATCGGCATGCGCCCCAGCCAGTCCCGGTTGTCGAGGACGAGCGCGTCGTCACCGACGAGATGGCGGATCTGCGCTCCGAGGCTCTCCCGGTAGTCGTCGAGAACCTCCTCGGAGAGGAGGTTCCGTTCATCCGACCGGCCCGTCGGGTCACCGATCATCCCGGTAGCGCCGCCGATCACGCAGACGGGAGCGTGCCCGTGCGCACGGAAGCGCCGGACGAGGAACAGCGGGATGAGCGACCCGACGTGCAGGGAAGCCGCGGACGGATCGAAGCCGATGTAGAGCCGGGCAGGACGGGACACCTCGGCGAGGCGTCGATCCAAGGCCTCGAGATCGGTGCAATCGGCGATCAGCCCTCGCGCCTCGAGCTCCTGCAACCATGCCGACGCGGCCATCGATTCAGGCTAGTGGACGCCGGAGAGCCCACTTCGCCCGGGATCCGTACGGGTGCCGCGCACACAGAGCCCAGCGCCCGGCAGTGAGCTCAGCGGTGCTCGGCCGCCTCCACGAGCTCCCGCCACCGGGTGAGCCTTTCCTCCCTCTCGGCGACGAAACGCTCGATCGCCCGCACGATGTGCCCCAAGTCGAGATGCGCCTCCTCGATGACCTCGTCCACCGACCCGCCTGTGCGCCAGCGGTCGTCGAAGTCGGCGGAGAGCGAGTACTCCCGCACGATGGGCCCTCCGGCCCACTCCCGCATCGCCTTGTATGCACCGTTCGTCACGACCATGGCATCGATCGAGTCGCCGGGAGCTACGACGGACGAGCGGTACTCCTCGGGCTGCATGGCGAAGAGCTGGGGGCTCAGCGCAGCCACGACCTTGACGTTGAGTCCGAGCCGGTCCAGCTCCGGCAGCGCGGCCACGAGGTTGTGGGTCGGCATCGTCCCGCGCACGAAGACCGTGCCCGCCTTCGGGCTGCCGTCCCGCCATGGGCGCAGCACATAGGCACCGCGGGCGGCGGCGAAGTGGGACGGCATGCCGAGCGCTTCGCGATCGGGGATCTCGATCGCGGGTCTTGTCAGATGAAGGGCCACGATCGGGACGGAGGTGCGGAAGGCCGCTCCGAGCATCACCGGCACCTCGTTGTGCTCCCACGGGTGCAGGTCGATCACATGACCCTCCGGGAAGAGCTGGGTGACGCCTGTCTCGACGATGCCGAAGTGCGTGCGCGAGTCCTCGGCCGTCTCGGGGCCTGAGTGCCCCGCAACCCAGAGCAGACGGCCCGTGCGCAGCTCGCAGTCCTGCGCGAGCTGGCTGAACAGGCGCATCGGGCCGTAGTTCAGGTAGACGAACGAGCCGTAGGTCGACGTCGCTCCCCAGAAGCCGTCGAAGCTGTCGAAAGGATCCGAGGCGAGGTCGACGGTTGCCAGACCGGCCATCATCCCTGCATTGGCGAACTCGGTGATCTCGGTCGGCAGCAGGGTCCCGGTCGGGTTCTCGTCGCGCTCGTACCATCCGTAACCCGGCAGATCGCCGAAGCCCGCGGCGAAGCCGGCGAGGTTCGTCGACTGGGCGAGGTCGGCCGAGCAGGCGATGAAGACCGGGCGCCCGTAGTCGCGCTTCGCGATCGAGTTCACATAGGAGCCCCACGCTGCGAGACCGGCCCGGTTCGGCGCCTTCTCACCGGGCTTCTTCCACATCGACGCCGGGAAGTGCTCGAAGTCCGTGAGGCGCGAGTCCTCGAAGACGGCAGAGGAGCGCCCTCCGAGCCGGAATCCGTCGATGTTCTCGGGGACCGCGTCGGCGACGGCGCACAACCTGTCGGACAGCCACTCGACGAGCCCTTCCTCCTTGCGCATGACGTCCATGACCACGCGGAAGTTGGCGGATGCCTGGGCCAGCTGCGCGTCGACGTCCTTCGGCATCGGCTCGTCGACACCTTCGTACTCGACGCCATAGCGGCTCATGAACTCCTTGCGCACGGCCCAGAACTCGGGTGCATGGGCCGGCCACGGCGTGCCGTGGCTGGCGGCGTCGTACTTGCCGTAGCCGCGCCCCTTCCTCGTCCTGAACCAGGCCACGCTCGGCCGGCGCTCCGGATTGGCGCCGCAGGCGGCGTCGAGCACGGCGTGCATGAGCGGTCCCCACTCCGAGCCCTCCATCGTTCCGGTGACTCTCCATCCGTACGGGCTGAACCAGTCGACCGGGGTGCCGTTCACGACGCTCGAGGCGGGGCGCGGGTCGATTCCGTAGTCGTTCCAGTCCACGAGGAACACGAGATTCGACAGCCCAAGGCCGAAGGCCGCGTTCTTCGTCTCGTGCGAGGCGCCCGGCGTGAGGCCGCCCTCGCCCTCGACGAGGAACACCTTCACGTCCTCGGCCCCGGCGAGCTTGAGGGCGAGCGCCTCGCCGGCCGCCGGTGCCATCCCGTGTCCCGACGGTCCGGTGTTGAACTTGAGGAAGAGCGTCTTCCCCTCCATCTCCGCGTGGCCGGGCAGCCCGCCGCGGTGACGGAACTTGAGCAGCGTCTCCCAGGTGAGGGCGAACTCGCCGTCACGTGGGAACGAGAACCTCTCCTCGCCGCTCTGCTCGTGGCGTGCCCGCATCCCCTCGTTGAGGACGGCGAGGGTGGCATACACGAGCGGTGCCGTATGACCGGCGCCGAGCACGAACCGGTCCGAGAAACGCAGCCACGGCCGCCGCACATCCCACCGCATCGCTCCCGACAGAAGAAGCGACAGCATCATGTGGACCTTTGAGCGTGAGCCGCCGGGGTGTCCGCTCTGGCGGTAATTGAGGGTGAGGTCGATGCACTCGTCGACGAGCGTCTTGAGCGTCTCGTAGTGGCCGAGATCCGGCTCGGCGACCTGGAACAGGCGGTGGACCTCGTCCTCGCTACCAGGCCCAGCGCGCCGCGCTGCGAGGTGGGCGGTGTCGTTCCGAAGTGTTGGCATACACGCCAGACTTCAGCAGATTCCGGCGCGGATGGCCAGAGCCGAAGGTCCCCTGCCCGAAATGGCGTGCTCAACCATCACACCCGGCGCTCCATGAGCACGAAGTCGTGCTCTCGCCGGAAGCGCGGCAGGACGCCGATCACCTCGTAGCCCCGCGAGCGGTACAGCGCCTCGGCCGGGCCACCGGCGCGAGTCTCGAGGCGCACAGTGGGGCAGCCGCGTTCGCGCGCCAGCTGCTCGGTCGCGCGGAGGAGGTGCGACCCGACGCCGTGATGGCGCCAGTGTGCCGCCACGATGAGGTTGCCGAGCCGGCAGTAGTCGGGCCGGATCTGACCGGTGGCCGTGCCGACGATCTCACCGGAGATGCGAGCCGTGACGGCGAACGGCTCGTCGCGGGAGGCCTCGCCGTAGGTCTCCGACGCGTAGCTCGCCCACTCGCTCTCCTGGAACGCCTCAGCCGCCGGATCCAGCGCCTCGCTGACCGCGAGCTCGACGGCGAGGCCCCCCGTGCCGACGACACGCGGCCGGCAGAGGCTCGCCGTCGCGATCGGCCGCCAGACGCGCCGGTCAGACGACTCGTCCATCTGCAGCGTCGTGACGTGCTCGAGCGTGACCGAGGCGCGGTACTCCGCCAGAGCCGAGAGCGCCGCCGGGATCCTTCCCGGGTCGATGTGCTGGTCCAGGGTGACGTGGGGGACGAACGGGCGCCGGTCATCCCGCCACAGCGGCCCGGTCGACAGCCCGTCCCGTAGCGACGAGACGAGGTCGAGGTCGCCACCGACCTCGAGATAAACGACGGGAGCGTGCGGCCAGAAGGTCGCCGGCGGACCGAGGTCGAGCCGGATCCGAGAAAGGCGCGCGGCGACCTGCCGCACGAGCTCCAAGGCTTCGTCGATGGCTCCCTCCGCCACGTTGACCGGCGGGACCAGTGTGAGGTGCGGCGGGATGCGGTGGAGGGCTGCAGCACCGAGCGCGCGCCGCATCCCGTCGATCTCCCTCGCGACGTCACCGGTGACCACGAGCGCGACCGTCAGGCGCCGGCGCGCCCGATCAGGAACCGCCTGACACCTCCACGCCGGCGGCCTCGAGACGGACCTCGGCGCGCCGCAGCGCCACCTCCGGGTCGTCGGGGAAGAGCATCGCCTTCAGGGCAGCCGACGGCTCGACATCCTCGGCCTCGTGGGCGGCCGCCTGGGCGCCGAGGTCGGCTCCGGCGCGTTCGGTCGCTGCCGCGGCGGGGCGGTCGCCGGCAGCCTCGCCGCCGGCCGTCCTCGCAGCCTCGAGCGCCAGCCGAGCCCGGTCGACGTCGATCTCGTCGGCCGCTTCGGCGACCGAAGCCAGCACCGTCACCTTGTTGCCGGCGACGTGGACGAAGCCGCCGTGCACCGCCGCCCGGAACTCCCCCGAGGAGCCGGCGATGCCCGGGCCATGTGCGCCGTCGCCGTCGCCGGGTCCACCGACAGTCCCGGCCGGCGCGATCCGCAGCACGGTGATGTCGACGGCCCCGACGAAAGGAGCATGGTTCGGCAGGAACATGATCTCGCCGCCGTCCGTGCGCAGGACGACCTGGTCCGCCTCCCCCGAGAACAGCACGCGCTCCGGTGTGACGAGCTCGGCCCGGGTCGGCACTAGGACAGCTCCTTCGCCTTCTTGTACACGTCGTCGACACCACCGACGTTGAGGAACGCCTGCTCGGGCAGGTCGTCGAGGTCGCCGCCGATGAGGGCTTCGAAGGAGCGGACCGTCTCTTCGACGGGCAGCGTGACGCCCGGCAGGCTCGTGAACACCTCGGCGACGTACATCGGCTGGGACAAAAAGCGCTGGATCTTGCGTGCCCGGTTGACCGTCACGCGGTCCTCTTCGGAGAGCTCGTCGAGGCCGAGGATCGCGATGATGTCCTGCAGCTCCCGGTAGCGCTGGAGGATCGCCTGGACGTGGCGGGCACAGGCGTAGTGCCGCTCTCCGACGACCTCGGGAGCAAGGATGCTGGAGGTCGACGCGAGCGGGTCCACCGCCGGGTAGATGCCGAGGGCGGCTATCTGGCGGGATAGCTCGGTCGTCGCGTCGAGGTGGGTGAACGTCGTGAACGGCGCCGGATCGGTGTAGTCGTCCGCCGGAACGTAGACGGCCTGCAGAGAGGTGATCGAATGGCCCCTCGTCGAGGTGATCCGCTCCTGCAGCTCGCCCATCTCGTCGGCGAGCGTCGGCTGGTAACCCACCGCCGACGGCATCCGGCCGAGGAGCGTCGACACCTCGGAGCCCGCCTGCACGAAACGGAAGATGTTGTCCACGAACAACAACACGTCCTGGTTCTTCACGTCGCGGAAGTACTCCGCCATCGTGAGCGCGGAGAGTGCGACGCGAAGGCGGACGCCCGGTGGCTCGTCCATCTGGCCGTAGACGAGAACGGCCTTCTCGATGACGCCCGACTCCTGCATCTCGAGCCAGAGGTCGGTGCCCTCACGGGTCCGCTCGCCGACACCGGCGAACACCGACACGCCGCCGTGCTCCTGGGCCACCCGGCGGATCATCTCGGTGATGAGGACCGTCTTGCCCACGCCGGCGCCGCCGAACAGGCCGATCTTGCCACCTTGCACGTACGGCTCGAGCAGGTCGATGACCTTGATGCCGGTCTCGAACATCTGCCGTTTCGGCTCGAGGGACTCGAACTCGGGCGCATCGCGGTGGACATCCCAGCGGTCCTCGACACCGTCGATGTGGTCGGTGTCGAGAGGCTCGCCGACGACGTTGAAGACGTGGCCGAGCACGCCGTCACCTACGGGGACGGAGATCCCGCGGCCGGTGTTGTGAGCGACAGCGCCCCGTGCGAGGCCGTCAGTCGGCTTCAGGCAGACAGCGCGAACCCGGCCCTCTCCGATCTGCTGGGCGACCTCGGCCGGCACGACGCTCTCCACGCCGTCGACCGTGAGCGGGATCTCGATCAGGTGGTTGATCTCCGGCAGGGAGTGGGGTGGGAACTCGACGTCGACGACCGGCCCGGCGATGGCGACGACGCGGCCGTCCTCGAGCTGGCGCTCCTCGCTGCCGGGCTGGGGGGACAAGGTGGTGCTCATGCGATTCGCTCCTCGGCGTTTCGGTCCAGGTCAGAGTCCTTGCGGATCGGAGCAGCCTCACGCTGCGCGCCCTGGCGCAGGGCTTCGGCTCCACTCACGATCTCCATGATCTCGGTCGTGATCGCGTCCTGGCGGGCCCGGTTCATGACCCGGCGCAGGTTCGTGATCAAGTCGTCGGCGTTCTCCGTGGCGGCCGACATCGCCCGCTGGCGGGAGACGTGCTCGGACGCCGACGCCTCGAGCAGCGCTCCGTACAGAGCTGCTTCGGCGTACCGCGGCACGAGCAGCGACAGCAGTTCCTCGGGATCCGGCTCGTACTCGAAGTAACCCTCCCCCGGTGCCAACGTCGCCCCACCACCCTGCTCGCGCGCACGCGGCTCGAGCGGAAGCAGCTGGCGCGTCTCGACGACCTGCACGCCTGCAGAGACGAAACGGGTCGACACGAGCTGCACGAGGTCGAGCTCACGGGCCATGAACGCCGGCACGACGGTGCGGGCGATCTCTCGAGCCAGTTCGTAGTTCGGTCGGTCGCCCATCGTGAAGGACTCGTCGAGCGGTCGGTTGCGGAAGCGGAAGTAGCCGATCGCCTTCTTGCCGACGCCGATCACGCGGTAACGCCGGCCGGCACCCTCGCCCGTGCGGATCACGCGCTCGGTCGCGCGCAGCACGAAGGCGTTGTAACCGCCGCACAAGCCACGATCCGAGACGACGGCGATCACGGCCACCCGATCCGGCGACTTCGGCGTGCCGATCAACCGCTCTGGAGCCGACCCGTCGGCGACCACGTCGGTGAGCACTCGCTCGATGCCCTGGAGGTACGGCTTCGACCCGGCGATCCGGCCCTGCGCGCGCACCATCTGCGAGGCCGCGATGAGCTCCATCGCCCTCGTGATCTTCTTCGTCGACTCGACGCTGCGGATCCGCCGTCTGAGGATCCGCTCCTGTCCACCGGCCATGGTCGCTAGCTCGCCTCGCCTCCGGTCTCACCGACCCCTGTCTCGTCGAGCGCGCTCGTGTCGCCGCCACTCGCGACGACAGGCGTCGCTCCGCTCGCCGGCTCGCCCGCCTCGGCTCCGGTCGGCTGATCCTCGTCAGCCGTCCCGGACTCCTCGACCCGGGCGAACCCTGCCTTCACTTCCTCGATCGCCTTGTCGATGGCACCTTCGTCTGCGAGCTTGCCGGTCTTTTTGATCTGATCGAGCAGGTCGGCGTGGTTCGCCCGCATGTGTGCCCGCAACTCCCTCTCGAAACGGCGCACGTCGTCGACCGCGATGTCGTCCACATGGCCGTGCGTCCCGGCGAAGATGACGACGACCTGCTCCTCCACCGGGATCGGGTCGTTGAGCCCCTGCTTCAAGAGCTCGGTGAGGCGGTAGCCGCGGTCGAGCTGCGCCTGGGAGACCTTGTCGAGCTCCGACCCGAACGTCGCGAACGCCTCGAGCTCGCGGAACTGGGCGAGGTCGATCTTGAGGGTCCCCGAGACGTCGCGCATCGCCCGCACCTGAGCGGCGCCGCCCACCCGGGAGACCGAGTTGCCGACGTTGATGGCAGGGCGGACGCCCGAGTAGAAGAGGTCGGTCTCGAGGAAGACCTGGCCGTCGGTGATGGAGATGACGTTGGTGGGGATGTAGGCGGAGATGTCGCCGGCTTTCGTCTCGATGATGGGGAGCGCCGTCAGGGAGCCGCCGCCCATCTCGTCCGACAGCTTCGCCGCCCGTTCGAGGAGCCGGCTGTGGAGGTAGAAGACGTCGCCTGGATAGGCCTCACGGCCGGGAGGCCTGCGCAGCAGGAGCGACAGCTGGCGGTACGCCTCGGCCTGCTTGGAGAGGTCGTCGTACACGATGAGCGCGTGCTCGCCGCCCTCCATCCAGTGCTGGCCCATCGCACAACCGGCATAGGGGGCGAGGTACTTGAAGGGTGCGGGCTCGGATGCCGGTGCCGCAACGATGACGGTGTACTCGAGGGCGCCGTGCTCCGCGAGCGTGGCAACGGTCTGCGCGACGGTCGACCCCTTCTGGCCGATGGCGACGTAGATGCACTTCACGCCCTCTCCGCGCTGGTTGATGATCGAGTCGACGACGACGGTCGTCTTCCCCGTCTTGCGGTCGCCGATGATGAGCTCGCGCTGGCCGCGTCCGATCGGCGTCATGGCGTCGATGGCCTTGATGCCGGTCTGGAGCGGCTCTTTCACCGGCTGGCGCTTCACGATGCCCGGCGCCTGGATCTCGAGCCGGCGATCGGCGACGTTCGAGAGGGGGCCCTTGCCGTCGATCGGCTGACCGAGCGGGTTCACGACGCGCCCGAGCAAGCCGTCGCCGACGGGCACCGAGAGGATGCGTCCCGTCGCCCGCACCACCTGTCCCTCTTCGAGGGAGTCGACGGATCCGAGCACGACCGCGCCGATGGTCTCCTCGTCGAGGTTGAGGGCGAGGCCGACGGTGCCGTCCTCGAACTCGAGCAGCTCGTTCACCTGCGCATTCGGCAGCCCGGTGACCCGCGCGATCCCGTCGCCGACTTCGGCGATGCGCCCTACCTGCTCCGCCTTCACCTCGGGCGTGAAGTCGGAGATGTGGCGCTGGAGCGCCGCTTCGATGTCGTCTGGGGAGATCAGGAGCTCTGACATTGGCTGGTGTTCCTTGTCGGTCGGAATGGACGGTCGATCGTCAGGTCTGTTCGTCTGTCTCTTTGATGATCAGGTCGTCGGCTGGACGAGCACGTCGCGAAGCTGGTCGAGCCGGTGGCGGAGCGTGCCGTCGATCACCGTGTCCCCGACCGAGACCCCGATGCCGCCGAGGACGGAGGGGTCGAGGACGACGCGTAGCTCGATGTTCCGCCGGGTTCTGCGAGAGAGGGCTCGCGTCAGGCGGTCCCTCTCATCGTCGTCGAGCTCGACCGCGGCCCGCACCTCGGCCACACGCCGCCCACGCTCGAAGGCCGCCAGCTCGACGAGGTAGTCAAGGGCGCCAACGAGGTCGCGGGCACGTCCGCAGCGGACGACGTACTGGGTGAGCTGGAGCGTCTCGGGCCGGACCTTCCCCGAGAGCAGCGACTCGAGCACGGCCAAGCGCTCTGCCAACGGCGTCTGCGGGTTCCCGAGCGCCCCCCGCAGGTCCGGGTACTGCTCGCTCACGCGAGCGAAACGGAACAGCTCGTCCTCGATCTCGTCCACCTCCTCCTGGTCCTCGAGGCATTCGAAGGTCCGCTCGGCGAAGCCGCGCAAGCGCTCCAGCGCACCCGAGCGGCCGATCGGCGGTTCGGCCACCACGTGGCTGCCCGCCTCCGCCCGGTGTGACCGGTCGGCTGCGAGGTTGGCGAGCTGCTCGTACGTCTTCGGCAACTCGGTCGCCCGTTCGTAGATCACGGGGAACGTAGCGAGCGCGACGACCTCCGGGCGGGCTCGGGACTCGAGCAGGTCGACGAGCACGTCGGCTCGTGCCGAGCTCTGGATGGAGCCATCCGTCAGTGCGAACCGGAGCCGGTCCGAGGCGACGACGAGCCGGGTGAGCGCGTCGAGGTTGGAGACGACCTCGCCGAGGGCGTCGTCCCGATCCGCCGCGTCGAAGACCGCGGCGGCGTAGCCCCGGACGAGCTCGAGCATCAGGCGCCGTTCCCGCTCGACTGGGCGGCCGCGATGGCCTCGTCGACGAGCGCACGGTGCCGCTCGTCGTCGAGCCCGGCACCGACGACGCGCTCGGCCGCTCGCAGGACCAGGTCGCCGACCTGGTTCATGACCTCGTCCCGGGCGCGCTGGCGCTCGAGCTCGATCTCGGACTGTGCCGAGGCGACGAGCCGTTCGTACTCGTCCTGGCCGCGCCGGCGGCCCTCTTCCCTCATCTGGTCTGCCAGCTGGCTCGCCTGATCCACGATCTGCCGGGCCTCGTTGCGAGCCGCCTCGAGCGCCTCACGACGCTGCTGCGCCAGCTCTCCCGCCTCGCGACGTGCTTCCTCGGCGGCCTGGATGGCGTTGCGGATGGAGCCCTCACGCTCGCTCATCGCCTTGCGCAGCGGTGGCAGCACGTACTTCGCGATGAAGCCGAGCACGAGCAGGAACGCGATCAGCTCCAGGACGAACGTGAAGTTCGGCAAGAGGAACAGGCTCGCGACCATCGTGTGGGCAGCGGGTCCGATCACACCAAGCATCGGTGCGGCCTCGCCTACTTCTTGTAGAGGACGAAGGCGAAGAGGATCATGAACACGAGGTTGATGAAGTACATCGCCTCACAGAGACCGACGACGATGAACATCGTCGTGTAGAGGCGACCCTGCGCCTCGGGCTGCCGGGCGATGCCCGCGATCGTCTGGCTACCGGCAAGACCGTCGCCGATGGCAGCGCCGATAGCGCCGCCGCCGAGCGCCAGTCCGCCGCCGATGAAGGCCCCGGCGGAGCTGATCGCAATGTCGTGCGTCGAGGCTGCTGCTGGCATGGTGGGTCATCTCCTGGTGTTGGTAGGGACGAGTGAGAGAAGCGGGTGAGCACCTCGGCGCGCGGTGCTCAGTGACCTCCGGATATCGCCGAGTCGAAGTACAAGAGCGTGAGCAGGGTGAAGATGAAGGCCTGGACCGGGCCGACGAAGAGGCCGTCGAACAGCTTCCAGATGAAGTCGAGCAGTGGGATCGGGAGGACGAACTTCGCCGGCATGTCGGCGATGAGGACCAGCATGATGCCACCGGCGAAGATGTTGCCGAAGAGCCGGAGGGCGAGCGTGAGGGGCTTCGCGATCTCCTCGACGACGTTGATGAGGAAGAAGGCCGGGTTCGGCTTCAGGTAGTGCGAGATGTAGCTGCGGAGGCCGCTCTTCCTGATCCAGGTGATGTGGACGAGGACGATCACGAGGATCGCGAGCGCAGCCGTCAGGTTGATGTCGCCTGTCGGCGCCGGGAGCAGCTGGTGATGACCGGGATAGGTCGTCGGGAGCATCTCGAGCCAGTTGCACAGCAGGATGAAGATGAACAGCGTCACGCAGAGCGGGATGACGAAGAAGCCGCGCTCGCCCATGGTCGAGCGCACCTGGTTTTCGACGGCTCCGACGATCGTCTCGAACGCGAGCTGCAGCTTGCCCGGCACGCCGGAGGTGATCTTGGCCCGCAGCCAGAGGCCGAGCCCGACGATGATCAGCCCGGCGATGCCGACGCTCACGAGGTCGTCGATGTTGATGGTGAGCCCGAACAGCTTCCCCGTGATGTGGTCGCCGACGGGGACGCTGATCGCGAGGATTCCACCGCTCACGCCGTGGCACCCCGCTGGCGTACGACGCTGACGATGAGGTTCACGAGGAACAGGAGGTAGAAGACGGCGATCCCGGCGACGGCACCGAGGCCGAGCGCCGTGACGAAGACGGCGAGCGCGATCACGACGACCGTGGTGGCAGCAAGCCGTGCGAGGGTGAGCGAGGCGAGTGCACGAAGCGGCCTCGCGATCTTGGACTTGCTGACGCGAGCCGTCTGGAGGGTCACGAGGCGGATGTTGGCGAGGCCGAGCCCGAGCCCGATCACGAGTCCCCAGCCGAAGACGGCGGCGCCGAGGGCGGCGGCCGCGACGAGGCCGACCCCCGCCGCGACGAGCGCCGAGAGCGCCGTCCTGCGCAGCACGCGGGTCAATTCAGGCAGGGAGAACTGCTCGAGCAGGGCTGTCAGTGAGTTCATGTCCCGGTCGTCGCTTCCTCGCAACGGGGCCGCCCGAGTCCCTCTCCGACCGGCCGGCCACGCTGCTGGCTCGTTACGTGTACTTCCTGAGCTGAGCGCGGAGCAGCGCCGCCGCGCCCACGATGCCGGCGGCGAGCCCGACGAAAGTGAACACCAAGCTCAAGCCGACCGCAGCTCCGACCGCGTATCCGAGACCCATCCCGGCGACGAGGCAGGCTGCGATGGAAAGACCCATCCCGAGCAGCACAAAAGGGCTCGGCGAGGGCTTGCCGCTCGCTTCCGTGTCTCTATCCTCGCATCGGAGGATGGTGCCGGGCAAAACGGCGCCGGTGTGCCCGCCGGTAGCTCTCCATCTGCTCGTCGTGGGCACCTCCGTCGTAGCCGTTGCCGTCATGGCCCGGTGCACGGCCGCCGAGGACGGCGACTTCCTCGTCCTCCGGCTCGAGCTCGGGATGGGCTGCACGCGCGCGTCCCACCTGAGCTGGCATGTTGTCGGCCGGCAAGCCCGCGAGGCCGTCGAGGCCATGAGCCTCCGGTGACAGCTCGCCGCCGGAGGCGGTTGCGGCTGCGACACCGGGCTCGGGCGGGAACGGCCCGACGCCGCTCGGTAGCGCACCCCTCGAGTGCCTGCCGACACCGGGGCGGAAGATCGTGACGAGCGCGATGGCGAGGATCGCGACGGCAAAGGGCAGCGCGGCGTTCCACTTCGGATAGAAGGTCGGGTACAGCGCGAGGCCCGAGAGGACCAGTGTCCACGCCCAGAGGAGCAAGACGGCACGCCGATGGCCGTGGCCGAGCCGCATGAGGCGGTAGTGCAGGTGCTCGAGGTCCCGCTCCATGACTCCCGTGCGGCGGATCGCCCGGCGGACGATGGCGAGGGCGGTGTCGAGGATCGGGACCGCGAGGATCACGATCGGCACGACGAGGGGGGCGAGGAAGAAGTACGTCGTGCCCGACACGACGTAGGAGGCCTGGCCACCGATCTCCATCGTGGCGGCGGCCATGAGCAGCCCGAGGACCATGGCGCCGGTGTCGCCCATGAACACCTTCGCCCGGTGGAAGTTGTGCGGAAGGAAGCCGATGGAGATCCCGCAGCACGCCGCCGCCAGCAGCGGACCGATGTTGTTCGGCGCCAGCGCGCCGAGGTCGATCAGCCGGATCCCGTAGACGCACAGAGTGCCGGACCCGATCGCGACGACGCCGGCGGCGAGCCCGTCGAGCCCGTCGATGAGGTTCACCGCGTTCGCGATCCCGACGACCCAGAGCGCCGTCACGAGCGGCAGGATCGGCGCACCGAGGACGAAGTAACTGGAGACGAACGGGATCTTGATCTGGGTCATGGTCACCCCGAAGAAGTACAGGACCATGGCCGCCAGCACCTGGCCGGCGACCTTGGCCGGCGGTGAGACCGATCGGATGTCGTCGATGAGGCCGAGCAGGCCGATGACGGCCGCCGCTGCCACCACCCCGACGATCCCCGTCAGGTTGAGCGAGAAGATGGAGTGGCCGACTGCATAGCGGGACAGGCCGAGCGGGCCGGCGAGGAGGACGGCGATCGCGAAACCGAGCACCATCGCAACACCGCCCGCCGTCGGCGTCGGCTGGGTGTGCACCCGGGCAGGGTCCGGTTGGACGACGAGGCCCCGACCGAGCGCGATCCTGCGGACGAGCCATGTGAGCGCGAACGTCGAGACGGCCGCGATGGCGCCTACAGCGACGGAGCTGACCTCCGGGCTCACCGGACCGCCCGATCAGGCGACGGCAGGGCCGTCCGGATGGGGGCCGTCCGGGTAGGGGCCGTCCGGGTAGGGGTCGAAGGCGGCACAGAGCTCCGTTACCTCGCCGCGCACCCCGGTGATCACGCCTTCGTCCTCGCGGCCACGGAGGGTGCGGGCGATCAGCGACGCGACCTCGACCATCTGGGGCTCACGCATGCCGGCCGTCGTCTCGGCTGCGGTGCCGAGCCGGAGACCGCTCGTCACGAAGGGCGGCCGCGGGTCGTTCGGGATCTGGTTGCGGTTGCACGTGATCCCGGCACGGTCGAGGGCGTCCTGAGCGACCTTCCCGGTGAGATCCGGGTCGAAGTCCCGGAGGTCCACGAGGAGGAGGTGGTTGTCGGTTCCCCCGGCGACGAGGCGGAATCCCTGCTCCTGCAAGGCGTCGGCGAAGGCACGGGCGTTCGCCCGGACCTGCTTGGCGTACTCCTTGAACTCGGGCCGGGCGGCCTCGGCGAAGGCGACCGCCTTGGCTGCGATCGTGTGCATGAGCGGACCGCCCTGCAAGCCGGGGAAGATGGCCGAGTCGAACGACCTCCCCAGCTCCTCGGAGGTGAGGATGGCGCCGCCGCGAGGACCGCGGAGCGTCTTGTGGGTGGTCAGGGTCACGACATCCGCGATACCCACTGGACTCGGATGCTCCCCGGCGGCGACGAGGCCGGCCGGGTGGGCGGCGTCGAACATGAACCTCGCCCCGACATCGTCGGCGATCTCACGGAAGGGAGCAGGATCGATGGTGCGCGAGTAGGCCGTGGTGCCGGCGACGATGAGGCGGGGACGTTCACGTTTCGCCAGGTCACGGACCTGATCGAGATCGATCCGCTCGCCGCTGCCGTCGGCTTCGGCAGGTGTCACCCCGTAGGCGACGAATCGGTACATCTTGCCGGTGATGCTCACCGGCGACCCGTGGGTGAGGTGGCCGCCCTGGTCGAGGCGCATCGCGAGGATCGTGTCGCCGGGGTCTACGAGCGCAAGGTAGGCGCCGAGGTTGGCGGAGGCGCCGGCGTGGGGTTGGACGTTGGCGTGCTCGGCACCGAACAGCGACTTCGCCCGCTCTCTCGCGAGCGTCTCGACCTCGTCGGCATAGATGTTGCCCCCGTAGTACCGCTTTCCTGGGTAGCCCTCCGAGTACTTGTTCGTGAGGACCGATGCCGATGCCGCCATGACCGCGAAAGACGTGAAGTTCTCCGAAGCGATGAGCTGCAACGTCGTCCGTTGGCGGTGCAGCTCCCTTCCCAGGATCGCTTGCACCTCCGCATCCGACGCGAGCACCCCGGAGGCAACGAAGGCGAGCGGGGACGCGCCGCGCGAAGCCGGTGTCATCGGTCGGAGTCTACCGATCGGGTCCTGTCGCCGAAAAAGGTGCGCCTCCGCCGAGCTCCTCCAGCAGCGCTTGCCCGGCAAGGGCTCCCTCACGCATCACGAGAGCCTCCTCCGAGACAAGGGAGATGACGGTGGACGGCGAGCCGTCGCACGTGCCGCCGTCGACCACGAGCTCGACGTTCGGCCCGAGCCGGTCGCGCACCTCGGCAGCCGTGTGGGCAGGCGCACCGCCGTGGGGATTGGCGCTCGTGACGGCGAGCGGTCCTGTGCGACGCAGGATCGCCCTCGCCACGAGATGGTCGGGACAGCGGAGCCCGACCGTGTTCGGGTCGCCACCGAGGTCGAGCAGGACACCCGGCGCTCGGCGCAACACGAGTGTGAGCGGCCCCGGCCAATGGTGCTCGATGAGGCGGCGAGCCCGGTCATCGAGCTCTGCGAGCGCTCCTGCATCGCCGGGCTCCCCGATCAGCACGGGGAGCGCAACCGACTCCGGGCGACCCTTCACCTCGAAGATGCGGCGAGACGCTCCGGGGAGGCGCGCATCGGCGCCGATCCCGTAGACCGTGTCCGTCGGGATCCCGATCACGGCGCCCCGGGCTACTGCTTCCACGGCCCGGTCGAGTGCTTTTGCCGTCATCAACGCTCCGCCACCAGCACCCGCGGCCGGCCGGCGAGGTCGTCGTGCACCCGCGCCATGCGGAAGCCTGTCCGGGCGGCCAGGTCCATCACGGCCTCCCTCTGATGCGGAGCGATCTCGAGCACGAGGGCTCCGCCCCGAGCGAGCCACTCGGGCGCACCGGTGATCAGGTGCTCGAGGCACTCGAGCCCGCTCGGCCCGGCGATGAGGGCGCGGTGCGGGTCGTGGTCGCGGACGACGGCGTCGAGCATCGCCAGCTCCGCCTCGGCCAGGTACGGGGGGTTCGACACGATCAGGTCGAGCCGCCCTCCGGCCTCCGGAGGCAGCGCTTCGAACCAGTCCCCCTTCACGAGCTCGACACGGCCACCGGTCTTCGTCCGCTCCACGTTCTCCCTCGCCAGCGCGAGCGCGTCGGCAGACGCCTCCGCGGCAAGGATGTGCACGTCGAGCCGAGGGTCCAGCTCGTCGGCGAGCGCGCAGGCGATGGCGCCCGAGCCCGTGCCGAGATCGGCGATCCACAACGCGCCCGCCACGCGCAACCGTCGGAGGTGAGCGAGGGCGAGGTCGACGACGGTCTCCGTTTCTGGTCTCGGGACAAGGGCGCGGCCATCCGTCACGACGTCCAGCCGCCGGAACCCCCAGTGACCGAGGACGTGCTGCAGCGGCTCGCCTGCCATCCGACGCAGGGCGAGAGCAGTGGCCCGCACCTCGTCACCCCCCACCTCCTCGACGATCCAGCGAGCTTCCCGCGCGCTGCCGACGAGCTTCTCGACCTCGCGGGCGAGCAGGCGGCGCTCAGGCGCTCTGGAGCTGGCGGATCCGCTCATCGGCGACGAGGGCGTCGACGATCTCGTCGAGATCGCCCATGAGGATTCGGTCGAGCTTGTAGAGGGTGAGGTTGATCCGGTGGTCGGTGACCCGGTTCTCCTTGAAGTTGTACGTGCGGATCTTCTCGGACCTCCCGCCCGAGCCGACCTGGGCCTTGCGCTGGACGGCGAGCTCCGCATCCTGGCGGCTCTGCTCCAGTTCGTAGAGGCGGGCCCTCAGCACCTGCATCGCCCGCGCCCGGTTCTGGATCTGGCTCTTCTCGTCCTGCATCGAGACCACGAGGCCCGTCGGAAGGTGTGTGATGCGCACGGCGGAGTCGGTCGTGTTGACGGACTGCCCGCCCGGCCCGGTGGAGCGGTACACATCGACGCGGAGGTCGTTCGGGTCGATCTCGATCTCGACCTCGTCCGCCTCCGGCAGCACGTTCACGGCCGCCGAGGACGTGTGCACACGTCCCTGCGACTCTGTCACCGGGACGCGCTGGACCCGGTGAGGCCCTGCCTCGTGCTTCAGTCGCTGCCAGGCGTCCTCACCCTTCACGACGAACGTCACCGAGTCGATCCCGTTCAGATCCGACTCGCGCAGGTCGAGCACCTCGACCCGCCACCCGCGCCGGTCGGCGTAGCGCAGGTACATGTCGTACAGGTCCTTCGCGAAGAGGTTCGCCTCCTCCCCGCCCTCTGCTCCACGGATCTCCACGATGACGTTGCGGCCGTCGTTCGGGTCCTTCGGCAGAAGCAGGGTTCGCAGCTCGTCCTCGAGGCGCGCCGCCCGCGATTCGGCTGCCTCGATCTCCTGCTGTGCCAGCTCGCGCTCCTCGCCGGTGGACTCGCCGTGCAGCTCGCGGGCCGTCGAGACGTCGTCCTCGGCTCCCCTCAGCTCCCGCATCGTGCGGACGAGATTCTCGAGCTCCTTGTGACGGCGCGAGAGATCGCGCAGCTGGCGCGGGTCGTTGCCGATCGAGGGATCGGCCAAGCGGGCGAGGACGTCCTCGTACTCCGCCTCGAACTCAGGAAGTCGTTCGAGCACGGGACGAGGTTAGGTCGGGCGTGGGGGGACGCTCGGTCGAGGCACGGTCCCGAGCGCCGCGACAGTTGGTCTCGGCTCGTTCCCGGTCGCCGCCTCCGGGAGCGGCGTTCAGGACGTCTTCGACCTGCGCGGGCCGTAGCGGCGCTCGAAGCGCTCCACCCGGCCACCGGTGTCGACCAGCTTCTGCTTGCCCGTGTAGAAGGGGTGGCACTCGTTGCACAACTCGACATGAAGGTCGGCCTTCGTCGAGCGCGTCTGGAACGTGTTGCCGCACGAGCAGTGGACAGTCGCCAGCACGTAGTTCGGGTGGATGTCGGCTTTCATGGCGCGCACAGTCTACGGGAATTCACATCGACCTCGAACGGGCCCGGCGGAGGAGCAGAACTCCTGCGGGATCTGTCGCTCACCGGGTGCCCACCAGCTCCTGCCGGGGCTCGGCGGACCTCAGTTGTTGGGGATCGGCGCCTTCGCGATCTCTGCGAGGAAGTCCTCGTTCGAACGGGATTGCTTGATCTTGTCCATCAGCAGCTCGAGTCCCGCGGCCGCGTTGCCCTCGGAGCCGAGCGCGTTCAGCACCCGCCGCAGCTTCCACACCTGCTGCAGCTGGTTCCGGTCGAACAGCAGCTCCTCGTGTCGCGTCGAGCTCGCGTTCACGTCGATCGCCGGGTAGATCCGCCGTTCGGCAAGCTTGCGGTCGAGGCGGAGCTCCATGTTGCCGGTGCCTTTGAACTCCTCGAAGATGACCTCGTCCATCTTGGAGCCCGTCTCGACGAGGGCCGTCGCGAGGATGGTGAGCGAACCGCCCTCCTCGATGTTCCGTGCCGCACCGAAGAACTTCCGCGGCGGGTACAGGGCACCGGAGTCGACACCACCTGACATGATCCGGCCGGTTGCGGGCTGCGCCAGGTTGTACGCCCGGGCGAGCCGCGTGATGCCGTCGAGGATGATGACGACGTCACGACCGAGCTCGACGAGCCGCTTCGCCCGTTCGATGGCGAGCTCCGAGACGGCCGTGTGCTCCTCCGACGGGCGGTCGAACGTCGAGGCGATCACCTCGCCCTTCACCGATCGCCGCATGTCCGTCACCTCTTCCGGCCGCTCCTCGACGAGGAGGACCATGAGGTGCACGTCGGGGTTGTTCGCCTCGATGGAATGGGCGATCTGCTTGAGGACCGTCGTCTTGCCAGCCTTCGGCGGTGACACGATGAGGCCACGCTGGCCCTTTCCGATCGGCGAGATGAGATCGACGATCCGAGCCGTGAGGTTCGCCGGGTCGTCCGGCATCTCGAGGCGCAGCCGCTCGTCCGGGAAGAGCGGTGTCAGATCTTCGAAACGCCGCCTCCGCGCCGCCTCCTCCGGTGCCATCCCACAGATCGTGTCGATGCGCAGGAGCGCCGGGTACTTCTCGCTCGGGCCGGCGGGGCGGCAGCCGCCCTCGATGGCATCGCCACGACGCAGGCCGAAACGGCGCGCCTGGCTGATCGAGACGTAGACGTCCTTCGGGCTCGGCAGGTAACCGCTCGTGCGGAGGAAGCCGTAACCCTCGTCCCGCAGGTCGAGCAGTCCCTTGACGGGCACGAGCTCACCCTGGAAGGGCGCATCAGCCTGACCTCCCTGCAGCTCACGTTCGCCGCGCTCCCGGTCACGCCCGCGCCGGCGGCGGCTGCGGCGGTTGCCCGCCTCGGCCGGCTGGCCGCCCTGGAACTGCTGCCGGTTCTGGTTCTGCTGGCTCTGCTGGCTCTGCTGGCTCTGCTGGCTCTGCTGCGAACGAATCTGCGTTGCCGCACCGCCGCCGTGGGGCTGCGATCCGTTTCCACTCTCGCCGCCACTCGCAGCCGGGTCGGCGCCCCCGTCAGCGGAGGTGTCGCCACCGTCTGCGGCGGGCGCGTTCGACCGCGCTCGGTCGCGGGACTCGGCAGCACCGGAACCGTTCGCCGACGGACGCTCGTCCGGCCGCGTGTCGGCCTGCGAGGCGGGGGAGCGCGGCGACTCTGGTGCGTCCGCGCCCGACGCGACAACCGGTTCGGACTCCTGGTCGCTCCCAGCCTGCGCAGGGGCGGCGCCGGCATCTGCGCCGTCGACCGTCGAGTCCGCGCCGGAGCTCGGCACCGACGCATCCTTCTTCGCTGCCCGGGTGCGACCTGGCCGCTTCGCAGCGGTCGCCTTGCCGTTCGAGCTTGCCTCGCCGTCGGCTTGTCCGGCGCTCGTCTCCGCCTCGTCGCTCGCCGCGCGGCCGCCACCCGACGCCGTGGCGTCGGTTCCGTGGCCGTTCGAGGCGGAACCATCCACTTCCACACCCGCTGCACGCAGGATCTGGTTGACGAGGTCCGCCTTCTTCGTGCGGGGCGCCGTTTCGAGCGACATCGCCGTGGCAATGGCTCGCAGCTCATCGCTTGCCTTGCGCTCCAGGATCGAACGCTCGAGCTGCTCTGGGCTCATCGACTTCCTCTCTTCGTTGGTGTCGCGGTCTGCATTCGGTTTGCCGGGAAGGCTGGGGGCTCCCAGCCGACCGGCGGTGGGATACATCCGAGTGGCTTCGCTACCGCCGGCATCATCGGGCCCCGGGACCCGGACGAACCGTGCCCCGCGTCACCCGCAATGTCGCTGATCGTCGGGTAGGCAACCGGGAAAAGTGGCGTGAGACGCGCAGACCGAGGCGTCTCCTGCTCTTCCCCCGCCTCTACGGTCGCTTCCTCTGAGATGAGGTGAGTTGGTAAAGGTGCTTTCGCGACGACGAGCGAAGGTGAAGCCGATGGTAGTGCGAGCGGTTGGCATCAGGCAACAACCCTCGGTGTGTGGTTACCCGTCCGGTCCCCTAGCCGAACCGCCTAGGAAGAGATTACCGCCTTTCGCACGTACCCGTTACGCGTCCCCGGTCCTCGGCGCGCCAGCTAGAGGCCGATCGCCGCAAGCACTGAGTCCATGTCAGCGTCCACGGCCGTTGGCACCGTCAGCTGGCTGATCGCAAGATCGGGATCCTTCAACCCGTGCCCGGTGAGAACGCAGACGACCCGGCTCCCTTCCGGCACTCCGACCTTGACGAGGCCGGCGACCGAGGCGGCCGACGCGGCCTCGCAGAACACCGACTCCTCCTCCGCGAGGAAGCGGTACGCCTGGAGGATCTCGTCGTCGGTGACGGCGTGGATGCCTCCGCCGGACTCGC
This sequence comes from Actinomycetes bacterium, assembly GCA_021838945.1. Lineage (GTDB taxonomy): Bacteria > Actinomycetota > Acidimicrobiia > Acidimicrobiales > Bog-793 > JAKCCH01. The sequence goes on from JAKCCH010000003.1 coordinate 59,542, forward strand.
TCGCGGCAGCTGTCGCGCCGTACCACGAGGCGGGGTTGCCGATGCGGATGGCGGTGGCGATCGTCTCCGGGTTCTCGACCGCTGCACCGTTCACGATCGGAGCGGCACCCGCGGCTTGGAACCCCAGCATCCTCGGCAGCACGCTCGAACGACCCGCCTTCCGATACTCGAGATAACCACGCCAGTAGGCGGTGATGTTCCCGGCGTTGCCGACCGGGATGCAATGTACGTCGGGCGCATCGCCGAGCACGTCGACGATCTCGAAGGCTCCGGTCATCTGCCCCGCGATGCGGTCCGGGTTGATCGAGTTGACGACGACCACGGGAGCTCTCGCCGGCAGCTCTCGCACGATCTCGAGCGCGACGTCGAAATTGCCACGCACCTGCACGACGCGGGCGCCGTGGACGAGGGCCTGGGCGAGCTTCCCGAGCGCGATGTGACCTTCGGGGATCAGGACGGCGCACACCATCCCGGCCCGGGCGCCGTACGCGGCCGCAGATGCCGAGGTGTTGCCGGTAGACGCGCAGACGACCGCCTCCGCTCCCGCCTCGGCCGCCCTCGATATCGCGAGGGTCATGCCGCGGTCCTTGAAGGATCCCGTCGGGTTCAACCCTTCGAGCTTCAAGAACACCTCGGCGCCGACACGTGCTGACAGCCGTGGGGCGGGCAACAGGGGCGTCGCCCCCTCGAGCAGCGTCACGACGGGCGTCTCGTCGGTGACCGGCAGATAGGGCCGGTACTCCTCGATGATCCCCCGCCAGGCGCGGCGACCAGCTAGCCGGCTCATCTCCTGCGCCGTCACGGTCCTGACGGGTCGGGCCCGATCACGCGCAGCACACACCCGATCCGCTCGACCGAGTCGAGGCCGGCCAGCTCGGCGATTGTCGCCTGAACGTCCGCCTCGAGAGCTGTGTGGGTGATGAAGACGAGGCGCGCCTCGCTCCCGAGGCCGACCTGTTCCATCGAACGAATCGACACGTTGTGCTCACCGAACACGGAGGCGACCGCGGCGAGCACACCCGGCTGGTCAGCGACGTCGAGCGACAGGTAGTACTGGGTCCGCAGCGCCGAGATGGGGCGCAGGACGGGTCGCCTCCGCATCGCCGAACGTGCCCGCGTCTGCTCCCGGACGTGGTGCGCGGCTTCGATGACGTCGCCGAGGACGGCGCTCGCCGTCGGCCGCCCGCCCGCACCGCGGCCGTAGATCATCAGCTCTCCCGCCGCATCGCCCTCCACGAACACGGCGTTGAATGCGCCACGAACGCTCGCGAGCGGGTGGTCGGTCGGGACCATGGCAGGGTGCACACGCACCGAGACCGCCGTAGAGCCGTGCTCATCGACCCTCTCAGCGACTGCGAGGAGCTTCACCTCGTAGCCGAGCCGGTGCGCGAACTCGATGTCGCTGGCGCCGATGGCCGAGATCCCCTCCCGGTACACGTCGGCTGCGACCACGTCGGCATCGAACGCGATCCCGGCCACGATGGCAGCTTTCGCGGCGGCGTCGTAGCCCTCGACGTCGGCCGTCGGGTCGGCCTCCGCGTACCCGAGCGCCTGGGCGTCCGCCAGCGCCTCGGGGTAGCCGAGGCCCTCCTCGCTCATGCGGGTCAGCATGTAATTGGTCGTCCCGTTCACGATCCCGGTGAGTCGCAGGATCTGCTCGCCGGCAAGCGACTCCTTGAGCAACCGCACGAGCGGGATGGCACCGGCGACCGAGGCCTCGAACAACAGGTCGACACCTGCTGCCTCTGCGGCCGAGAGCAGCTCGGCGCCGCAAGCTGCCACGAGCTCCTTGTTCGCCGTCACGACCGGCTTCCCCGCCGCCAAGGCGTCGAGGACGAGGGTGCGGGCCGGCTCGATCCCGCCGATCAGCTCGACGACGATCTCGACGTTCGGGTCCTTGACGACGGTTGCTGCATCAGTGGTGACCCGGCCTGACAGCTGAGCGGGCGAGATCCCCTCCGGGCGGAGCCGCGTGGCGTCGCGGACCGCGACGCTCACGACCTCGAGCCGGATGCCCGTGCGCGCCGCGATCGCCTCGGCATCTCCATCGACGAGCGCGAGAAACGCAGCTCCCACGTTCCCGCACCCGAGCAGCCCGAGACGCACCGGCTCTGCACAGGTGCTGGTCACGGCCACACGGTACTCGCGCCCGATCGGGCCGAGATCTGGCCGCCTGAGCTGGCCGCCGAGATCTGCCGCGTGCTCTCCCCGCCTCAGGGCTCGAGCCGGAGCAAGTCCTCCACCGTCTCGCGGCGCACGACGATCCGGGCCGACCCGCCCCCGGCGAAGACCACGGCCGGACGGGGGACCCGGTTGTAGTTCGACGCCATCGCGAACCCGTACGCACCGGTCACCGGCGTCGCGAGGACGTCGCCGACCTCGACGTCGTTCGGCAGCCGGGCGTCGCCGACGACCACGTCGCCGGACTCGCAGTGCTTCCCGACGATGCGGACGGGCATCGGCCGCGGCGCGTCGGGACTGCGCACCAGGAAGGCCTCGTACCCGCTTCCGTAGAGGACCGGCCGTGGGTTGTCGCTCATCCCGCCGTCGACGGAGACGTAGGTGCGCAGCCCAGGCAGGCGCTTCACGGTGCCCACCCGATACAGCGTCAGACCGGCTGTGGCGACTATCGCCCGACCGGGCTCGGCGGTCACGGCGACGCCCTCGGGGAGGTGCGCAGCGACGCAGGCCGACCGGACCACCGCCGCCCACTCCGCCAGCGCCGGCGCGTGCTCACCGTTCAGGTACGCCACGCCGAGCCCACCGCCGATGCAGAGCTCGGCGAGGCCGTGGCGGCGGACGAACGGCGCGATAGCCGCCACCTCGCGTGCGTAGACGTCAGTCCGGAAGATCTGGCTGCCGACGTGCGCGTGAGCCCCGAGCACCTCCGCGCCATCGAGCTTGCGAAGTGCCGCGATCGCCTCGTCGGCAGCTCCGGACGCCAGGCTGAAGCCGAACTTCGTGTCCTCCTGGCCGGTCATGACGTACTCGTGCGTGTGCGCCTCCACCCCGGGCGTCACTCGAACGAGGAGGGCGGGCGCGGGCGCTCCGAGTGCAGGAAGCAAGGAGCCGAGCCGGTCGATCTCGTCGAACGAGTCGACCACGATCCGGCCGATCCCGGCAGCGCGCGCGGCGGAGAGCTCCTCGGACGACTTGTTGTTGCCGTGGAGCACCAGCCGGTCGGGGGGCACGCCGGCGGCGAGCACGATCGCGAGCTCCCCGCCCGATGCCACGTCGAGGAACATCCCCTCCTCCGAGGCGAGAGCCGCCATCGCCTTGCACAGGAACGCCTTCGTCCCGTACGCCACACCACTCCCGAAGGCAGCGACGGCTTCCCGGCAACGAGCGCGCAGATGCTGCTCGTCGTACACGAACAGCGGCGTGCTGAACTCCTCCGCCAGCTCGAGGAGATCGACCCCGCCCACCGAGAGGGCGCCGGAGGATCCCCGAGCCGCCGTCAACGGCAACAGGTGGCGAGCGATCGGCGCGGTGGACGGCGTCACATCGGCTTCCGTCACATCTGTTCTGGTGCGTCAACTCCGAGGAGCCCGAGCCCGATCGCAAGCCCGATGCGAGCCGCTTCCACGAGCCACAGCCGCGCTTGTGTCAGCTCGGGCGGCACATCCTCACCCATGACGTAGCAGTCGTGGTAGAAGCCGTGAAAGGCCGCCGCGAGCGACCTCACCCAGTTCGTGACCTTGTACGGAGCGCGTTCGAGGGCGGCGTCGGTGACGACCCGCGGCAGCTCCACGAGCGACCGCAGGACATCGAGCTCGCGCGGGTGCGTGAGCAGGCTGAGGTCGGTCGCCTCGATCGGCACTCGGGCTATCCCGCGCTCGGCCGCCACGCGATCGATCGACGCGATCCGGGCATGGGCGTACTGCACGTAGTACACGGGATTCTCCGCCGACTCGGCCGTCAGCCTGTCGAGGTCGAGCGTCGTCGCCTGGTCGATGGAGGCGAGGAGCGTCACGAGGCGTGCGGCATCGGCACCGAGGATCTGGATGAGGTCGGAGAGCGGGACGTAGATGCCTGCTCGTTTGGACATGCGGTGGCCCACGAGCGAGATGAGCTGCCCGAGGCGGACTTCGAGGCGCCCCGGCTCCACGCCGAGGGCTTCCACTCCCGCCTTGATCGAGGCCACCTGCCCGTGGTGATCGGCCCCCCAGACGTTGATGACCCGGTCGAACCCCCTCACCAGGAACTTGTCCCGGTGGTAGGCGAGATCCCCGGCCAAGTACGTCGCATCTCCATTCGACTTGACGAGCACACGATCGCGCGTGTCTCCGAACGCTGTGGAGCGCAACCACACTGCACCGTCTTCCTCGTACACGTGGCCCTGCCGGCGGAGGAAGGCGATGGTGTCGGCGACCTGCCCGCTCTCTTCGATCGACGCCTGCGAGTACCACTCGTCGAAGCGGACGTGGATCTGCTCCAACGTCTCCTTGATGTTGTCGAGGATTCGATCGGCGGCGAACCGGCCGGCAGCGACCACCTCCTCGGGACCGTCGTACTGCTCGGCCAGCTCGGCGACGTACGCGCCCTGGTAACCGCCTTCGGGCACGCTCTCTCCCCGGCGGCGGGCGAGGATGCTCTCGCCGAGGGCCCGGATCTGCCCGCCGGTGTCGTTCACGTAGTACTCGCGCTGCACCTTCCATCCGGCGCGACTCATGATCCTTCCGAGCGCGTCGCCGTAGGAGGCGAACCATCCGTTGCCGACGTGCAGGGGCCCGGTGGGGTTGGCCGAGACGAACTCGATCTGCACCCGCTCGCCGCGACCGAGATCGGGGCTCGCGTAACCGGTCTCGCCTCCGGCCACGACTTCCCTCAAGATGTCATGCAGCCAGCGCGGGGAGAGCTTGAAGTTGATGAAGCCCGGCCCGGCCACTTCGATCGCTTCCACGTGCTCGATCGTCGAGTCGCGGAGCGCTCCGGCGAGCTCCTCGGCCAGATCCCGCGGTCTGCGTTCGGCTTGCTTGTAAAGGATGAGGGCGACGTTGGTCGACCAGTCGCCGTGCTCCGGCCGCTGCGGCCGCGAGAGTTGAACCGCGTCGGCCGGCGCGTCGACACCGAGTCGCGCCAACTGCTCGGTGATCGCCCTCGCGAGCGTCGTTTCTGCGCTCATCCCAATCTGAGGATGGCCGAACGAGGGCTAGCATGCAACCGAGCAGGGGGCAGACCGTGCCCGCCGGAGCTGTCGGCGCCCCGTGTCCTCAAATTCCGGCCCTCGTAGCTCAGTGGATAGAGCACCGGCCTCCGGAGCCGGGTGCGCAGGTTCGAGTCCTGCCGGGGGCGCCGACCCTGACGGTGGTCGAACCTTTCCGATGTCGGAAGGGATCGGCTCCGTCAGGTCACCTCCATCGAGCGGGACTCGGAAGTAGGGGCGCACCGACGTACGGCTTTCGACTTCGATTCGGGCGACCAGTGCTTGGAGGAGTCCCTTCTGGGCTTCGGGGTCACCGTGTTCGATGGTGTCGATGACGTGGTGACGTAGCTCGTCGAGGTGGACTTGGGTGACGGTGGGCTCCTGCTCGGCTTCGAGCAGCGAGGCCAGCTCGCCCTGGCGGGCGTGGAGGGTGGCGATCTTTCCTCCGATCAGATGAGACAAATCACCTCTAGTCGCCAGCCGTTCGGGAACGGCACGTTGCGGATGACCTATAGGGCTGGTTTCCTGGCGTTTGCAACAATGGCGACCAGGGGGATCGGTCGAGCGGTCTTCGACTGGTACGCGTCATACCGCCTGTTGTTGGTCCCGTTCATGAGTTCCCAGAGTCGTGGATAATCGGCGTCCGTCGAGTCGATGACGGTGGCACTTCCAGAGAATCGCCTGCGACCTATCTGGACCTCGACATCCGACCTGGCGCACAGGTTATGGAACCAGGCCGGTGCGCGATCC